>NZ_JAPMXC010000010.1:352365-704731 GCF_026624755.1 Robbsia betulipollinis
TGCGGCCAAACTTTTGAACAAACGCGACAGAATGAATACGTCAGATACCCAGTTTCCCGAGTCGTGGCAGGAAGAGGATCGCCTCGCGGCACTCTACAGTTATGGCATCCTCGATACGCCCCGGGAAACCGAGTTCGACGACATTACGCAGATGGCCGCCCGCGCGTGCGGCGCGCCCATTTCCCTGTTGAACCTGATCGACCACGACCGACAGTGGTTCAAGGCCGAGACCGGACTGGGCATCCGGCAAATGCCGCTCAAGCCCTCGATCTGCACCAAGGCCCTGAGCGAGGCGGAAATCCTGGTTGTCCCCGATACCAAGGCGGACCCACGTTTTGCGGGCAATCCCCTGGTCGAGGGACCGCCTCATGCCCGCCTTTATGCGGGCGTTCCCCTCCGTACGCCAGAGGGTTGGCCGATCGGCGTGCTGTGCGTGGTGGATCAACAACCCCGTCAGCTGACCGAAGAGCAGATCTTCATCCTCAAGGCCCTGGCCCGGGCGGTCATGGCGCGACTGGAGCAGCGCAAGGCGATCGCCGAACGCGACCGGGCGCTCGCCGCCGAACGGCGCATGGAAGCGCGCAGTCAGCAGATCCTGAACAGCGCCATTGATTACGCCATTGTCAGTTTCGACCTTGAGGGCCGGATCACCAGCTGGAATGAGGGTGCTCATCGCATCATGGGCTGGACAAAAGAGGAAATGGTCGGTCAGCCGGCAGACCGTTTCTTCACCCCCGAAGACGTTGATGCGGACCGTCCCGCCATGGAAATGGGCGAGGCCCTGCGTAACGGGCATGGGATCAACGAACGCTGGTACATGCGCCGAGACGGCACGCGTTTCTATGCGTCGGGGGAAATGACGGCGCTGCGCGATGAGGAGGGAATCGTCACTGGCTTCCTGAAGATCCTGCGCGACCGGACCGAACAGCGCCGCGCCTCAAAAGCGTTGCGTGATAGCCAGGAACGCGTCGAGACCGCGCTGGGTACCGGATTGGTCGGCTTCTACGACTGGGACATCGCAGAGGATACGATTCGTGGCGATGCCTGTTTCGCTGTCTTTTACGGCCTCGACCCTGCTCGCGTCGGCAATGGTGTCCCGCGAAGCGAAATTTTAGCCGCCGTTCATCCCGAGGACCGCGACGCCGTTGTCAGGAACGGGGAAGGCGTCATTACCGCCTGCGGCGACTATACCAAACAACTGCGTACCGTCAGCGATGACGGTCAGGTGCGCAGCCTCCTGCTGCGTGCCCGTTGCTATGAAACGGATGGTGAGCGCGCATTGCGCTTTACGGGTATTGCTGTCGACGTTTCGGCAACCGTGAAAGCACAAGAGGCGCTTCGCACCAGCGAGGCGTTCAACCGGCAGGTACTGACGAGTTCCGCCGACTGCATCAAGGTGCTGAGCCTGGACGGCAGTTTGCAGTTCATAAGCGAAGGCGGCCAGCAGACCATGGAGATAGAGGATCCCTCTGTTTTCGTTGGCTGCCCCTGGCCCGATTTCTGGCAAGGGCAGGGAAAGCAATCGGCTCTGGGCGCCCTGGAAACTGCCAGACATGGGGGACGTGGGCAGTTTCAGGGCTATGCGGACACCGCGAAGGGCAACCGTCGATATTGGGACGTGGTGGTCACGCCCATGCTGGGCGCGGACGGCCGCCCTGAACGCCTGCTGTCGATCTCTCGCGATATTTCGGAGGCGCATGCCACGGCAGAACGCGTCGAGCTCGCGCTAAACGCCGGCGCCATCCTTGGCACCTGGGTCTGGGACGTCGCCAAGAACCGCATCACCGCCGATCGACGTTTCGCCGGCACGTTTTTTCTCGATCCAGACACGCTGAAAGCAGGGGTTCCGCTCGAAGAAGTTGTGCAATCTATTCATCCCGAGGACCTTGAGCACGTCGAGCATACCATCTCTCGCGCTTTAGTGAAGGGTGGCCGGTATCGCGCGGAGTACCGCATACGTCAACCCAACGCGTCGTGGCGATGGGTTGAAGCAAACGGTCAATGCGATCTCGATGCGGCAGGACGAGCAGTGCGCTTTCCTGGTGTACTGGTCGACATCAACCACCGTAAGCAACAGGAACTGCGGCAAGCCGCCTTGATTGCATTGGGCGACCAGCTTCGCGATCTGCACGATCCGTCGGCAATGGTTTCCATCGCCGCCGCGATCCTTGGCAAAACCCTGGAAGTCAGTCGCGCAGCTTACGGCCGCATGGACGTAGTTCACGAAATTGTCACTGTGGAAAACGACTGGCGGGCCAGCTCCGAGATCAGTTGGATTACGGGAAATCATGCGGTGCGGGATTTCGGTTCGTACATCGACGATCTTAAACGGAACAGGGTAGTCGCCATCGCCGACGTAACAGTGGATCCGCGTACCCAAAACAGGGCCGAAGCCCTAGGGAAGGTTCAGGTTCGCGGCTTGCTCAATGTGCCATTGATGGAAAGTGGGCAACTCGTCGCCATGGCTATCCTTAATTCCGTCACGGTTCGGGAATGGACGGAGGAGGAGATCGTATTCACTCGCGCGGTGGCCGATCGTACATGGGCCGCGATAGAGAAGGCGCGAGCCGCGGCCGAATTGCGCCACATCAATGAAACCCTTGAAGCTCGAGTGACCCAACGGACACAGGAACGTGATGGTATCTGGAACGCATCGCGGGATTTGCTCGGCGTAACGGATGCCGAGGGTAGGTGGCTCAGCGTGAACCCGGCCTGGAAGAAGCTACTGTGTTGGAACATTACAGAGATCGTTGGGCGCACTTCCGAATGGATGGAACACCCGGACGACCGTCAACGCACGCGCCTGGAGCTCGGCCGGCTCTTCAGCGGTGAGCCGGCGACCGATTACCAGAACCGGTTTCGGACCCGCGACGGCAGCTACCGCGTCTTCTCGTGGAGCGCCGTGCCGGTGGAAGGCAAGTTCTATTGTTCCGCCCGCGACATTACCGAGCAGCAGGCGGCGGCAGAAGATCTCGCTCGAACACAGGAAGCGCTACGTCAAAGCCAGAAAATGGAGGCGGTCGGCCAGCTAACAGGTGGACTTGCGCATGATTTCAATAACCTGCTGACGGGCATTACCGGTTCGCTGCAACTTCTGGGCACGCGCGTAGCGCAGGGACGCTATCAGGACGTAGACCGCTATATCGATGCGGCGCAGGGCGCAGCCAAACGGGCGGCGGCGCTGACACACCGATTGCTGGCGTTCTCGCGACAGCAGACGCTCGACCCAAGGCCCACCGATGTGGCCCTGCTGGTGGCGGACATGACAGAGCTGATCGAGCATACCGCGGGGCCAGCGATCGCTGTGCGGGTGACGGCGGCCGATGCTCTCTGGCCCACGCTGGTGGATCCCAATCAGCTGGAAAACGCCCTGCTCAACCTGTGCATCAATGCCCGCGACGCCATGCCGGACGGAGGGGAATTGCACATCGAGACTCAAAATCTTGCTCTTGACAACCGCGCGTTGTGCGAGCGGGATCTGCCGCCGGGCCAGTATCTGGTAATCAACGTCAGCGATACGGGCACTGGCATGTCTCCCGAAATCATCGCCAAGGCGTTCGATCCGTTCTTCACCACGAAGCCTATCGGACAGGGCACCGGCCTCGGTCTGTCCATGATCTACGGCTTCGCCCGGCAATCGGGCGGGCAGGTGCGCATACACTCGCACGAAGGGCTCGGCACGACGGTGCGCCTGTACCTGCCCCGGTATCTCGGGATCGTCGATGCGGAGCCCGTGTTCGATACGGTAACGGCACCGCGCGCCAGACAGGGCGAAACCGTACTGGTGGTAGACGACGAGCCGACCATCCGCATGCTGGTCACGGAAGTGCTGGAAGAGCTGGGCTATGCGGCTATCGAGGCAAGCGATGGCGCGTCGGGGCTGAACATACTGCGCTCGAACGCGCGCATTGATCTGCTGGTCACGGACGTGGGTTTGCCAGGCGGCATGAACGGCCGGCAGATGGCCGACATGGCGCGCGTCGGCAGGCCGGATCTGAAGGTGCTGTTCATCACGGGCTACGCCGAGAGTGTCGTAATCGGCAACGGCAATCTGCCGCCCCAGATGCACGTGGTGACCAAGCCTTTTCTCATGGAAGCGCTCGCTTCCCGCATCAAGGAGTTGATTGATTCGTAGCGGTAACGCATATGAATCGAAGTCGTTGCCGGCGATGCATGGTCCAGATTCTCCTGAACGATATGGAATGGGACGCCTGCTTCGATCGCCCCGGTACCAAAGATGTGCCGCAAAGTCATTGACACGTTCCGCTCGGAATAATTCGCGCGTAGCGAAAGCGCTTGAACCCAGGCATCCGTCGAATGATGCGTTTGATGGCGCAAATCATCCGCCTCGCTTCATGGAACCTCGTCGGTTGCGGCGACGTCCAGCGGCCAACCCTGGAACCGCTGCAGCAGGGCAGGTTCCAGCGTGCCGCCAACGATGATTTTGGAAAACACGTCGAGTGAACCGAAAAAGGCGGCGCGCATGCGTCCCAGCTTGCTTTCGTCGACCACCAGGAAACACTGTGCGGCGTTACGGATGGCCGCCTGCTTGATCGGTACCTCGTGAAAGTTCGAACAGCTCACGCCGCGCGCCGGGTCGGCGCCGCCGGCCGAGATGAAGGCCTTGTTCACCCCCAGCCGTTCCAGATATTGCACCGACTCTTCGGAATAGTAGGTCGCCGATGACGGCTGATACACCCCGCCAAGCAGGATCAACTGCGTGTTCGGGCGTTTGCTCACGATGTCAGCGATGTTCATGGAGTAACAAACCACGCTCAGCGTCATGTCGGACGGCAGCGCCGTCGCGAGATGGACCATGGTGGTGCCACAGTCGATGAACAGACTGTCGCCTTCCTCCACGAAACTGGCGGCACGCTGGCAAGCCAGGCGCTTGCGCGCGGCGTGCTGGTCGAGTTCCTCGGCCAGCACGTATTTTTCGCCGGTGGTCGGCAGGGTAGCCTCGAGCACGTAACCGCCCAGGCAGATCATGGCCGAGTCGTTCCCGGCGAGGTCTCTGCGTATGGTCATTTCCGTCACGCCGAGCACTTCGGCAACCCGGCTGAGCAGCGTCGGACCGTTGCTACCGACCAAGGCCTGCATCCGTTCGCGTCGAAGCTTGCGCGCCTTGGCGCCCGCAGTTTCCCGCATGGTGGTTCCTTCGATCCACAGCAAATTCAAAATCGCGATCTTAGCAGTCCCATCCGTCGATTGTTACTGGGGAAAACATTTTTATCCGTAAAAATTTATTGGCGTATCATAAATTTGATGGCTCTCGCTCAGACCCGGCGTTCCTGGCGGTCGCATACCCATGGCAAAAACACATCCAGTGCGCTTGCACAGGCGACACGACAGGCCTGCCGCCTACCTGCACGCGTGCCAGTCAGGCGGCCCGAGAGCGCGTCTGCGGCCAAGCCAAACAATGTAGATGAATGTCCGGAGACGCATATGTTGAAAAAAATTGATCCGCTTTTGAATGCGGACGTGTTGTACGCGTTGCGCGCCATGGGCCACGGCGATGAACTGGTCCTGTGCGATGCCAATTTCCCGGCCGACGCCATTGCCCGCCGGACCGTGCTCGGCAAGGTGCTGCGTATCGACGGCGCGGGCACGAAGGAAGCGGCCCGCGCCATCCTGTCGGTGATGGCGCTCGACACGGCCGTTGACACGCCGGCGCGCCGCATGGAAGTGGTGGGCGAGCCGGACAACGTCCTGCCCGTGCAGCAGGAAGTGCAGCAGGAAATCAACCGCGCCGAGGGCCGCGAGTGCTTGCTCGGCTCGATCGAGCGCTTCGCCTTCTACGATGTCGCGCGCACCGCCTACTGCGTGATCGCCACCGGCGAACGGCGCTTCTATGGTTGCTTCGTGTTCAGGAAGGGCGTCCTCGCCCCCGAGGCATGACATGGCGACCCGTACCGGCGCCAACGCAGGCGGTGGTGTGGGTTTCATCCCGCATAAGTGCCCCGGCTGCCTGCGCAACTATTTGGAAACCCGATGAAGCGCCATTTTTCCGATCCCCAGCTGAACTTTCTGGTGGGCATCAACATCCTGATCCTGGTCGCGGCCACCGCGCTGTCGCATGGTGGCTTCCTCGATGTCTATAACTTTCAGTCGATGGCCAGCCAGTTGCCCGAGTTGGGCCTGCTGGCCATCGGCGTGTCGTTGGCGATGATCTCCGGCAATGGCGGCATCGACCTGTCCGGCGTCGGCATGGCGAATCTGGCCGGCGTGGTCGCCGCCGTCGTCACGCCGCTGGTGGTCGACGGCGACGCGTCGCCATGGGGTTATACGGGTGCCTTCATCGGCGTGGCCTTGGCGACCGGACTGGCTGGCGGGCTGTTGAACGGCTGGCTGATCGCGCGCGTGGGCCTGACGCCGATCCTGTGCACGCTCGGCACGCAGCTGATCTTCACCGGGGCGGCCGTCGTGCTCAGCCACGGCACCAGTGTGCGTATCGCCAACGCGGACCCGATGTCCTCGCTCGGCAACGACAACGTCTATGGTGTGCCGATTCCGTTCGTGATCTTCATGGCCGCGCTGCTGGCCGTGGGCTGGCTGCTGCGCTATAGCCCGTTTGGCATACGTCTGTTCCTGCTGGGGACCAACGCCAAGGCGGCGCGTTATGCGGGCATTCCGGGCGAACGCATGCTCCTGTCCGTCTACGCCACCTCCGGCCTGCTGGCCGGCATCGCCGGCATCATCATCGCGGCGCGCACGGCGAGCGTGAAGTCCGATTACGGCAGCTCCTACCTGTTGATCGCCATTCTGATCGCCGTGATGGCCGGGGTGCGCCCGCAAGGCGGGTACGGACGCATGGTGTGTCTGTTCTTTTCGGCGATGGCGCTGCAGTTCTTGTCGAGCACGTTCAACCTGCTCGATATCTCGAATTTCTTCCGCGACTGCGCCTGGGGAGCGCTGCTGCTGTGCTTCCTCGCCTCGGCGCGCATCAACCCGCGCGATTTCGCGCTTTTTTCACCGCGCGCGAGCGCGACGTTGGACCAGACCCCTCCTGAGCCAGCGAACCATCGACAAGAGGGTTAGGAGACATCATGCTTAAAAAAACCAAATGCGGCGCCGCCGCCATCTCGTGCGGATCCCTCGTCGTCGCGGGCGTGCTGCATGCGCAGCCCAAGCCGGTGGACATCGTCACCGTCGTCAAGATAACCGGCATCAGTTGGTTCAACCGCATGGAAGTGGGCGTGAAGCAATTCGCCGCGGAAAACGTCGGCGTGGCCACCGCTCGCCAGATCGGCCCGGCACAGTCCGACGCGGCGCAGCAACAGCGTCTGGTGGAGGACCTGGTCGCGAAAAAAGTGGACGCGATCGCCGTCGTTCCGATGGACCCGCCCACGCTCGAGCCGGTGCTCAAGCGCGCCATGGCACGGGGCATCAAGGTCGTCACGCATGAAGCGGACAACCAGAAAAACACGATGGTCGACATCGAAGCGTTCAACAACACCGCCTACGGCGCGCGCTTGAACGAACGCCTGGCCGCTTGCATGGGCCAGGCCGGCAAATGGACGTCCCTGGTGGGCTCCCTGGGCAGCCAGTCGCAGGTGCAGTGGGCCGACGGCGGCGCCGACAATGCCAAGAAATATCCGAAGATGATGTTGGTCGACGCCAAGAACGAGTCGGCCAACGACGCGGAAAAGGCGTACGGCAAGGCCAAGGAAATCCTGCGCAAGTATCCGGACATCAAGGGCTTCCAGGGCTCGTCCTCGCTGGACGTGCTCGGCATCGGGCGCGCGGTCGAGGAAGCGGGATTGACGGGCAAGGTATGCGTCTACGGCACCGGCCTGCCGAGTGAAGCGGCCAAATACCTCGAGTCGGGCGCCGTTGGCGGAATCGCGTTCTGGGACCCGAAAGATGCCGGCATCATGATGAACAAGGCCGCGCTGATGCTGGTGCAGGGCAAGACGATCACCAACGGCATGGACATGGGCGTGCCGGGCTACAACAAGGTCACCGTGAAGAAAGGCCCGGGCGTGGGCATCATCGTGACCGGACAGGCCTGGGTGGAAGTCGACAAGAACAATTATAAGAAATACGCGTTCTAAGACGCGCGCGCACTGCTCCGACGGCATGCTCGTCGGGGCGCGGCACCATCCATCGCAGGGGAATCGATTCATGACGAGTGTTTGTTCCGGCCCGGCGCCTGCAACCGGGCATGCCACGTTTCTGCAGCTGGAAGGCATCCACAAGCGCTATGGCGGCGTGCATGCGCTGCGCGGCATCGACCTGCGCATCGAAGCCGGCGAGATCTACCATCTGCTGGGCGAGAACGGCTGCGGCAAGAGCACGCTGATCAAGATCATCTCGGGGGCCCAGCCGCCGACCGAAGGCCGGCTGGTGGTGGGCGGCGTCACGTACGGCGAGTTGACGCCGCTGCAGGCGCTGGCGCTCGGCATCGAGACGGTCTACCAGGACCTGTCGCTGCTGCCGAACCTGAGCGTCGCGGAGAACGTCGCGCTGAGCGGGCAACTGGTGGCCGGCAACGGCCGGCTCGCGCGGCGCTTCGACCGCCGCGCCGTCGACGCGACCGCCGCCGTTGCGCTGGAAGCCATCGGCTTGCCCACCGACGCCCATTTCCTGTCCACGCGCGTGGACGAATTGCCGATCGCGACGCGCCAGCTGTTGGCCATCGCGCGCGCCATCGCCACCCGCGCGCGCATGGTGATCATGGACGAACCGACCACCGCGCTCACGCAGAAGGAAGTCGACAACCTCGTCGCCATCATCGAAGGGTTGCGCAAACAGGGCGTGGCCGTGCTGTTCGTCAGCCACAAGCTCGACGAGTGCTATGCGATCGGCGGCCAT
The DNA here is from genome assembly GCF_026624755.1 of Robbsia betulipollinis. NCBI lineage: Bacteria > Pseudomonadati > Pseudomonadota > Betaproteobacteria > Burkholderiales > Burkholderiaceae > Robbsia > Robbsia betulipollinis. The sequence continues at coordinate 361,180 of NZ_JAPMXC010000010.1, forward strand.
GCCATCGTGTTTCGCGACGGCGCCAAGGTGGCGCAGGGGCCGATCCAGGATTTCACCAAGGCCGAGTTGGCGCACTGGATGACCGGCAAGGATCTCGACGGGGCACGATACCGCAGCCGCTCGCGCGGGGATGGCGAATTGCTGCGCGTGGCGGGCCTGGGGCGGCGCGGCCGGTTCGGTGACGTGAGCTTCACGCTGAACAAGGGAGAAATCCTGGGCATCACGGGCCTTCTCGATTCGGGCCGCAACGAACTGGCCCTGTCCCTGGCCGGCGTGCAGGCGGCCGACAGCGGCGCGATCTTTCTCGACGCGCACCCGGTCACGCTGCGCAAACCGGGCGACGCCATCCGCCACGGCATCGGTTATGTCCCCGAGGACCGTCTCGGCGAAGGCCTGTTTCTCGATAAGTCGATCCGCGACAACATCGTCACCACCGTGCTCGACAAGCTGCGCAGCCGTTTCGGCGCGCTCGACGCGCGTCGCGCGCAGGCGCTCGCCGACGCGACGGTCAAGGACCTGCAAATCGCCACGCCCGACGTCGATCGCCCCGTGCAATCGCTCTCCGGCGGCAACCAGCAGCGCGTGCTGATCGGCCGCTGGCTGGCGATCCATCCGCGCATGCTGATCCTGCATGGTCCGACGGTGGGTGTCGATGTCGGCTCGAAGGACATCATTTATCGCATCATCCAGCGCCTGGCCGGGGAGGGGCTCGCCGTGGTGCTGGTCAGCGACGATCTGCCCGAACTGCTGCAGAACTGCGACCGCATCCTGTTGATGCGCAAGGGCCGCATCGCGCAGGAATACGACGTCGACGGCCTGCGTGAAGACACCCTGTACCAGGCCCTCATTTCCGACCATACCGGCAAGGCCGCTTCATGAATACCTCCGTCACGCCTTCTCCCCCTGTCGCCATCCCACCCGCGCAGGCGCTGCGGCGGCGCCTGGCGCGCCAGCCGCACCTGTTCACGCTGGCGCTGATCGTTCTGGTCAGCATCGTCATCGGGACGCTCAACCACGATTTCCTCCAGCTGGCCATGCTGTTCGATATCGTCCGCGCCTGCACGGTCCTCGGTCTGTTCGCGCTCGGTGTCATGATCGTGCTGGCGGCGGGCGGCATCGACGTCTCCTTCGCCGCCATCGCGGCGCTGACCATGTACGGCATCACGAAGCTCGTGCTGACGCGGTTTCCGGACACGAGCATGCCGGTCATCATGGTGGCCGGCGCCGCCGGCGGCGCTGTCCTCGGCATATTGAACGGCTTGCTGGTCGATTTCCTGAAAGCGCCATCGCTGATCATCACGATCGGCACCCAGTACCTGTACCGCGGCGTGCTGCTGACGTTCATCGGCACCGTGTTTTTCATGAACATTCCCCATTCGATGGACGCGTTCGGCAAGCTCGCGCTGTGGCGCCACGACACCGCCACCGGTGTGCATGCCGTGCTGCCGGCCACCGTGCTGGTGCTGGCCGCCGCCGCGCTGCTGACGTGGTGGCTGCTCAACCGCACGCTCATGGGCCGCGCCGTGTACGCCATCGGCGGCAGCCTGGCCATCGCCGAGCGACTCGGCTACAACCTGCGCACCGTGCACGTCTTCGTGTTCGGCTATGCGGGCTTTCTGTCCGGTCTGGCGGGCATCGTGCATGTGTCCAGCACGCGTCTCGCGAATCCATTCGATCTCGTCGGCAGCGAACTCGATGTGATCGCCGCCGTCATCCTGGGAGGCGCGCGCATCACGGGCGGCAGCGGCAGTGTCGTCGGCACCTTGCTGGGCGTGCTGCTGGTCACATTGATCAACAACGTCCTGATCCTGGCCGGCGTGCCGAGCACCTGGCAAAAGGTCATCGTCGGCATTTTCATCGTTATTGCGGGAACGGTGTTCGCCAGCAAGCGGGCGGCGTGAAGACTGAACCGCACCGGCCCTTGCAGCCGCCATCCGGGTCAAGGCGCGCCGACGAAACTGGATCAGACGGACGGGAACCGCGCGATCATTGATGGCAATCGAACGGTGCGATACGAACGGTTATTTCAGGACTGTTATCTCAAGGGTGAGGGCGGGAATCCGCCGGTTGCGTGCTCGCGATCATTTCCAGCGATGTCGCCTGCGCGGGCATTTCCCGCTGTGCAAGATCGAGCGCCTTGCCCACGACAATTTTGACCGCGGCGCCGAACGGGCCCGCGACCAGCAGATTCGCCGCGGTCAACGCACCCGCGCCCACCAGCATGTTCTTGTCAGTTCGCTCGACCGGATTGCCCGCGAGCAGGTTGCCGGCCTGCATGGGCGCCATCACGAGGCTGAGAGACGTCCAGTTCTTGAACGTATCCAGCGATTGCTGCCAACTCACGTTCGGGTCGAGCGCCTGATTGAGACCGTTGTAGATATTGAACAGGGCATCCACGCCCATATCCACCGCGGTGATCTTGTTCTGATAGAACTCGGCGGTCACGCCGGCGCAAATCGTGCCGGACATGATGGCCAGCGCGAGTTTGGCGGTGCGATCGGGATCGTGAACGCTTCCGTTCGCCGGACCGGGAGACGCCGTGAAGGCCTCCAGGTCCCGGGCGAGGTTGTGATAGCCCTTGAGCATCTGCCCGAACTGCCAATCTGCGGTGTCGCTCAATGTCTTTCCGGCATCTTTGAAACCGTGCCTTTCCGACGCGAGTGAGGCGCGTGCCTGAAATACCTGTCCGCCCAGGGCATGGAGGCCCGCCTTGCTTTCGTCGGACACGCCGCTGGCGTCGACGCCGCCTACCCGAACGGACTGCTCGCGCGGGGGAAGCGGACCGTTGCGGGTAATCAGGCTGGCGACCTGCTTCACCGTACGCACGACGTGACCAGGCAACGACTTCACCTGGTCCGGATAGAAGGTATAGGCCAGCGCGGCCGCCGACGCGACGGCGGCGCCGACACTATAGGCGGGATTGTCCGCGACGCCACGCGTCCTGCCGAACAGATTCAGCGACAGTGCGAGGCTCTGTATCACATTGGCATAGTCGCGATTGAGGTAGAGATTGGTGATCGCGGCGTTGTTGGCGCTCGCCCGCATCGCGAGACCGCCGCGCAGCATCGTTGTCTTCACGTAGGACGCGATAATGACGTCCATTTGCTGCCGCTCGATCGGCACCGCGAACAAAGGCAGCACGATCGGCAGCGGCGTGCAAAGGATGGCCTGTGCGACGAGTTTCGCCGTTCGCGACCAGGGATTCGCGTTCCTGATCAAGCCGTCGATCGTGGAAATCGTATCTTGGATACTGTCACGAAAGTGCTGCTTCAGATTGTCCGGCAACGCCATTCGCGCGATCTCGTTCGCCCATCCGGTGAGTTGTGCCTTGCGCTGCGGGAGCGACATTTGATCGTGTGGCGGATGCATCATGCGTTCACGAAACGCCGCGTCGTCGCCTGCGTGCAGACCGGTGTAAAGATCCGTTTGTTTCCAGATTGCCGTCGCCGCATTCGACAACATCGTTGAAAAACGTCTTTCCGGCGGGAGTGTCGAGGCGGTGTGCGATTCGCCCTCGGTGGCGGCCGCCGCCGCAACCGAAGCGGGCGTGGGAGCGGCGGGAGCGTCGACGGCCGCGCTGCCACCGAACTGGGCCGCGGGTGCGTGTTCCGCGGCCACGGCGTCTTCCAGCGTGACGGCCGTTTCCGTAGGCGATGTTTCGCGCTGGCGTCCCAGTCCATACATGAGGGGCAGACTGGCTGCGGCCAGAACGATGGCCGTGGCACCCAATGGCACGGCGAACTGATCCTGGAACCGCGCGCTTTCCAGCGGACTGGGTTCGTGAGCATGTCGTGGCCGCGCAGCCGGGGCCGGGTTTGTCATGTCAGACAGCGGCATCGCGAGGTCGCGTGCCGGGGTCGGTGGCTCGGACATGGCGAGGCTCAAGCTGGCATTTTCAGGCCGCGTGGCCATCGCCTTGCCGCTCGCGGCAAGCGCCAGCGCCGCGATGTTCCGAAGCGACGGCAATCGCGCCCCGGACCGATTCGGCGCGCGCTGCGTTCCGCGACGATCGGCTCGGGACGATGGTCGCGCCGTCGCGCCGATTCCAGAGCCGTTCGACGGGGCGGGCGCGGAGAGATCCTTCAAGCCGCCGAGTACGGAATCGTGGGGGCGCTGCGGTGCATTCGACGATTTGCCCGGCGCGCGACCGTCCCGGCTGGCATCCCTGTTTTCGCGTTCGGTCACCGAAGGCAGCGTGGCGCCATGAGCGTGCGGATCAATCTTTGGCATTTCGATCTTTTACTGAATCGTGAAGGGCGCCCAATGGTATTTTCCCGACCGTCATGGCCCGGTTGTCTTGCGAAAAATGAACAGCGATTGCGAAATATCGCTTCCAACCATTTCTGGTAAGGAAAGCTGCAGGCGGGAGGCTGGAACACGCCATATGGGATATCGCCGCTACACCTGGAATGCGGAGGCATTCGAGGTTCGCCACGGCGAAAGATTGGGTATTACGACGCATAGTTTTTATGCATGGCGAGCTAACTCCAAGCGCTGAACTCCGCCGATCGCCATCGTGATGCGGTATTGATTCCCTCTGACCAACTCCACGTTGCAGGACGGACAAGGGGGCAATTCCATGCATTTTTTTAACTTCGCAAACGCCGGTCAAATTCAATCGGCACGGACGACGGGTACTGGATAAGAAGTCGGATTTCCTGGCTCATCGACCGACGCGGTGGGGCGCCAGCCGACAATGCTGCGTTGGCGCCGGGAAATCGCCGTGACGACGAATGCGGCGTCGCGCCGCCGTTGACAAACCATCCCCTGTTTCTGGCCTGCGTTCTCGCCTGATTGAGTGGCGAGTCTGGAATTGCGCCTTAGTGGGGGATGATTCCGCGGCGTGCGAGCGGCGGGGAGCACGCGCCAGGCACCGCTCTGGCGCCTGGCAAACCCGGTGCGGCATGAAGCGAAAACGCGTCCGCATGCCGTAATGGAACCGCTCGTGCAAGACAGGACGCGCTGGGATCAGGCCGATGCATTCGAGACCCTAGCCAAGGCGTTGCGGTGAGTAGCCAAGGAGGTCGGCTTGGAGCGACACCTGAAGATGAAGGATCGAATGCATCCGATTAAATGGCTGAACCTACGTTGTACATTGCAACATCCCCTTCCTTCACCATCGGCTCTACAGAATCAAGGACATTTCGATCGCCTTCGGTTCGTACCAGTTCCACTTTCTGATTGTCCGGTCCAGGCGTGCCAAACGTCCCGGCCCGCGGCAGGGCCGCATTTGCATGTATAACCATTGAGGTGGCGTCGTATTTGCCCGCGGGGTTACTTGCAGCTACGCCATCGGAGTTTACAAAGTGAACAGCGCCAGCCGAATTTGCGGTGTTCACCGCGTGGTCCCGACAGATCTCCTGGGTGGCATTGCTTCCGTTGGGCAAGACATGCGCGCCACCGTGATCGCTTCCCGCGACGAACTGGACTTTTTGCCCATCACCAGATCCAAGAACCTCCTGCATGCCTACGACTTTATGGTATTTGTTGACCTGTTTGCCCCCCCAATAAGTAAGCACTGTGTTGCGGGCCAAATGAGTTGTGTCTTCGGCAATTTTGGGGAAATCATGGCTGAATCGCGGGCCTAATTTCGCGAGACCATCGTCGTGGGCTCGTTGGGCTTTTTGCGCTCGAGGTTCCAACGCGCTTGAAACTTCTTTGTTCGTCCACCGTTTTTGATAATGCGCGTGGAGCAGGCTCGCGGGATCTTGTGCTGCTTTCGATTTCAGGTACGCATCCTGAGTCTCCGGACGATCCATGGGTTTCTTCCACGCAATCGGGATTTTAATCAGGATGTCGGGAAATCGATTACTGAGTTCCCGCATCGCGACGTCGATTTGGTGATACTCCGGCTCCGAAAGCTGCCTGACGTCGGTGCCACGGTGCCTGAGCATACCCGGTCGGGGGGTGAGATGTGCATCGAAGAAATATTCCGGTGCGGAAAAAATCTTAGTGCTGCCCTGTTGCGCATGCTGTTCCATCAGGCTTGCAGCTTGTTCAACGTAACGCGATACGGCCGCGATACGCTCATCGACGCCTTTGGCTTTCGAGGGCAGTGATTCCGGTATGGGCATGGCTACTTGATAGCCTCCTTCGGGCAGGGGCGCGCGGGGGGGGCGTGAACTCGCGCCGGCAGCAAGCTGCGGGCCGCGGGACACCGGCATGCGGTCGTCCCGGACATTCCGGTTTGCACCAGGCACGCGTTGCGGCCTGGTAGTGTCGCCGTCATCGAATGACAAAGCCGACACGCCAGAACCAGGACTACCAGAAATCCGTTGCATATCAAATTTCTCCATTTTCTTCGCGTTGCCGCAATGTCTCGCACTATCTCTCAAAATACTGCTTTTCAAACGAAAGACTGTCACGTTTTGCGAATTACCTTCAGCACGTATGTCTTGACGCGCGACGAATACGAACGCGTCATCGTGCATGTACAGGCGTAAATGAAGGCGAAAGCCGACGCTACCGAAAGCGGATAGGGCGTTGCGCGTCGCCATCCATCCTTCGTCGACGTTTCTCTCATGTCCGCGTTCCCACAATTCGCTCGTGCCGTGCAGGCTTGCGCCTGCCAAGCAGCAGGTCCTTCTCCTTTCGCACGCCGCCATCGATACCGTGGCCCTGCGCCGCCATGCAAACCTTCAAGCCGTGCGCATGGGGCATGGCGGACCTGACCAGATTGAAACATTAGCCGCGGTACTGCTGCTGGTTGGCACGCTCGCCGACGCGGGTAACGGTGACTTGGCGCAAGACATTGACGAAACGGCGAAAACGGCATTGACCGACGCCGTGAGGCGGGGCAATCTCGAGGCGCGATGGGAGATCGATGCCGCCGGCCTTGATGCACTTGTCGCCGCCTCGAGCCCGAGCCAGCGCGGCTGCCTCACCCGACTCCCGAGCCCGTGCCGGTGATGATGTTCAGGGCGTGTCGCCCCCGCCCACGCTGCGGTACGACAAACGGGCGACCACATCGAGCAGAAAGCCGAGCGCGCCGATCACGACGATTACCGCCGTCAATTCCGAATACGCGAGCTGGTCGCGCGCGTCCAGGACCAGATAGCCGAGTTCCGCGTTGACGCCCAGCATCTCGGCGGGAACCAGCACGATCCATGGAATGCGGATCGCCAAGCGTACGCCGGTAAGCACGTGCAAGGCGATACCCGGCGCATGGATATGCCAGAGCATCTTCCAGCGGCTGGCTGGAAGGCTCTCGCCGGGTTGTACCCAGCGCCCGTCTATGCGCGAGACACCGGTCGCGGTGCCCGTCACGAGGGGCCATACTGCCGCGAACAAGAGCAGGGAATACACCGCGCGATTGCCGATGCCCACCGACATGACCACGATCGGCATTCAAGACAACGGCGAAACCATCCGCAGGCCGGTCCGTCGGAGGGCCACGGCACCGTGGATTTTTTACGTTCGCTTTCCCTGCCTGTACCGCGCTGTCGATCTTGCTGCGGTCGTTACCTACCCAAAAGCAAATATCGTTATCCTCGTTGCGGCAATTGAAACACCGACATGGTCTGTACGAGGGACTGCGCTTGATTCAGCAGACTCTGAGCTGCCGCGGCGCTTTGCTCCACCAGGGCGGCGTTCTGCTGGGTGGTGGCATCCATGCTCTCGACCGCCTGCCGTACCTGTCCTACGCCTGCCTGCTGCTCGGAACTGGCGGTGCTGATCTCGCCCAGAATCACGGCGAGCCCCTCGTTCGAGGCGATGATGTTTTTCATCGTCGAGCCGGCTTGCTCCACCAGTTCGGATCCCTCCCTTACCCGCAACGCGCTGGTGGATATCAGATCCTTGATTTCCCTCGCGGCGATGGCGCTGCGTTGCGCCAACGTCCGCACTTCGCCGGCCACCACCGCGAATCCCCGTCCCTGTTCGCCCGCTCGCGCCGCCTCGACGGCGGCGTTGAGGGCCAGGATGTTCGTCTGGAATGCGATCCCGTCGATCACCCCGATGATGTCCGTGATCTTGCGGGAGTTGTCGTGGATGCTCGCCATGGTGGTGACGACCTTGTCCACGATACCGCCGCCGCTCATTGCAATGCCTCGAGCGTCGTCCGCCATTTTGTTCGCCTGCTGGGCGTTATCGGTGTTGCGTTGCACCGCCGAATGTAATTCATCCATGGATGCCGACGTTTCCTGGAGCGCGCTCGCCTGTTCCTCGGTTCGGCTCGCCAGATCGTTGTTGCCCTGGGCAATTTGCATGGACGCCGCGGAGACGTTTTCGGCATTCCGCCGCACCTGGTCGGCCAGGCCCGAAAGCGAATCCTGTACGGTCTGCATGGCGCGAAAGACCGGGCTGAACTCGTCCTGCGCCATATCGTTCACGGCGATGGTGAAGTTTCCATCGCGCATGCGAGCGGCCACGTCCTGGAGCGCGTTGGCTCGCGCATGGAGTTGCCGGGTCGTGTTCCAGGAGAAGAGGAAAAGGCTCAGGGCGATCAGCATGACGATCACGGTCAGCTGCGTCCGGATGCGGCCCGCGTCCGCCTGGATATCCGTCACCGAGGCGGTCAGCAATGCTTTTTGACCGTTTCTTTCTTTATCGAGCCATTGGCTCATCGCGTGCATGCCCGGCAACGTTGTCGTGCGCAGCGATTGATAGCCCGCTTCCGCATCGCTTTTCGCCGCAAGCGCGACCGTGGCGTCCATCGGTGGCCATGCCCGCGCCTCGAGGTCATTCCACTGCGAGAACTGACGTTTTTCGTCCTCGGTCTGGAGGTTACGCTCGAACGACGCATCGTTCTGCGCGATGACCTGGCGCTGTTTGGCGATGTCGGCGATCGCCGCGTCGCGATTCTCGGGATTGGCCTTGGCGAGCAAGGCTTCGCGTATGTCCATACGCACGCGCATGATCGCGGTTTCCGTGGAGCCGATCAGTCCAAGCTGCTCGACGCGAACCCGCCCGGCCACCTGCGCCAGTTCCGCCACGTTGGTTAGCTGGGACCAGGTGAATGCCGCTACGACGCAAAGACCGGCGATGAGCGCGAGCGAGACGCCGTAAAGACGTTGCGCCAGACTGAGTCTGTTTAAAGAAAACATTGTATTCCGGTCCCAGATTTTGATATGCGATGAAAAGTAAACGGCACATCCAGGGATAACTTTAGAGCGGCCCATGCAGGATGCGCGACGACCCTGCAAGTAACGATGGCGTGGTCGCCGGGCGCGGCGGCGGCGATCGGGTGGTGGCGCGGCGGCCGGACATCGGTCTCTGACGCATCGCGCGATGCAGCGAGGAGAATTCGAGAAACCAGCCGCAGTTTCACCGCCGGCACCGTTTGCGCGGGCGGGCGGGATGCGCTATCCCGAAAACAGTCCTACGGCACAACGGTAGTCGGCGCCGCTTAGATCCGATCGAAATCCATAGACGACCGGTCTAATTCTTGATATAGTGCGTTTCATGAACTCACATACCGCCCACGAGAATTCCGAGGTACGGCAAAACATCCTCGATACCGGCCAGCGCATCATGGCGGGCAAGGGATTTTCCGCGGTCGGGCTCAATGAGATCCTGACGACGGCCGGCGTACCGAAAGGGTCGTTCTACCATTACTTCAATTCGAAAGATGCATTTGGCGAGGCATTGCTGGAGCGTTACTTCTCGGAGTACCTGGCCGAATTCGACGCCACGCTCCGGAAGCCGGGTGCGACGACGGCGCAGCGCCTGATGATTTATTGGCAGCAATGGCAGGATAACCAGTCGTTTCTCGACTGCCAGGGCAAGTGCCTCGCCGTGAAGCTGGCGGCGGAGGTGGCGGACCTTTCCGAATCGATGCGATCGGTCCTGAAACGCGGCACGTCGGGCATCGTTGGCCGGATAGCGGGGGCGATCGACGCGGGCATCGAGGATGGATCGTTGTCAGTGAGCCATGATCCGGCGGCGGTCGCGCAAAGCCTTTATCAACTCTGGGTGGGCGCGAGCGTGATGGTGAAGATCGTTCGAAATACGGAACCGTTCGGGACCGCGATGATCACGACGCGTGAGATGCTCCATCTCGCTTCCTGAACGGGAACGGGTTTCCTCCGCACTTCGTAAAGAGGTGTTTTTTGTGACAAAAATATAGACGACCGGTCTAATATTTAAAATACATTGCATTCAGGAGCAACGAAATGAAAGTCCTCATGGTGTTAACCTCGCACGATCAACTGGGTGATACCGGCCGCAAGACGGGCTTCTGGCTGGAAGAACTGGCCGCGCCGTACTATGCATTCAAGGATGCAGGCGCCGAAGTCGTGCTGGCCTCGCCCAAGGGCGGCCAACCGCCGCTCGACCCGAAAAGCAACGAACCGGGCTTTCAGACCGAACTGACCCATCGCTTCGAGGCGGATGCCGCAGCGAACGCGCAACTCGCCGGCACCGTGCGCCTGGAGAGCGTTTCGCAGGCGGACTTCGACACCGTTTTCTATCCGGGCGGTCATGGCCCGCTGTGGGATCTCACCGCAGACCCGCACTCGATTGCGTTGATTCAAGCCTTCATTGCCGCGAACAAGCCGGTCGCGCTGGTCTGCCATGCGCCCGGCGTGCTGCGTCATGTCAAAACGTCCGCCGGCAGACCGCTCGTGGAGGGCAGGCAGGTCACGGGCTTTGCGAATACGGAGGAAGCGGGCGTGGGCTTGAGCGAGATTGTTCCGTACCTGGTCGAAGACGTGCTGAAGGAAAACGGCGGCATCTATTCCAAGGGGGAAGATTGGGGACCTCATGTCGTGAGGGACGGGCTCCTGATCACGGGACAAAACCCGGCGTCGTCGGCGCTCGCCGCGGCCCGCCTGCTGGCGCAGCTTGCTTCGCGGTAGCGGCATGCGCCGAATCGACGCCTCGCTCATGCGGTGGCGCTGCCGCTGACGCGATGCTCCGACGCCGGCGCCGCCGCGTTCGCCAATGCGGTGTTCGATGCAACGGGCAGGCGGATCCGGCGCTTGCCGGTTCGGCGCGAGGATTTCGTGCAACGGGTATCTGCCCCGTTACGTCGAGCCCGGGCAGCGGGTCGGGAACGGCGCGCGCGCATTTCCGCCGAACGCGTTCACGACTCCCGCGGCTGCGAGGGCTGCATTTCGATATCCGACGATGCCGGCGCCTTCGCGCCAGCATACCCTCTACCCACGGCCGCGACACCGATCCCGACGGCACCCATGCCCGCCACGAAGGCCGCGGTCCCCAAGCTATCGGACGCCGGACCCTCGAACGCCGCACGTGTGAACAGACCCGTGACGGTGAGGGCGGTTCCCGCTGCTGTCGATAGCGCCCCGCCGACCATCAGTTGCCGTTCCGACAAGCGCGCGTGCGGTTGCGCCGGCGCGGCGGGCCCGGCCCGATCGGTCGATGGGGCGCGCGCCATCGACCGGGGCGTGCCCTGCCACTGACCGTGTAACTGCTCCAGGTTCACACGGGGAAGCGCCGCGTGCGGGGGATTCGGCGTGGATCCGGGTGCTCGTTCACGCGGCGCGATACCGGCAAGCTCGCCAGTCGATCGGTTCGACGGTGATCCGGATCGGGGCGCGCGCGACGCGTCGGGACCGGACGCGGGCTCCCGCGGTGTTGCCGCGGGACTATGGAGGGCGCTATCGGGAAGTCGAACAGAACGCATCGGAAATCATCCAGGTTGTGGCGGGCGTTGGTAAACACGCATTGACGTCGGTTCCTGGATGCTAATGGCGGCGGTGCGAAAAGCCGTGCCGTATGCCGAAGGCGTTCGGGTCAAAACGAAAATATCCCGGTGAACCGCCCGCTTCCCTGGGTTCACGTACGGCCGGTGGTCGAATGCGCGTCGAGGCGCCGGGACAGGAGGCGCACGAACGGCGTATCGCCCAGACCGTTCAGGGCCAAACGCATGTGGTGTCGTCTCGTCGATGTCGCGAAGGGCGAGCGGCCTTCGTCGTCTTCCGCGCAAAGAATGATCATTTTCACCCCATCGTCGACCGGCAGCGCCGAGATCGCATGCACGTAGGCCGTCGTCGCCTCCGGGTAGTGGTTCAGCAAGTGGAAAAAGAGCGGTACCCCTTCGGGATTGCAGGGAGCGATCACGGCCTGCAATCGATCCCGATCGACGCGGCGCGCGAATTCGCGCAGCTCCGGCTGGAGATCTCGCCAACTGCCCATGAGACGCGCCCGCAGCATCAGGTACATCGTTTGGGGCGTGAATTTCGCGGCGCCTTCCGGAAGGCGCCGCGCGAAACGCGCGGTGTCGCGCGTGCGCGGTAGAGGACGGCCTTCGACCAACGCCTCGACCGCGTCCCGCTGGCAGCGGAACACGAGGATGCGCCGCTCGCCGTCGGGAAAGCTGTTTTCGTGGGCATCGGGATCCTCGTGGCCCGACTCCAGGCTCCAGCGTTCAACGTCCCGCGCGTCGCGCGTGCTGGCACGCGTTTGCAGATAGCGGTTGTTCGGGTCATTCAGAAGACGCACGAATCGGGGCGTGCCGTCGGCCGCTTTTTTTGTTTTCAGCTCACAGGCAAGCGCATGGGTCGGCGTGATGATGCCGTAAAACGCGTGCGGCTCGGCGGAACCTCTCCGGCTTTCTTCGTGGAGGCGATCGAACTCACGCCGGGTGAACGCCGGCCAGTCGCATGCATCGATGATCTCGATATCGTTCGACACGCCCGCGAGATCCGAGAGGCCGTGCCTGAACCCGTCGGGAATCTCGCGCTGCACCCTGTCGGGGGCGAAGACGCCGGCATCGAACCGGGGAAGCGTCCGTACGCCGGCGCCGAGGTCGCGCATCCGCGCGCGCGAGGCTTCGTGCTGCAAACGGCACCAGATCCAATAGGCCGCCAGACTATTGCAGCGCAACGGTTGGCCACGCTGGAATGTCAATTCGAGGTTGTTGATATTGGTGCCAAGATCGTGTCGTATGCCTACATAGGGAAAGCGCTTCAAAAGTTCGTCGAAGGCGGGGCTTTTGAAGCGAAAGGCCTGGTGAAGCAGGCTCAACGCAACTTGCTCGTCATCGCCGCTGTCGAAGTCCTCGCGGCGCTGCGAGAGCTCGTGCAGCCAGTCGTCGGGAACGAGCAGGGCGATGGCACAGGCCATGTCCAGACGGTCGTCGCGCACCGAGCGCTCCCACAGCGCGACGATCGTTCCGCGTTCCAGCGGAATCGTCGACGCCTCGACGAGACGTTCGCGTACGGCGACGAGGTCGTTCGCGATCAGCGCTTGCGCCAGCGGCGAGATCGGCTCTCGGGAGGAGCCCGCTGCGGCGAGCGCGCGCGCCACGATGCGCGAGGTGGCGGCGCCACGCGGAACCCACGACGGACCCGCGGTGCGCCTCGGAAGCGACGGCCCTGCTTCGCCCGCCCCGATCCGAGCACGTTTTCCCTGCCGGGCGGGGCCCGCATCGTCTGCCGCCGGATCCGAAGGACCGGGCGCGAGCGGGTGCTTGGGGCCAGTGTCATGGGGTATGCGCATCGAGCGTCCCGGAAGCTTAAAAACGCAATTTAACACGCTTACCGGACGTCTTTTCAACCGCTCATCGCGGGCCGGTGCGCCCCCGATTCACGGGCGGCGGGCATCGACCAACCTGGGATCCGTTGGCGCGCCCGACGCCCGATGCAGCAAAGCAAGCGCCGCGGCGCAGTAGCCGAGTGCGCCCGCGACGAACAGCGCGGCGGCCATCCACCCACGCAAAAACAAAGCGCAGGACGCCAGCAACGGCAGCGCCTGCATGGCATGCACCCCCAGAAAGTGCGCGATCCGAACCGGCCCGCCCGCGATGCGCCATCCGAGGATCGGCAGGATCAGGTCGGCCGGCGCAGCCGTTCCCAGCGCGAACCGTCCCATGCGCGCACCCGTGAGCGCGCTCAGCGCGAGCGTGAGCACGAGGCCGCCGACGATTGCGGCGATCATCAGCGGCGCGGCGCGGCGCCGGGGCGGGGCCATCGCGCGACCTCCCAGGCCAGGGGCAAAAGCATGCCGACGAACAGGATCACCATGATCCCCATCGTTGCCGAGATCGCGGCATCCATGGGCGTGGAGGTGTTGAAGTGAGAGCGCCGTCCCCGCGCCGCCTGCAGCACGATGCAGAGAAGTTCGACGGCCGCGCCCCCCAGCAATCCGAGCGTCGCGGCCCGCACGGGAAACGACGTGAGCCGTTCGGCGCGAACGTAGCCCAGCATCCAGGAGACGGTGAGAAGATAGACCCCGATCGACAGCGCGAACTTGATCGGTTTGATCGCCACCATCTCGCGGTGAATGAGCCGGTGATCAAGCATCGCCCACACCATGCCCACCGGCACCAGGGCGAGCGCGGCGAGACCGGCGATCGTCAGGGAAGGCTGGGCGAACCAGCGACCGGCGTTCACGAGCGAGACCGCCCATGGCGATGCGTCGGTCATGCCGCACCCGCGTATCGGCGATGGGCTCGCGCGGACGGCACCCTTCGTTTTCGTGACGATATTGAGACGGGGGGCTCATTCATCGCATATCTTTTGTGGTCCTCATGCCGACAGAATAGACCATCGTCGATGGACGATTCTATCGCCATTCGTCCGTCAATCCATCGCATCGTCCATGCCCGCCGATCCCTTTCCGAGATGCTGGCGCCGCCCGGACCCGCGCGTTCGCGGAATCCCTCCGGTTTGTTTCGCACCCATCGGACGGAGTGCCGAACCGCCTCGTCGAGGAGCAACTGGTCGATGGTCGCGTACACGCGTTCGCCGGCTCCATTCTAGATCTCGATGGCCCGCCGCAGCGTCTCGCCGCCGAGCGGCAGGTCCCGAAAGCGCTGTCCCGTGGCGTCGCGCAGGGCGTTGGCGATCGCCCCGGCCGTCGGTCCCATCGCCGCCTCGCCACAGCCGAGGAACGGCATGGCCGGCCGGTCGATGAGATGCACCGTCACCTCGGTGGGCACCGACGAGAAACGCATGATGGGATAGCTGCCCCAGTCGAAACTGCGGATCCGCTCGGCGTCGTAGGCGAGCTGCTCGTACAGCGTCCAGCTGATGGATTGCAGGATGCCGCCCTCGATCTGGTTGCGGACCCCGTCGGGACTGACGATATGGCCGGTATCGACCGCCGCCACGGCGCGCTGGACGCGCACGTCGCCCGTCTCGCGCTCGACCCGGATCTCCACGGCGACGGCCATGTAGGCCATGAGGTTCTTGTACCGCGCGAAGCCGAAGCCGATGCCGTGCCCGGGCGCGCGGGCCGACGCGCGCCGCGCCGGCCAGCCGAACGCCTGCGCGGCGCGGTGGACCACCTCGATGGCGCGCGGGTCGCGCAGATGGCGCAGCCGGAACGCCACCGGGTCGGCATGCGCGGCATCCGCCAGTTCGTCCATGAAGCTTTCGATCGAGAACACGTTCATGTGCGCGCCCAGGCCCCGCATGGCCGACGAGCGCAACGGCATGGCCGGGATGAAATGATTGACCACGTAGGCGTTCGGAACGTCGTACAGCGGGATGCCGTTGCGATCGCCGCCGCCCTCGGGCTGGGGTATCGGCACCGGCGGCAGGGGTACGAGCGGCGTCGCCAGCGCCCATGTCGGCATCAGCTTGCCCGGGTCCGACGGGCGCTCGTTGTGCGAACTGCTCCACAACGCGTAACGCCATTCGGTGATGCGACCGTCTGCGTCGACCTTCGCGCTCGCCTCGGTGACCATCGCGGGGGCGAATGCGTCCCACCGATGCTCGTCCTCGCGCATCCACTGGACCCTGACCGGGCGCCCGGGAAACGCGCGGGCAATGAGGACCGCGTCGGCGGCGACGTCGTCCGCCCCGTTGTGGCCGTAGCAGCCGGAACCCTCGACATGGATGCAGCGGACCTGCGCATCGGCCATCGACAGCATCTTCGCCAGGCTGGCGCGCAGTGGGTAGACCCCTTGCGAGTGCGTCCAGACGGTCATCCGCGCGGCGGCGAGCGTATCGGAGAAAAGCGCGATCGCGCACGACGGGCCGATCGACCCATGCAGCAGATAGGGTTTGGTGTACGTGGCATGGAGCGTCGCGACCGACGGTGCGGCGGCGCCCCGCCTGTCGGCGATGACGATATCGCGCGACGGCAATGCCCGCAGGGTCGCGTGGATCGTTTCCGGCCGGGGCAGCGCGCGGCCGCCGGACCAGACGCAGCTAGCCGCCAGCGCGCGCTGGGCGCGGATCGCCCGCCACTCGTCGGTGGCGACGACGGCGAGGTAACTGCCGTCGCGCACCACCTTCAGCACGCCGGGCAGCGCCGCGACGCCGCGCGCATCGCACCGGACCAGCGTCGCGCTGTAGACGGGCGGGCGAACCACCCGCGCATGCACCATGCCGTCGAGCCGCATGTCCTGCACATAGCTGGGGCCGCCGGTGACTTTTCCGGGAATGTCGACGCGGGGCAGGGACGTGCCGATCAACGACAGTTGCGACGCATCGGTCAAGGGCGACGCGGGCCGAGCGAAACGGTGCAGATCGACGCGTCGGACCGCGTCGCCGTAGCCGACGCGGCGGCCATCCGGCGCCGAGATCACGCCGTCGCGCGTCCGGAGCGTTGCGACATCGCCGTCGAGGATCTGCGCGGCGGCGTCCAGCAGCAGGCCGCGCACCTGCGCGGCGGCGTTGCGCAGCGCCGTGCCGCTGTCGGCCAGCGTGTGGCTGCCCGCGGTCACGCCTTCGTTGGGCGACAGCGCCGTATCGGCGGTGAGGAAGGCGATGGCGGACGGGGCCATGCGCAACTCGTCGGCCGCGACCTGCAGCAAGGCCGTCCGGATGCCGGTACCCAGTTCGACCTTGCCCGTGAACACCGTGACATGGCCCGCGGGATCGATCTTGATCCACGCGTCGAGGAAGGGAT
The DNA here is from genome assembly GCF_026624755.1 of Robbsia betulipollinis. Lineage (NCBI taxonomy): Bacteria > Pseudomonadati > Pseudomonadota > Betaproteobacteria > Burkholderiales > Burkholderiaceae > Robbsia > Robbsia betulipollinis. Next base: position 377,944 of record NZ_JAPMXC010000010.1, read on the forward strand.
TCGTCTTCAGGCTTCCCGGGAGGTCTTGCGTCGCCTTGGCGATCTGTACCGGGGCGCCCTCGCCGGCCTGGGTCATCTGCGCGAAGACCCGCGCCTGCGGCAGGATCGTGAAACCGACCACCAGCGCCCCCGTCTTCAGCAACCGGCGCCGTCCGGCATCGAACCCGTCCGCGCGGCTCATGCTTTTTTCCCCGGCGCGTCCGCGTCGCGGCGCCGCATGTCGGCGGCGGCCTGCCGAATGGCCGCGAGAATCCGCATATGCGTGCCGCAGCGGCACAGATTGGGTTCCATCGCGACGCGCACCTGCGCATCGGTCGGCGCGGGGTTTTTTTCGAGAAATGCCTGGGCGCGCATGATCATGCCGGCGATGCAATAGCCGCACTGGGCCGCCTGCTTGTCGAGAAACGCCTTTTGCAACGGTCCCGGTTGCGCGGCCGACCCCAGGCTTTCGATGGTCCGCACGGCGCGCGCGCCCACCGCGGCGACCGGCAGCACGCAGGAAAACATCGCCTGCCCGTCGACGATCACCGTGCAGGCCCCGCATTGCCCGAGTCCGCAACCGTATTTCGCACCGTGCAGGCCGAGCTGATTGCGCAGCGCGTACAGAAGCGGCGTATCCGGATCCGCGTCGATCCGATGAGAAACGCCGTTGACGTGTATTTCAAGCATCGCGCTAATCCTTCCCGCGCAGGGCGGCGACCGACTTTTCGGTGGCGTTCCAGGCAGGCTGTGTCGAATAGGTCGCACGCACGTAATTGGCGATGTCGGCGACCTGTCGATCATCGTACGTTTGCGCGAAAGCGGGCATGTAGTCCGTCGCCTCCGCGCGCTGCCAGGCGATGCCCTGCAGGATGACCCGGACCGCATTGCGCGGACGCTCCGCGCGCACGTCGTCACTGCGGTCCAGCGCGGGCCGGCGACCGATCATTTGCATCGGCGCGGCCGCGCCGTGGCAGGCCGCGCAGGATGCCGTGAACAGCGACCGCCCCCGCGCCACGCTGGCATCGAGCATCGGCGTCGCCGGTGGCACACCGGCCGAAGAGACCGGCCGCGCGGCCGGGCGCGGCGTGTGCAGCGACAAAAAGTACATGGCCATGCGTCGCACGTCCGCCTCGGGGACGCGCGCCAGATCGCGGGTGACGGCGCGCATCGGCCCGGCCGCCACGCCGTGCTCGCTATCGCTGCCCGTGCGCAGATAGCCGGTCAACTGCGCCACCGTCCAGGGCCGGTTCCCTTGCGCCAGGGCGTTCAGGGGCGGCGCATCCCAGCCCTCGATCACGCCGCCTTCGAAGGCATGATCCGCGCGTTCGGCGCCCAGTACGTTCAGCGGCGTGTGGCAGGCCGCGCAATGTCCCAGCGCGTCGGCCAGGTAACGGCCGTCGCCGACGTCGCGGTCGGCGGGCGACATGTCCCGCGCGACGTCCGTGGCATGAGGACCGGGCGCAAGAAACAGAACATTCCAGAATGCCAGCAGCGGCCGCCAGCCCAGCGGAAAGATCAGGTGGTTGGCGGGCGCCGTCGCCCGTACCGGCGTGCGGCTCATCAGATAGGCGTAGGCAGCCTGGATATCCGCATCCGACATCCGTGTGAAATGCACATACGGGAACGCCGGATAGAGCAGCGTCCCGTCGCGGGAGCGCCCCTCGCGCAACGCGCGCGTGAAGGCGGCGAGCGACCATGTGCCGATCCCGGTCGCGCGATCCGGCGTGATGTTCGTCGCGTAGATCGTGCCGAACGGCGTTTTGAGCGGCACGCCTCCCGCGAACGGCGCGCTCCCTTCCGCCGTGTGGCACACCATGCAGTCCCCCAGGGCGACCACGCGCGCACCCGCAGCGCGCAGGTCGCGGGGAAAAGCGTCGGGCGCGGGCGTCGACACAGGCGCCAGCGCCGGCGCCCGGGCGAGCGCGAAACTCGCCGCCGCGGCCATGGCGACGACGCCCGACAGGGAAAGCCACACGACATTGCTGCGTTTCATCGAAGACCGTCCCGCCTCATGGCCTGCCTGCTGTCGGTCTTACGCAATCGTAAGCCTGGTCGCCGTTTCAGGGCCGAGACCGTGTCCGGAGATTCAAGGAGCCGTTCCCTATAGTCTACCGCCGCGTCGGCATACGGGTAAGGCGGTGCTCCGCGTCGCTTTTTCGCGCAGCGACGAAAAGATCCTGCGGCGCCGCGAACCTTGCAGCCCCTCGGCTTGAAGAAAAAATTCCCTGTCCGTGACGCCGCCATGGACAGAGGCCTCGTGATGGTCCGACTCGCCATTCGACGCACCGATGGTTTGCATCAGCATGGACTTGGTCGTAAAGTGCGTCGATGAACTCATCACCCAAATTAACAGATATGGACCAGATCAAAGTTATTCTGACAGGCCACACCCGCGGGTTGGGAGCATCGATCGCCGAACGATTGCTGGCGCGTGGCGTCCACGTATTGGGACTTTCCCGCAGGACGCATCCGACGCTTGCCGCGTCCGTTCCCGGCCGTTTTGAACAGGTGGCTTTGGACCTTGGCGACACCGCCGGGCTGGCACGCTGGCTGGCCTCGGATAGCTTGTCGCGCTTCGCAGCCGGGGCCAGCCAGATCCTGCTCATCAACAACGCCGGCACCGTACAGCCGGTCGGGCCGCTGGAAACGCAGTCGCATGACGCGATTGCCCGTGCGGTGAGCGTGAATGTCACCGCGCCATTGATGCTGTCCGCCGCATTGATGGCGGTGACCTCCACACCCGCGTTCGCCGGGGTGGATCGACGGATCATGCATATCTCCAGTGGCGCGGGGCGGAACGCGACCGCCGGCTGGAGCGTCTATTGCGCGACGAAGGCCGCGCTCGACCATCACGCCAGGGCCGTTGCGCTTGATCAGGGCTTGCCCTTGCGCATTGCCAGCGTTGCGCCAGGCGTCGTCGACACGGATATGCAAGGAGAGATCCGCAGCAGTGCAGAGGAAAAATTTCCCGCTTTGCGCCGCTTTGAAGCGCTGAAGAGCGAGGGAAAACTTGTCACCCCGGCAGAAACCGCCGAGAAGCTTTTACACCACTTGTTCAGTGCTGATTTTGGCGAAAGGGTCATCGCCGACGTACGTGAACTGTCGACAAATTGACGGGTTGCGACTCTTAAAGTTCCGAATAATAAAATGACAGACTCCGGCGATATACGGTTCCTGATGACCATTCGCGACAGCGGCAGTCTCACCGCGGCATCGCGGAAATTGGGATTGTCCCCTTCCGCGGTGACCCAACGCCTGCAGCTGTTGGAGAGGAAGTTATCCATGAGACTGGTGGACCGCACGGCGCGCAAGCTTCTCTTTACCGAGGAAGGCCAGTTGCTATGCGAGCGCGGAGGAAATCTGGTACAGCAATTCGACGCGCTTTTCGACGATTTACGCGAACGCAGCGGAGAACTGGTTGGAACGTTGAGGATCAATGCACCCTTCGGCTTCGGACGTCGATACATATCGCCGGTCATCGCCGATTTTCAACAGCAGAACCCGGAAGTCTCGATCATGCTCAGCCTCTCCGATCGTCCTCTGACGGAAACGATCGATCGTTTCGATGTCGTCGTGCATATCGGTGGACTCCAGGCGTCCAATCTGATCGGCCATGCCCTGGCGCCGAATGCGAGATTTGTTTGCGCTTCTCCATCGTTTATAAAGCGTTTTGGGAATCCAGCTACACCGGATGAGTTGATGAAGGTGCCTTGCATCGTGCTACCGGAAAACAACGAGGATGTCTCGCTGTGGAATTTCAGTAAAGGGAAAATAAGCCGTAGCGTTCGAGTGTCGTCGAAACTGAGTTGCAACGACGGCGATGTGATTCGACGCTGGGCATGCGAGGGTCGCGGCGCGATTCTTCGGTCCGAATGGGATGTCGCCGACGACCTGCGGAGCGGGCGGCTGATCAGACTTTTGCCGACCTGGAAAACGTCGGACGCAAACGTCATCGCATTGACCCACAGTCGCACTGGTTTGCCCGCGAGGACCCGGCACTTCATGGCGTTTCTGCGGGACAGTTTCAAACCGACACCTGAGTGGCGGTCTTGATGACGTGTTGCGCATCGCCCTGGACGTCAACCAACCGCAACGATTCATCCGCACGATAGTTCATCTATTTTAAATATAAGATTAAAAGTATGTTAAAGAAAAACAAGTTTTTGGAATTTATAATCGGACGCAGCGATTTGGTGAGCCACCGGATTCGGTGCGACGACGTGTAACCAGGACAATAACTCGATGATGCTGGATCTGCTTGATACACCCGCCGCGGTGATCGATATCCCCCGGATGGAAAAGAACATCGCCCTGATGCAGCAGCGCATGAACACGCTTGGCGTGAACTTTCGTCCTCACGTGAAGACGACCAAATGTGTCGAAGTCGTTCGTGCGCAGATTGCCGCAGGCGCGAAGGGTATAACGGTTTCCACATTGAAAGAAGCGGAAGCATTCTTCGCCGCGGGCGTGGTGGATATCCTCTACGCCGTGGGTATCGACCCGTCCAAGTTATCGAGAGCGATGATGCTCAGGAAAAAAGGATGCGACTTGAAGCTCGTGGTCGACAATCCCGCCGCGGCGGCCGCGGTGGGTGAGTTCGTTCGCCGGCATGGTGTTCGCTTCGAGGTCTGGATCGAAGTCGACACCGACGGGCATCGATCAGGCATCACGCCCGGCGAGGACACGCTCCTCGAAGTGGGCAGGATCCTGCAAGACGCCAAAATCGAGGTGGGTGGCGTCTTGACCCATGCGGGTTCCAGTTATGAATTGAATACACACGAAGCTTTGCAGGCGCTGGCCGAACAGGAACGGGCAGGGTGCGTGCAGGCGGCACGACGACTGCGCGATATCGGCATAGCGTGCGAGGGCGTCAGCGTGGGTTCGACGCCGACGGCACTCGCCGCACGTAGTCTGGAGGGCGTGACGGAAGTACGCGCGGGTGTCTATGTGCTGTTCGATTTGGTGATGCGCAATGTCGGCGTCTGCGCTTTCGACGATATCGCCCTGAGCGTACTTGCCACGGTTATCGGCCATCAACCGGAAAAGGGCTGGGCGATCCTGGATGCAGGCTGGATGGCGATGAGCCGCGACCGCGGCACTTCGAAACAGTCCCATGATTTTGGTTACGGCCAACCCTGCATGCTTGACGGTACGCCACTTCATGACTATATATTGAGCGGCGCCAATCAGGAACACGGCATTCTCTCGCCCGCCGAATCGGAATACGGCGACGCGTCGACTTCGCAGGACATACGCGCACGCTTTCCGATTGGAACGAAACTCAGAATCCTGCCGAACCATGCCTGCGCCACGGGAGCGCAATTTCCCGAATACCATGCCCTTCAAGCGACGGGCGAACTGACCGTCTGGCAGCGCTTTTATGGATGGTGAGATTGCTGCGCTACGGGTCCAAAACGAAACGAGAGGCGGCAGCGGCCGGCGGCGGGACCGCCGGCGATCCGATATGACACGGGACCGCCGTTAGTCGCGCCCTTCGCGACCGGCTGGCCGACCTGTTTGGTCAGCGTCTCGACCGCATCCTTCGAGGATAGCGGGCCGAGTGTCGTTTTCGGATCCAGAGGCTCGCCCATCGTCACACCCTGCATTTGCGCGGTGACGGCGGCAAGGAATGCGTCGGCCACGGCCTCATGGACGATGAAGCGCTTGGCCGCGGTGCACACCTGCCCGTTGTCGGCAAGCCGTCGAGGTATGATTTTCATCATCACCGAGATCACGCAGGCTTGTTTCGTCAGGGGCGGGCGATCGCCTTTTCCCTGTTTTGCAATACTTCGGCGAGGAACCAATACGCTTCCTTCCATGCCTCCAGGATGGAGGCGTCGACGGCGTCGCCCAAAATATCCTTTATGGCAGGCAGCAACGCATCGGCCACCGGGCCGTAGTGTTCGGGCGCGATATGGGCTGCTACGTGGCGCTTCGCCACGCGCTCGATCGCGCCATGCAGGGCGGACAGATTGTCGACGTTCTGGGCATATGCCAGGATCGCGGCCGCCAGCCGTTTGGGTTGTTCGCCGGGTGCCGAACCGGCATTGTCGAAGAGTGCTTTCATCTTCGGGTCGGTAAAAAGTCTGTCATACATTCGGGTCGTAATCGCGAGACCGTGCTGCTGCATGATGGGCGCGGTGCGTTTGACGATGGCGATGACTTCGGGCGAAAGCGGTTTGCTCATGGCGAAAACTCGAAAAGGTGGAGAAAAAGGCGCCGCGCGTGAACCGGACATCCCGGCGTGCGGCTCGATCCGTTAGAGACGCATGCTGATCAGAATTCCCAGAATCAGGGCCGCGGATGCCGCCATCAGCGATCTCGAAAAGTCGTGGCTTTGCGCATAGAGCGCTTGGGCAAGGACGGGGCCGATAACCTGCCCGAGGCCGTACACGAGCGTCATCGTCGCGAGCAGATTGATTCCGGCCTTTCCCGCCGCGCGCTGCGCTGCCGGCATTGCGATCGTGACGGTACCCATGAAGGTGCCGCCCACCAGCAACGCGCTCAACAGACAGTTGACGGTGGATGCGGAGAATGCCGGCAGTACGACCCCGACCGCCTGGACCGCCAGATTGATGCGCAATGCGGTTCGCGTTCCCCATCGCCCGTGAAGTCGGTGCCAGAGAAAGCAGGACGGTGCCGCGCCGAGTCCGAAGACGGCCCAGACGTGCGCCGGGTCCAGGTCGGGCAATGCCGATTTCACGAGGAGGGGAAGATACGTGGCCGTCACGATATAACCCAGGCCAGCCAGTCCATAGAGCCCGACCAAGGGCCAGTGCGAGACCGGCATCGCCGTGGACGCCGTGCCCTGGCTGGCGCTCTCCAGGCTTTCCGAACCGCGGGCGGCAATCCCAGGCGCGGCGCCCAGGCCAATCACCAGGGTCACGGCCGCCAACACCAGCCACATGGTGGGGCTCCGCAAACCGGCATGGGCCGCGATGACGAGGATTTCCGCGGATACGGCGATGCCCACTCCCACACCGGCATAAAGCCATGGCGTGCCGCCAAAGTGCTTGCGGTATTCGAGCAACCACAGGGAGGCGGAGACCATCGACAGCGCGCTGAACACGCCCGCGCAGCCGCGCACCACGATGATCGCCCAGAGCGGCGTGAAAAAAGCCATGGCGACCAGGCAAAGCGTCGTTCCCACGACCGACCAGAGGCAGAAACGGTGGGCATTCCCGGCTCGGGCCCGTACCGAAATCAGCGCGCCGAGCAGATAACCGCCATAGTTCGCCGATGCCGCGAAGCTGCCGCCTCGCAACGTCAAAAGGCCTTCATCGACCATATGCGGGTACACGGCCGTGAAAGCGAAGCGGCCGAAGCCCATCCCGATCGCCATGATCAGCGCGGCTTCGATCGCCGAGCGCAGCTTGAAATTCCGTTTGCGCAGTACCGTTGCGGGCGCCGTCATTTCGCTGCCTCCGGTAGTAGCGTCAAGAGCTGGCGAAAAGCGGGGACGTCATAGCCTTCGCGCCAGACCAGCAACGTGTCGCTCTTCCCGGCGGGAAGTTTTTTCAGTCCGGCGGGGGCTTCCGAAAGACGGAGCGCGCTTTCCGGTAACAGCGTGACGCACGCCCCGGCGGCGACGCAGGCGATCATGGCGTGAAACGACGCCATTTCCTGAACCATCCACTCGGTCGAGCCGGCCGTGCCAAGCAGATCCTCGGCGAGGGTTCGGTAGGTACAGCCCTGCGGAAAAGCCGCTAACGAACGCGTGCGCACATCTACCGCCCGCCGCGCACCGGCTTCACTGGCGGGGAGCAGCAGTTGCAGTTTTTCGGACCAGATGACGCGCGCGGACAGCCCGAGTTCGCTCAGCGTCGCGGGGCTACCGAACGATGGCGGCAGGGCGACCAGCGCGCAGTCGAGTTTGCCCGTGCGCACGTGCTCTATGAGAGGGCGCGAGGGCCCGGTTCTCAGCTCAAGACGCGTTGCGGGGTGCGCTGCGTGATAGCGGGCGAGAATCGATGGCAGGCGGCTCGCCGCGGTGGTGTCCATGCTGCCGATGCGCAGCGTGCCGCCATCGCGACCGCCCGTGACGACGTGCCTGGCCTCGCCTTCCAGCGCCAGCATTCTCTGCGCGTATTCGTGGAAGCGCTCGCCCGCAACGGAAAGCGAAATACGCTTGCCCGTGCGCACGAAAAGATCGCTGCCAAGATCCATTTCCAGTTGCTGGATGCGGGTAGTCACATTGGATGGGACGCGGCCCAGACGCGTCGCCGCGGCGGTGATGCTCAGTTCGCTGGCAACGGCACAAAAAATTCTCAAACCATCGAAGTCCATCTCATTGTCTATTGAAGAATGATGTTAGTATTTTATTCTCAGATAAAGAATATGTCGCGCCTTATCTCATTATTTTCAGAAACGGGAGACCCTGGATGCAAACGATGACGCCGTTCCTCGAGCGATTGGGTATCCGGTTGCCGATCATCCAGGCGCCTATGGCGGGCGTATCCACGCCGCGATTGGCCGCCGCCGTATCGAATGCCGGAGGGTTGGGCTCCCTCGGCATCGGTGCCAGTACGAACGCGCAGGCGCGCGCGGCAATCGATGCGACGCGATCCCTGACGGACCGCCCATTCAACGTCAATGTGTTTTGCCATGCATCTGCGCGTCGCGACACGGCCGCGGAGTCTGCGTGGCTGGCGCATCTGGCGCCGCTGTTTGCGGAAGTCGGCATGGAACCGCCAGCCGAATTGACGGAGATCTACAAAACGTCGGTCGACGACGATGAGACGTTCGACATGCTGCTCGAGCAGCGTCCCGCCGTCGTCAGCTTTCACTTCGGCGTGCCGGGAAGGGAACGCGTTCACGCATTGCACAAGGCAGGCATCCGCACCTTCGCAACGGCGACCAGCTTGCGAGAAGCGAAAATGATCGAAGAAGCGGGTGTCGATGCGATCGTGGCCCAGGGCCTGGAAGCCGGCGGTCATCGGGGAAATTTCGATCCCGCCATGACGGACGAGCACCTCAGTACCGCCGTCCTGGTGCGGCTTCTGGTGCGGAACACACGCCTGCCGGTGCTCGCGGCGGGCGGCATCATGGACGGGCAGGGAATCCGCGCGGCGCTGGCCCTGGGCGCCAGCGCCGCGCAATTGGGGACCGCTTTCGTGCTGTGTCCGGAATCCGCAGCCGACGAGCATTACCGCGCAAATCTGAAAAGCGAGCGGGCGTCGGAAACCCGTCTGACGAGTGTGTTGTCGGGACGCCCGGCCCGCGGTATCGTGAATCGGCTGATACAACATGGCGATGCCGCCGGCCGTCCCGATGTGGCGGCCTATCCGCTTGCCTACGATGCCGCGAAACGACTTCACGCCGCGGCGATGAAGAATGGCGACCATGCATTCGCCGCGCATTGGGCAGGGCAGGGGGCGCCGCTCGCGCGGGAAATGCCGGCCGACCGTCTGATGTCGATCCTGGCGCGGGAACTGGCTGAATGAAGAACGTACATTCGCGAAAGTGAAAGGGCGTCCATCAGCGCAGTTGGAAAAATGTAAGGAAGCGGTCCTGAACAAATTTTCGATGCCGTACAACCTTACGATTGCCTACCTCGTCCTGACGTGAACTGGCCCGAGAAGTGTCTTTGCCGATGGGTCCATTTCAGGCCCTTCCGGGTCCACGGATTGCATTTTCGCGACACGCATCACGGTTCTCGAAAATCCATTGACATGGCTCTGCGCCGACACTTAGAATCCGTCCGTCACGACCAAAGAGATTGCCATCTTGGACTGTAGTAGTTGTCGCTTCCCCGAAGATTTCGCCGCCTGAACAGCAGGACGTCCACGCTTTCCATTGGCCGCCGTCTTGCTTGCAGGCAAGCGGTGCGCGTCGTAGTCTTTACTTCCGTACCCCCATACCGATAGCGCCTTGTCACGGCGGCGGCGACGCTCGTCCGTACGGCACGCGTTGCGCGTTTCGACGCGCGGAGTGTTTCGTGGCGGTCCCATTTCCAGTGGGACCGCCACGAGACGCACGCACCAACACGCCCATAGGAAACGGCGAAAGGAGCGGTCATGCCCGACCCTGATAGTTGCACCTCATGCTGCATGCGTTGTAACGACTCTACGTTCATCGCGGAAAACGAATCGGGCAGATAGCATTGCGCAAGCGCGCACGAACCGCATGTCGAACGATTTCCGCGATGGCACCATGCCACACGTGAAGGACATTTTCATGCGCTTCGGATTGCTCGTAGAACACCGGCCGTACCCGGCCGACGCCCCTCCGCCACACCTCCCCGTACCGGTCATCCCGCGCATTCTCGCGGCGCTATGGCGCCCTATTACAAAGCGCCGCGCCTAACGGCACTTTCGATACCGCGATTGCAGTGACGTCCTTCCCCGAGGGGAGACGTCCGCCTCGCGTCATCCTGCGTTCCCGCGTTCCCGGGTCTGCTCGTCGTCGACCGTCTTTTTGCGGTCGTGTCCACGGCGTGGAGCGCGATCGACAACGGCCCCGGCAACACGTATTGCCCGAGGGGCTCTGCTGGCATATCTCAAAATGAAAACCACCCGTCGTTATCGGATTTTTACCGTACTGCGCCTTTCCCTGCTCGTTTCGCTTTGTGCATCGTGCCTCATTCAGGCGGCGGAACGCGACAGAGAGCGCGATGCGGCGCCGGCCCAATCGTTCATCGTCGAGCATGGCGTCTACCGTGTGCCGCCCGGTTCTGCGTTGCGGCAACGGCTCATCGTCGCCGCGGTAGGTCAGGAGAACCGACCGCATCGAATGATCGTTCCCGGGCAGGTGGACGCATTGCCCTCGCGCACGATCAACCTGTCGGCGCCGCTCACCGGTCGGGTCACCGAACTCCATGTCGAGTTGGGCGACACGGTCAGGAAAGGTCAGCTCCTGGCCGTGCTCGCTTCGGGCGATATGGCGCAGGCTGTCGCGGATTATGACAAAGCCCGCGACGCGCTCGATCTGGCGAGGAAAACGGCGATACGGACAGCCGGCGTCGAGAAAGCCGGTGCAAGCGCCGCGAAGGATCGCGAGGCGGCGGACAGTGCGCTCACCCAAGCGAATGCGGAAATGGTCCGGGCGAAAACGCGTTTGGATGCATTGCGCGGTTCCACGGGCAAACCGGTCAGGACCGGGCAACTGACGATCTTCGCGCCGGTTTCCGGCGTGGTCACCGCGTTGAATATCGGCCAAGGGAGCGTGGTGGGCGATCCGACGGCAACGTTGATCACGCTTACCGATATCGGCGCGATCTGGGTGAGCGCCGATGTGCCGGAGGATCAGATCGGCGCCGTGCACCTTGGACAGGACGCGAGCGTGACGTTTTCGGCCTATCCAGGCGCTCGCGCCGAAGGCAAGGTTGCCGTCATCGGCAGCGCCATCGCAGCCGACACGCGTCGTTTGCCCGTGCGCATCGCCCTGCCCAATCCGGCCGGTCATCTGAAACCGAATATGTTCGCCACGGTTTCATTGAGCGTCGCCGACGACAGGCATGTCGTGGTGCCGCAATCCGCCTTGCTGATGAACAACGACAGTACGACGGTCCTGGTCGAACGGTCGCCCTGGACATTCGTGCGGCGCCGCATCGAGCTGGGCACGGATGAAGACAGCCAGGCGCGCGTGTTGTCGGGATTGAAAGCCGGCGACCGTATCGTCGTTCGAGGCGGAGTCTTGATGAATGATTAAAAAATGGATGGATCTATTTATCGCGCGCTGCTTCCAGCGGCGTGCACTGGTGTGCCTGCTTGCGGTTGCCGTGACGGTATTCGGTTACTACTCGTGGACGCAGATGAGCGTCGAGGCCTATCCCGAACTCAGCGACGTGACGGCTCAGGTCACGACCCAGGTGCCCGGTCTCGCCGCCGAGGAGATCGAGCAGCAGATCACGATGCCGCTCGAACGCGCGCTGGCCGGCACGCCCGGCGTGGCGACCCTGCGGTCCAGCAGCACCTTCGGACTCTCGTTGATCACGCTGGTCTTCCGCGATAACGCGGAGGACTATTGGTCGCGTGCGCGCATTACCGAAAGGATCGCGACGGTGTCCCTCCCGGGTGGCGCGACGCCGAGCCTGGATCCGGTGTCGGGGCCGGCCGGTGAAATCTATCGCTATACGCTGGAATCCGATAGCAAGAATCTCATGGAACTTTCGGAGATTCAAAATTGGATCGTCATCCGCGCGTTGATGAGCGTGCCGGGCGTCGCCAATGTCGACAATTTTGGCGGGTTCACCAAAGAGTACCAACTGGAACTCGACCCCCAGCAGCTTCTTCGCTACAACGTCGCAGTCGGCGATGTCGTCACCGCGATCAATGCGAACAATGCCAACGCCGGAGGCGGCCGCGTCACGCGCGGAGAGCAGTCGTATATCGTGCGCGGCATCGGCCAGATCCAGACGCTCGCGCAGTTGGGGGACACGGTGATCACCCAACGCAATGGGCAACCGATATTCGTGCGGGACCTGGGCAAGATCGTCTACGGGCATCAGGTCCGCGAAGGCGTCGTCGGCAAGGACAACAATCCCGATACGGTGGAGGGCATCGTCGATTTGCTGAAGTATGAAAACCCATCGAAGGTATTGCAGGGGATTCATGCCAAGGTCGACGAGTTGCAACGGCAACTGGCACCCATGGGGGTGCGCATCGTGCCGTATATCGATCGCGATGATCTCGTTAAAGCGACTGTCGATAAGGTCGCGCGCACCGTGGTCGAAGGTGTCGGCCTCGTGATCATCATCTTGATCTTGTTCCTCGGCAGCCCCCGCGCCGCCATCGTCGCGGCGCTGACGATTCCGCTTGCCCTGGTCGCCGTGTTCATCCTGATGCATTTCACCAGGATGCCCGCCAATCTGTTTTCCTTGGGGGCAATCGATTTCGGGGTGATCGTCGACGGGGCGATCGTCGTGACCGAGGCCATTCTGCGCGTGCGCGAGAGCCGGCCGAGCGACGTGCTGACGCGCGAGATGGTTCTGACCGCGACCCGGCAGGTCGCCCATCCCATCTTCTTTGCGACGCTCATCATCATCACCGCCTATCTGCCCTTGTTTGCCTTCGAACATGCGGAGGGAAAACTGTTCACCCCGATGGCCTATACCGTGGGCTATGCGCTGTTCGGTGCCTTGCTGTCGAGTCTGACGCTGATACCCGCACTGGCGTATAAAGCACTCAAACAACCCCGGCGGCTGTTTCATAATCCCGTGCTCGCGGTCGTGCAGCGCGGTTACGCCCGTTCGCTCGACGGTTTTCTGTCCCGGACACGACTCGCTTACCTCATCGGTATCGTTTCGCTGGCAGGGGTGATCGTGCTGGGCGCGAACGTGGGCCGCGAGTTTCTGCCCGATCTGGATGAGGGAGCGCTTTGGCTGCAGGTGCAGATGCCAAGCGGGATTTCGCTCGACAAAGCCATCGAGATGTCGAACGAATTGCGGCATGCGGCACGGGAGTTTCCCGAGGTGTCGTACATCGTCACCCAACTGGGTCGTAACGATACCGGCACGGATCCCTGGACCCCTTCCCATATCGAATCGGCGGTTGGCCTGACCTCGTACGACAGTTGGCGGGGAGAGACGAAAGCGCAGTTCATTCAACGGCTGGACGCGCGGTTCAAGCGCATCCCGGGGATGTCGGTAGGCATCAGCCAGCCGATCGTCGATGGCGAAAACGATATGGTCGGGGGTGCCCACAGCGCCCTGGTGCTGCGCGTCTACGGCGATGACTTCAAGGAGATGCGGCGCATCGGCGACGACATCGTTGCGGTCTTGAAAACCGTTCGCGGCACGAACGATGCCTCGATCTTTCAGGAACCGGAGATTCCGCAACTGGTGATCGCGACGGATCGTGCGGCGGCCGCGCGCTACGGCGTCAATATCGCCGACGTCAATGTCCTGATTCAAAACGCGATCGGTGGCGCGCCGATCACGCAGGTGTATCTGGCGGACCGCACGTACAACGTCACGCTGCACGTGCCCCGCAGTACCGTTGCGGATCGCGAGGCGTTGGGGCGGTTGGCGCTGACGTCGACGTCGGGCGCCAGGGTGCCGCTGGCGATGATCGCGCATATCGGCTTGAGAACCGGAGAAAGCACCATCGCACACGAGCAGGGAAAACGGCAGATCACCATTCGCATCGACAACCGCGATCGTGCGTTGTCCGACTATCTCGCCGATGCACAGCGAAAAATCGACGCCGACGTGCATTTCGATCGTGTTCGCTATCACCTCGAATGGGCCGGCACGTTCGAAAACGCGCGGCGGGCGCAGACCCGGATGGCAATTTCTCTTTCGATCGTGATGGGCATCATGCTGGTGCTCCTGATCGCGAATTTCGGCAACGCGCGCCAGGCCGTGCTGGTTCTCGGCGTGGTGCCTCTCGCGACGCTGGGGGGATTGACCGCATTGCACCTGCGCGGCTACACGCTGAACATCGCCACGGCGGTAGGCTTTATCGCCCTGTTCGGCGTGGCCGTTCAGAACGGCATCATCCTCGTGTCCAACGTCAATCGCGTGCGCGAGCAAGGAGGTCCGCTGCGGGACGCCGTCCTGGCCGGTGCCGTGGAACGGTTTCGTCCCGTGCTGATGACGGCGACCGTCGCCACCGCCGGCATGTTGCCCGCCGCGCTGGCGACGGGCGTCGGCACGGATGTCCAGCGTGGGCTGGCGACCGTCGTGGTGGGCGGTCTGGCCGTGGCCACGTTCATGACGCTGTATATCCTGCCCGTTTTTTATTTTGCCCTCGAACGCCATATCGAACGGCGCGCGGGCAACCGCATCGATAAGGAGACCCGGCAATGACCGACGCGCTCATCCGCTCGCACGGGAAACGTTCCCGCATCACGCTGCTGACCGGCATCCTGACTTTGATGTGTTCGGGTTGCACGGTCGGTCCGGATTTCCATTCGATGGCGGCACCGAACACACCGCGCTATGGCGCGCAGCCGTTGCCGGAACGCGTTGGCGGAAGCGCTGCGGGCGAGGTACAGGCCCTTGCGCTGGATCGCGACATTCCGGCGCAATGGTGGCAACTCTTTCACTCGCCGGAACTCGATACCCTGGTGGTGGCGGCACTCGAACACAACCCGACGATCGATGCCGCGCAGGGAGCCTTGCGTCAGGCGCATGCGTTCACCGCCGCCCAGCGCGGCGCTTTTTTCCCGACGGTGAGCGCGAACCTGAATCCCGTCCGTGAGAAGACGGCGGGCACGCTATCGAGCCCGCTTGAATCGGGTGCGAACTATTATTCCCTGCAAACCGCTCAGTTGAGCGTCGGCTTCACGCCGGACATCTTCGGTGCGAACCGGCGGCAAGTCGAATCGCTCGAAGCGCAAGCCGACGCGGCGCGATTTCAGTTGGAGGCCGCGAAACTGACGCTTGCATCCAATGTCGTATTGGCCGCGATTCAGGAAGCGTCGCTACGGGCGCAAATCGATGCCACCCGCCGGTTGATCGACAGCCAGAATACGGTGCTGGCCGCGTATCGGGCACAACTCGCGCTCGGTCAGGTCAAGGAACTCGATGTTTTGTTTCAACGCTCGCAACTCGCGCAATTCGCGACGACACTGCCGCCGCTGGAAAAACAGCTCGCCCAGCAACGCGATCTGCTGACGGTACTCGCCGGACGCCTGCCCGCGGATGAAATCGCGCAAACGTTCACGCTTGCCAGTCTGACGCTTCCGACGGAGTTGCCGGTCAGCTTGCCGTCGCGGCTCGTTCGACAGCGGCCGGATATTCGCGCCATGGAGGCCCAGCTGCATTCCGCGAGCGCTCAGATCGGCATCGCGGCCGCCAACCGGCTGCCGAACCTGGCGATCAGCGCAACCTGGGGCAGCGCGCCGGCAAGTTTCGCGCTGAATCAACTGTTCCGTTCGGGCACCGGCTTCTGGAGTATTGCCGGCGATCTGACTCAGCCGATCTTTGACGCCGGCGCGCTGAAACAGCGTCAGCGCGCGGCCGTTGCCGCGTACCGCCAGACCGCGGCACAATATCGAGCGACCGTGCTCACGGCGTTTCAGAACGTCGCGGACAGTCTTGGTGCGATCGTCGCCGATGCCGACGCGGCGGATGCGGCCCACAAGGCCGAGGATGTCGCGAATCGGACGCTCGTCATTACCCGGCAGCAACGGGCACTGGGGGATGTGGCCAGCCTGGCGGTCGTTGTCGCCGAGCAAGCTGCGATACAAGCGCGGTTGAGCTTCATTTCGGCACAGACCGCCCGGCTGAGCGATTCGGCGGCCTTGATCCAGGCGCTCGGCGGCGGTTGGTGGAACGCGCCACGCGACGACGGGGGCGACGGGGGTGACGGTCAGGGTTGATCGAAGCCTTACACTGCCTACTCGGGCGGCGACTCGGTCGGCTTCACAGCCGGCCCTGCCGCGGTGCGTTCGACGATCAAGCGGTAATGCTCCGGGCGGCGGTGCTTCGCGAAGTTGAAGACGTGTTCGCGGAAGGTGTCGCCGATGGCGAGATCGATGTTCGCGAAGATGACCTCGTCCTCCTCCGACGACGATTGCGCGGCGATCTCGCCGGACGGCGCGACGATGACCGAACCCCCGATCATGTGGAAACCGTCTTCGGACCCGCATTTCGCCGCCGCCCCGATCCACATCGCGTTTTGATAGGCGCTGGCCTGCAGCGCGATGAGGTGCGTGTGCATGCGCAGGTGGACGGGCTCGTTCCAGTGAATGTTCCAGGACGGCGTGTTGTAACCGACCAGACCCAGTTCGGCACCTTGCAGCGACAGCACGCGCCATGTCTCCGGCCACCGGCGATCATTGCAGATGCACATGCCGATCGTCGCGCCCAGGGCGTCGGCAACGGTGAAGCCGAGATCGCCGACGTCGAAGAACTTCTTTTCGAGATGCTGAAAAGGGGCGTTGACTTTGTGATCGGCATGTCCCGGCAGATGGATTTTGCGATACTTCTGCACGATCCGTCCGGTCTTGTCGACCAGAATGGCGGTATTGAAGCGTCGCCGTTCCGGCGTCAGTTCCGCATACCCCAGATAAAATCCGATTCCCAGTTCCACCGCGAGATCGAACAGCGGTTGCACTGCCGCGTTCGGCATGGACTTTTCGAAGAACTTGTCCTCCGCCTCTTTTTCAAGCATCCAGTAGCGCGGGAAAAACGTCGTCAGGGCCAGTTCCGGAAATACGACCAGATCCGCGCTGCGGCTTTTCGCCTCGCGCATCATCTCCATGAGCCGCGCCACCGCCGCCGCCCGGTCATCCGCGAGATGCATGGGCCCCATCTGTGCAACCGCCAGGCCAATCTTTCTCGAAGTTTTCATACCTAAGCCGTCCAATGATAGGGGTGACAGTGAAGCGGCCCCCCCGCGACTCCCGCGTTCAGGGCGGTCGGGAAATGGAGATGGCCGAGGGGAAACGGGGTGGAAACGGCGCGGCGCCGAATCCGGGAAACGTCAGCGCGCCCACGATATCAAGGTATTTTTCGTGCGTAAAATAGGTCAAAATTGGTCGTCCATAGCCTGACCACATGGGACGCCCGCGTGCGATCGGGCGAGCGCCGGGGCGCGCATGTGCGCTGGATTCAGCGGTTCAATGGGGGGCTTGCCGAAGATCTTCGTCAAGCAGTTCGCGCAGCAGCCGCAGAAAACCGCGGGCCGAATGAGAGAGTGGCTCCGCGCGCGAGTAGGCGGCCCGCACCGTCAACGTCCGGCCTGGGGCCAGCGGGCGGACGTCGATCCGCGTGCGGGCCAGGGCATCCACGCAGAAGGGATCGATCAGCGCCACGCCCACTCCCTCCTGCACGAGGGCGCAGGCGCTGATCGCCGAACGCACCTCGACGATCGGCGCGGGCCGCGGCATATCGCCGAAGGCGGCGCCTACCACGCGGCCCAGCGGCGTGTCATGACCGTAATCGATCCAAGGCTGCCCGTGCAGGTCCGACAGTGTCAGTGTCGTCTTCGCACCGGCCTGGCCAAGCGGCACCGCGCAGACTATCGGCACCGTGCTCAGCGGTTCGGTTTGCACATTCGGGTGCGCCACCTCGAACATCGTGATGCCCAGATAGTGTTCGCCGAACAGGACGCGCGGCACCAGATTGTTGTGCGTCAGGGGCTCGAAGTGCACCGGTAATTCGGGATAGAGCCGGTTGAACCGTGCGATCGCGCGTGGCACGACGTGCACGCCCAGACTCGGGCTGCATACCACCGTCAGCTTGCCGCCGCGACCGGCCACCAGCGCGCGCACGAGATCGTCGACCCGCTGGATGCCGTCATAGGCGACTTCCACCTCCTCGAAGATGCGTTTCGCCTCGGGCGTCGGAAACAGGCGGCCGCGGCTGCGTTCGAACAGCAGGAAGCCAAGCCGTTCCTCGGTCAATTGCAGGACCCGGCTGACCGAAGGCTGGGCGATCAACAGCGACCGCGCCGCCTCGCTGATCGAACCCGCGATCATGATGGCGCGAAATATCTCGATCTGACGCAGGCTCATCGTCAGCCGGCGTTGCGGCGTGTCATCGTAATTCAAGAAAAATCCTTGCAATGGCGCGGTACTGGAGCGAGCCCATGCCTTTGGGCTATGGAAGAGTAATTTTGTACTATTTCCCAGTGCCGCGTGGTCTTGCTATGGTGCGTCATCGAGGGTGCGTCATGCGCTGCTCATGCATGCGCTACCCATTCGTTGTCCATTCGCCGCTTGCCCATGCCGACACACGAACTTCCGCTGATTTCGCAGGCACGCTTGCCCGACGTCACCGCCTACCGCATCGTGCCGCGCCGCTACTGGGGGCGCTGGCTGGCGGCCGTGATCCTCGTCGCCCTGGTAGCTGGCCTGTTGCGCGCGTTCGCCCATGGAGACATCGAATGGGGCACCGTCGGCCGTTTCCTGACCGCGCCTGTGATCCTCAAAGGGCTGGCGAACACGGTCGCGATGTCGGTGGCGGCGATGGCGTTGGGGATCGCGTTCGGCGTTTGCGCGGCGATCATGCGCATGTCCACGAACCCGGTGCTGCGCGGTGTGTCGAGCGCCTATGTCTGGCTGTTTCGCGGCACGCCCGTGATCCTGCAACTGCTGCTGTGGTTCAACCTGGCGCTGGTGTTTCCGACGCTCGGCATCGAGGGCCTATGGCAGGTTCGCACCGTGCAGGTGATGACGCCGATGCTGGCGGCCCTGCTGGGCCTGAGCATCAACCAGGGCGCCTATACCGCCGAGGTGGTGCGGGCCGGATTGCTGTCGGTCGACCCCGGCCAGGTGGAGGCGGCGAAGGCGATCGGCATGACCGGGATGCGGGCGCTGCAACGCATCATTTTCCCGCAAGCCATGCGCGTCATCATTCCGCCGCTGGGCAATGAATTCATCGGCATGGTCAAGCTGACCTCGCTGGCCAGCGTGATTCAGTTCACCGAGATCCTGCATAACGCGCAGAACATCTACTACGCGAATTCGCGCGTGATCGAATTGTTGATCGTCGCGGCGATCTGGTACGTGGCGGTGATCACGGTGCTGACGCCGTTGCAGATGCTGCTCGAGCGCCGTTTCGCGCGCGGCACGCGAGGTGGGCGATGAGCTTGCCGCTGCAAGCCGATGCGGTACCGATCGTTTCGATCGACCGTGTCTCGAAGCGCTTCGGCGATTTCCAGGCGCTGCGCGAGGTATCGGTCGACGTCGCGCAGGGCGAGGTGCTCTGCCTGATCGGTGCGTCCGGTTCCGGCAAGACCACCCTGCTGCGGTGCATCAACCAATTGGTTGGCATCGATAGCGGCGCGATCTGGGTGGACCGCCAACTGGCCGGTTATCGCATCAGCGGCCATCGGTTGCACCGGCTCCCGGAACGCGACATCGCCCGTCAGCGTCTGTCGACCGGCATGGTGTTCCAGCGCTTCAATCTGTTTCCGCACATGACCGCGCTGGAGAATGTGATGGAGGGACCGGTGCAGATCCTGCGACGGCCGCGCGCCGAGGTGGCGGCGGAGGCGGCGACGCTGCTCGACCGGGTCGGCCTGGCCGCGAAGCGCGATGCGTTTCCGGCGCAGTTGTCGGGCGGCCAGCAGCAGCGCGTGGCGATCGCCCGCGCCCTGGCGATGCAGCCGAAGGTCATGCTGTTCGACGAGCCCACCAGCGCGCTCGATCCCGAAATGGTCGGCGAGGTATTGGCGGTGATGCGCACGCTCGCGCGTTCCGGCATGACGATGATCATCGTCACCCACGAACTGGCGTTCGCGCGCGAAGTGGCGGACCGGGTGCTGTTCATGGATGCGGGCGCGATCGTCGAACAAGGACCCGCCGTCGAGGTGCTGAACACGCCGCGCGAGGCGCGTACGCGGGCGTTTTTGGCGGCGGTGCTCTGAGACGGCGGCACTCCGGTGGAGGCCGGCGGCGAGATTTTCCGCACCGCTTTCGTTGTGCCTGATGGCGTCGTCATTGCGTCGTCGCCACGTTGTTTTCGGAACTGTTCCATGCGGTGCTTCCCGCGCTGCTTCCTGCG
Source organism: Robbsia betulipollinis (assembly GCF_026624755.1). Taxonomy (NCBI): domain Bacteria; kingdom Pseudomonadati; phylum Pseudomonadota; class Betaproteobacteria; order Burkholderiales; family Burkholderiaceae; genus Robbsia; species Robbsia betulipollinis. The sequence goes on from NZ_JAPMXC010000010.1 coordinate 398,324, forward strand.
ATGTTTTCCGCGATGTTTCCCGTCGTGCCACCGAGGAGTTTCGATGCGTCGTGCACTTGCCACCCTGGCCATGCTGGCCATGGCCGCCACGTTGTCTGCGCCGGCCCATGCCGCGGCACTGCCCGCGGCGATCACCTCGCGCGGCATCCTCCAGACGGCGGTCGTGCCGAATTATCCGCCGCTGGAATTTCGCGATTCCGCCAGCGGCACGCTGACCGGCTTCGACATCGAACTGGGTGACGCGCTCGCGGCGAAGCTCGGCGTGAAGATGGGATGGCAGGAAACCAACTTCGAGCAGATGCTCAGCAGCGTCAAAACCGGCCGTCTCGATATCGTGCTGTCGGGCATGTCGGATCTGCCCGCGCGCCGCGACACCGTGGACTTCATCGATTACCTGCGTTCCGGCGTACAGTTCTTCACGCAGGCGAGTCACGCGCAGGCCTACGGCAGGATGACGGCGCTGTGCGGCAAATCCGTGGGTGCGAGCCGGCGCACCAGCCTGCCCGGAGAAATCAAGACGTGGAGCGATGCGCATTGCGTCGCCGCCAGGCTGCCGCCGATCAATGTCGTGGGCACCGAGGGCTCGGCCGATGCGCGCACGCAGTTGCGCCAGGGCCGTATCGATGCCGCGGTGCAGGGTAGCGAAACCCTGCCTTTCATCATGAAGAACGAGCCGAACACGTATGCGGCGATCGGCGAGCCGATTCGCTGGACGCTGATCGGCATCGCCGTCGGCAAGGATCAGGTCGCGCTGCGCGATGCCCTGTCCCAGGCGCTGGGCGCGCTGATGGCCGACGGTACCTATCGCAAGCTGCTCGACAAATGGCAGCTCGGGCCCAACGGCGTTGCCGCGCCCCAGCTCAATCAAGGTCAATGACATGGACTCCGTTCCCTTTTTTCCCGCCAATCGCGCCGCCCCGGCACCGCTCTATCCCTGGCCGGACAACCAGAAAAGCGCCTTGTTCCTGGCGGTCGACGTCGACGCCGAAAGCGCCTGGACGGCAAAGGACCCGAAGAACTACGAACGGCTCGTCACGATGTCCTACGGCGGCTACGAGGCCCGCGTGGGCGTGCCGAAAATGCTGCAACTGTTCCGGGACCTGGAACTGAAGGCCACGTTCTTCATCACCGGCTGGGCCGTCGAGGCGCATCCGGCGATGGCCGAAGCGATCCTGCGCGACGGCCATGAAATCGGCCATCATGGTTTCGCGCATCTGCTGCCGGACCCCGGCGACCCGATGATCCTCGATGAAATGGACCGCGGCCTCGACGCGCTCAAGCGCCGTCTGGGCGTGGTGCCGGTGGGCTATCGCGCACCGTTGGGCGAGAGTTGCGAGCAGCTGCGGGTGCTGCTCAAGGAGCGGGGTTTCGTCTATTCGAGTTCCTGGCGCGACGACGTGCGCCCCTACCGGCAGATTCTCGCCTCGGGCGCGTCGGGCGTCATCGAGCTGCCGGCCTCGATGAGCTTCGACGACTGGATGTTCGGCCTGACGCATCGTTTCAGTCCCCGGCCGATGTTCCCGCGCGAGCATGTCCTGTCGATCTGGAACGACGAACTCGAGGAAACCCGCGAGTGGGGCGGTCTGATCACGACGATCCTGCATCCGCAAGTCAGTGGCCGGCCGATCCGCTTCAAGATCCTGCGCGAATTCCTGCATACCGCGCTGGATTATCGGGACGTCTGGATCACGACCGGGGAAAAGATCGCGCGCCACTTCGCCGAGTGCGAAGCCGGCGACCCGACGATGCCGCCCGTTTGAGGGACATGCCACGATGGATCTCCTCTTTACCGACGCCGTCCTGCTGAGCTGCGACGCCCATCACCGCGCGCTGGATCATGCTGCGCTCGCGGTGCGGGGCAACCGCATCGTCGCGCTCGGCAAGCGCGCGGAGGTCGAACGCCAGTATCCGGACCTGCCGCGTTTCGACGCGCGGGGTCTGGCGATCATGCCGGGGATGGTGAACGCGCACACGCACACGGTCCTGATGGCGCTGCGCGGCACCGTCGAGGACTGGTCCGGCGACAGCATCTACCGTTACATGACGCCGATCTCCTACGCGATGACGCCCGCGGAGCGCGCGGTGATCGCCACGCTCGGCTGTGTCGAGGCGATTCGCAGCGGCACGACCACGCTGGTCGATCCGTTTCGCTACGTGGCGGGGTATGTGGACGCGATGGCCGCCACGGGTTTGCGTCTCTGGGTGTCCGAGGCCTGCGCGGATATCGATACGCGACGCATCCGGCACGGCGACTATTCGATCGACCCGGCGTTCGGCGAGGCGTTTTTCGCGCGCGCGACCGCGTTGATCGACGATTACCATGGCAGCTATGACGATCGCGTGCGCTGCCAAGTGGCCGCGCACGCGCCGGACAATTGTTCCCCGGCCATGCTGCATCGGCTGCACGAACTGGCGCGCACGCGCGGCTTGAGCCGCACCATCCATCTCTCGCAAAGCCCGCTCGAAGTCGCTGCGGTGCGCGCGCGGCACGGGCTCACCTCCGCCGCCTATCTGGCGCGCGAGGGCTTCCTGGGGCCGGACCTGATCGCCGCGCACTGGACGTTCTGCGACCGTGCGGACATCACGCTGCTGGCCGAACATGGCGTGCAGATGGCGCACACGCCAGCCAGCATCTCGCGCCGCGGGCTGCACAAGGCTTTGCTCGGGCCCATCCGCGACGCGGGCGTCAGCGTCGCGTTCGGCACCGACAATATGAGCGAAGACATGTTCCAGGCGATGGCGGTCGGTTCGATCGCCTGGCGCACCGGCCGCGGACGCGGCGACGGCATCGCCCAGGAGGGCGGCGTCGATCCCAGTCCGCAGGACATTCTTGTCGCGGCGACGCGCGCGGGGGCGCGGTCGGTGGGCGCCGAGCAGGAGATCGGCTCGCTGGAAATCGGCAAGAAAGCCGACCTGACCCTGATCGATCTGAACACCCCGGCGATGCGGCCCATGATCCGTCTGCCCTCGAACCTCGTGCATTACGGTCATCCCGGTATCGTGCATTCGGTGATGGTCGACGGCGAATTCGTGATGCGCGAGCGCAAGGTGCTGACCGTGGACGAGCCCGCGCTGCTCGCCGAGGCCGAGGCGGTGACGCGCCGGGTCTGGCGGCGCATGCTGGAACAGAACCCCGATATCCGCCGGCCCGAAAGCGAACTGCCCTGGCTCGAGGGATGACGCCGCCGCGCCGCCTTTCCTTCCTCCGACGTTCTCATAAAAAAGACATGCAAAAAAACCGCGCCGTGCCTTCGTCTTCGTTTGCGTTTGGGTCTGCGCCCGTATCCCGGATCGTGCCGTCGGCATGGCGCGCCGCGCCGTCATGGGTCGCCACGCTGGCGCTGATCGCCACGCTGGGCGTGACGCACGCCGCGTGTGCCGCTTCCGCGACGATTGCGGCGGGCATCTATCCCAGTTATCCGCCGCTCGACATGCGCGACCCGCAGACCGACAAGCTGACCGGCTTCGATGTCGATCTGGGCAACGCGCTGGCGGCGAAACTGAGCGCCCGGCTGGATTGGGTCGAGACCAATTACGCGGAGCTGATCGCGGCCGTCAAGACCGGGCGTATCCAGATCTTCTTCAATGGCATGTCCGATACCGCCGAGCGACGCGAACAGATCGCCTTCGTCGACTATCTGCGCTCGGGATCGCAGTTCATGACCATGGCGACAACGCCGCTGGCTTCCCCTGAAGCCTTGTGCGGCAAGAAAATCGGCATTAGCCGCCTGACGAACATGCCCGCCGCGCTGCAGGCCTGGAGCGCCCAGCATTGCGAGAAAGCCGGCAAGCCGGCCGCCATCTACGTACCGGCCGACAACAGCATCGACGGCCGCATCCAGATGAAGCAGGGCCGCACCGAGGCGGTCCTGCAGGACAGTCTGACGGTGCCGCGCACCCTCGATCAGGAAAAGGGCAAGTATCTGACGGTGGGCGAGCCGTTCGCCTATTACGAAATGGGGGTGGGGGTCGGGAAGCAGGATGCGGCCCTGCAGAAGCGGATCGCGCAGGCGTTGCAGCAACTGATCGATGACGGTACCTACGCGAAAATGATGGCGAAATGGGGTTTGCCCGCCAGCAGCGCGCTGCGGCAAGTGACCATCAACGACGCACCCATCCCGAAATAACGCATTCCTCCACAGGCCGCGCCGATGCTTCCGCTCTACATCATCAATCCGAACTCGCTGGGCGAGGTGACCGCACGGATCGCGCGCGCGAGCCAGACGCAGGCGGGGACGAACGATCCACCGCTGCGCTGCGTGACGCTCGACGCCGCGCCGCCGGGCATCATCTCGCAGCGGGATGCCGATCTCGCCGCCACGCTGGTGGCGGATTTCGTCGAGCGGCATCACGCGCAGGCGAGCGGTTTCGTCATCGCCTGCTATAGCGATCCGGGCCTGAGCGCCGCACGCGAGCTGACGCGCAAGCCCGTGATCGGCATCGGCCAGGCGAGCCTGGCGACGGCCCTGAGTCTGGGCGAGCGGATCGGCGTCATCGCGGTCAGTTCGCGCGGCATCGCCCGTCACTGGCGCGCCTACCGGGCGTTCGGCTGCGACGCGTTGATCGCGGGAGAGCGGGCGATCGATGTGTCGGTGGCCGAATCCGGCGATGAAGGCCTCGCGTTGCAGCGTCTGATCGATACCGCATGCCGGTTGCGGGACGACGACGGCGCCGGCGTGATCGTGCTCGGCTGCGCCGGCATGGCCGAGTTGCGCGCGCGCGTAGAGGACGCGGTGGGCGTGCCGGTCATCGACCCCTGCGGCGCGGCCGTGGCGCTCGCGCTCGCGCGGGTGCGCGAGATTCGGCAGGGCGCCGGACATGTCGCAACGCCTGCTGTAATGCCTGCCATAACGCCTGCCGCAGCGTTTTCCGCTTCTCCCACTTCGACGGTGCCATGATGAACGAGATTTTCGATCTGACGATTCGCGGCGGCACCATCGCGGACGATACGCGCGTGTTCGAAGCCGATATCGGCGTCATCGATGGCCTGATCGCGGCCGTCGGCCCGAATCTCGCCGCCGGGCGGCGCGACATCGATGCGCGCGGGCGGCTCGTGCTGCCCGGCGGCATCGATACGCACTGCCATGTCGAACAGCGCTCCGGCATGGGCATGATGTGCGCCGACGACTGGTATTCGGCCAGCGTCTCGGCGGCATTCGGCGGCACGACGATGATCGTGCCGTTCGCGGCGCAGCATCGCGGCATGTCGCTCAAGCAGGTGGCGCATGACTACGCCGCGCTGGCGGCCGAGAAATCGGTCATCGACTACAGCTATCACCTGATTCTGTCCGAGACCGACGCGACCACGCTCGACACGGATCTGGTGGAACTGATCCGTTCGGGCATCACGTCGTTCAAGGTCTACATGACCTACGACCAACTCAAGCTCGACGACTATCAACTGCTCGACGTGCTGGCGGTGGCCGCGCGCGAGCAGGCGCTGGTGATGGTGCACGCCGAGAACAACGACGTGATCCGCTGGGTCTCGCAGCGCCTGCTCGAGCGCGGCAAGGTCGCGCCGAAACATCATGGCGTCAGTCACGTGGTGCTCGCCGAAGCGGAAGCGACGAACCGGGCAATCGCATTGTCCAGCCTGCTCGACGTACCGATCCTGATCGTGCACGTCTCCGCCCGCGAGGCCATCGGCACCATCGCCGCGGCGCGCCAGATGGGCGCGGCCGTCTACGGCGAAACCTGCCCCCACTACCTGACGCTGACCGAGGACGCGATGGACGCGCCGGGCATGGAAGGCGCGAAATATTGCTGTAGTCCGCCGCTGCGCGATGCCGACGCACAGGAGGCCCTGTGGGCGGCATTGAAGGAGGGCGTGCTGCAGACGGTATCGTCGGACCACGCGCCTTATCGTTTCGACGCGAGCGGCAAGTTGCCGTTCGGCGACGCGACCACCTTCAAGCAGATGGCGAACGGCATGCCCGGTCTCGAATTGCGTCTGCCGCTGCTGTTCTCCGAAGGCGTCGCCAAGGGAAGGCTGACCCTGCCCGAATTCGTCGCGCTGTCGGCGACGAACCACGCGCGCATGTTCGGGCTGTATCCGCGCAAGGGTCACCTGGCGGTGGGTGCCGATGCCGACATCGCGATCTGGCATGCCGAACGCGAGACGACATTGACGAGTGCCGCGCTGCACGACCGGGTCGGTTATACCCCGTATGAGGGCATGACGATCACGGGCTGGCCGGAGACCGTCATCAACGCGGGGCGCGTGATCGTCGAGGCGGGCGCGCTGCACGCCGAACGCGGCAGCGGCCGTTTCATCGCGCGCACCGCGCCGCTGCCGTGCACGGCGCCACGGCCGCTATCGCCACGCGGCCGGTTTTTTCGCGCGCTGGCCGACGACGCGGCAGCCCGGACGCCGGCAGCCCGGACGCCGGAAGCCCGGATGCCGGAATACGGCGCGGGCTACCCGGAATCGAAACCGCACCCGGCGGAACTCCACGTTTACCCGGAAGCGCCCCTGGAATAGCAAGGCTTCCACGTCCGCGCACGCCTTTCGAGGTTGACGCCTCCAAACCGCGATCCTATGATTGTTCTATTGGATGAATTAATGTTCTTTCTGATAGAACTGCGGAGGCCGGTATGGTTCGTTCACGCGCGGAGGCCGTCCTGCCCTTGGACGTTTCCCCCAGCGGGGTCGATGTCATCGACCGCGTGGTGGCGATACTGCTCGCATTTCGCACCGGCGATCCGCCGCTGACATTGACCGAGATCGCCAATCGCACCGGCCTGTACAAAAGCACCGTGCTCCGTTTGACCGCCGCACTCGGTCATCATCATTTGCTGACCCGATCGAGCGACGGACGCTATCAATTAGGCATATTGAATTACAGCATCGGGAAACGCTACGAATCCAATCTCAATATTGGCGACGTCCTTCTGCCGTTGATGCGCGACCTGAATGAAAAGCTCGGAGAGACCGTGGCGTTTCATATCCGCTCCGGGAACGTACGGGTTTGTCTTTTTCGCATCGATTCCCGGTTTTCGGTTCGTGCCGACGTCAAGCCCGGCGATATCCAGCAACTCGAGCGGGGCGCGGGCGGCCGGGTTCTGCTGGCCTTCTGCGGCCAGACGGGCGACCCGTACGAAGCGATTCGAAACGACCATTGCTATCTTTCGATGGGCGAAAGAGATGCGGAAACCGCGGGCGTGTCGGCCCCCGTATTCGGTCCGATGCAGGAACTCATCGGAGCCGTCGGCATCGTCACGCCCATCACGCGAATGACAGCCGATCAAGCCGACCCTTTCACAGTGTCGGTACTCGATACCGCCGCGCGGGCGACGGCCCGGCTCGGTGGGGACAACACCGGAATGCTGGCCGCGTTGGCACGCAGGCAGTAAGGCAGACGATCACGCGCCCGGGCCGGCAGCGCCGGCCGGACCCATAGAATTCGACGAAAAGCGTCTCCGCCGCGATGCGATCCGCCCGGAGGCGAAGACAAATGGAGACAACCATGACACCGTGGTACAAGGAACTCAGCAGGCCCGAGAAGCGTACTTTCTGGGCCTGTTTCAGCGGTTGGGGGCTGGATGCCATGGACACGCAAATGTATGCGCTGGCCATTCCGACGCTGATTGCGATCTGGGGCATGACCCGGGGTCAGGCGGGAATCCTGGGCACCACCGTGCTGATCATGGCCTCCCTCGGCGGGTGGGCCGCCGGTATTTTGTCGGACCGTTTCGGCCGGGTTCGCATCCTGCAGATCACGATCATCTGGTTCTCGTTCTTCACTTTCATCTCCGCCTTCACCGATTCCTTCTGGCAGTTGCTGGTCACGCGCAGCCTGCAAGGCATCGGCTTTGGCGGGGAGTGGGCGGTCGGCGCGGTGCTGATCAGCGAGACGATCAACCCGCGCGTTCGCGGCCGCGTCGTGGGCGCCCTGCAGGCGGGCTGGGCGATCGGCTATGCGATCGCCGTCCTGATGTCGACGGTGCTTTTCAATTACCTTCCCCCGGCGACCGCATGGCGCGTCATGTTCGCGGCCGGTGCCGTGCCGGCTTTGCTGGTCATCTGGATTCGTCGCAATGTCGAGGAAGCGCCGTTGTATCGCGAAGAGCGGGCACGCGTGGACGCGAGCGGCGATCAACCACGTATCGGCGAGGTCTTCGCACGTCCGATTCGCGCCACGACGTTCAAGGCCATCCTTCTGACCTTCGGTATCTATGGCGGCAACTACGTCATGATCACCTGGTTGCCCGCGTACCTCAAGCTGGTTCTGAACCTGTCGATCAACAGCATCGGCGGCTACCTGGCGATCAATATTCTCGGCTCCTTCGCCGGCGCGTTCTTGAATGGCTGGCTGGCCGACAGCATCGGCCGAAGAAAAACCTTCGTGACGATCGCGTGCTGTCAGGCGATCGCCGTCGCCATCTACACCATGACGCCCATCAACCTCACCGCCACGCTTGTTCTGGGATTCGTGCTGGGCACCCTGCAGTCCGGCACCGCCGCCGGCACCGGGGCCTATCTCGCGGAGTTGTTCCCGACGCGTATCCGCGGTTCAGCCCAGGGGCTCTGCGGCAATGCCGGCCGGGCGATCGGCGCGGTGATGCCGACGATCGTCGGCTTGATCAGCATTCGCCTGCATCTGGGTCTCGCCATGGGCTTGTGCGCCGTGGCGTCCTATCTGATCGTCGTGATCGCCGCGTTGTCGTTGCCGGAAACGCGGGGGCGGGATCTGTCGGGCAGCGGTGGCGTGGTGCATTGAGCGCATCCGCTTCAGGCGCCGCCCCACTGCATCGTCAGTCCACCGTCGATCGTCCACGTCTGGCCGGTGACGTAATCGCCCGCGTCGCTTGCCAGCAAGAGGGCGACCTGTGCGATTTCCTCGGGTTGCCCGGCGCGGTGCCAGGGAATGTTTTCCATCGCCTTGGCGCTGGCCTTCGGATCGTCCAGTCGCTCTTGCGTCATCGGTGTCTGGATCAGGCCGGGCGCGACGCCGTTCACATTGATCTTGTGCGGCGCAAGTTCCCGCGAAAGACTGCGGATCAGCGAATTGACCCCTGCCTTGGCCATTTCATAGGGCGCGCTTTCCGGTGTCGGCAGGTGTCCCGCGACCGAGGAAATCAGCACGATACGGCCTTGACCACCCTGCGCCAACCGGTGTTTCGCGAATTCGCGACAAAAAAAGAAAGGCCCTTTGAGATCGGTGTTCAAAATCACATCCAGTTTTTCGTCGGTCATCTCGACAACCGGGACGCCGCCCATTCCCTTGCCCGCGCTGTTGACGAGAATGTCGACCCGACCCAGCTCCTCGACCACCGCGCTCATCGCAGACGCCACGGCACGGGAGTCCATGACATCGTTTTGAAGCACGAATGCCTTGCGTCCGTGCGCCTGAACGTTACGCGCCGTCCGATTCGCACCGTCGTGATCCGTGTGATACAGGATTGCCACATCCGCGCCCGCCTTCGCGAACAACTCGGCGATCGCCGCGCCAATTCCCGAGTCCGCGCCCGTGATCAAAGCCTTTTTTCCGTCAAGTTTCATGGTCCTCTCCTGTGCGAAAGCAGGGCATGCCCGCCCCGTTCCGTGAAGCGGCGCAATGCCCGTTCCCGGGCACGTGGACGTCAGATCTGCGCATCCTGCTGGTACGACCCTTGCTGACCACGTTGCCGAAGGGTGGAACGGCCAGGGCGGCGTTCTGCCGCGCGATCCGCCCGCATGAGGCCCATCCCGCCCGGTGCACGACTGCCGGGCGGGCCTTTCAGATTCGACGCAAAGAGGAAGCGATGTCGACTTTGACGACAGACCTGCTTGATATGACTTATCAAGACAACGGTCCGAAAGACGGTCCCGTTGTCCTGCTCATCCACGGCTGGCCCGACGATGCATCGACCTGGGACGCCGTCGCAGTGCAGTTGAACCGCACCGGTCTCCGAACGATCGTGCCGACACTGCGTGGGTTCGGCGCGACGCGTCTTCACGAAGGGGAGGCGCGTACCGGAAACAGTGCCATTCTCGCGATGGACATGATGGCGTTGATGGATGGGCTCGGCATCGATCGCTTCATGGTTGCAGGCCATGACTGGGGATCGAACGCGGCTGAAGCGCTTGCCGTGGGATGGCCCGAACGTGTTGAGCGGATGGCGATGCTGTGTACGCCCTCTCGCCTGGGTGGCATGCCGACTCCGCCCTTCGAGCAGGCCCAACGGCAGTGGTATCACTGGTTCATGGCAACGGGCCGCGGCGCTCAGGCAGTGCGCGACGACCGGCGAGGGTTCGCGCACCTGCATTGGGTCAACTGGTCCCCGCCCGGCTGGTTCGACGAGGCGACCTTCAACCGTGTCGCGGCAGCGTTCGACAATCCCGATTGGGTGGAGGTCACGCTGCACAGCTACCGGGCGCGTTGGGACGAGGCGACGCCCGATCCGAGCAGTCAGTGGCTCGAGGACAAAATCAGGACGACCCGGACACTCTCGCTGCCGACCGTCTATATCCAGGGTGCCGTCGACGGCGTCAATCCGCCATCGGCCGCGAAGGGCGTTCCCTCCAAATTCACGGGACCGTTCGCTTTTATCGAGTTGACAGGGGTGGGTCACTTTGCGCAACGCGAGAACCCCGACGCCGTTGCGAAGCATCTTCTCCATCTCTTTACAGGCGATCCCGCTACGTTGGCCAGCCTCGTCGACTGAAGCGAAATACCCTGAGCGAGAGTCCGAGGGGTTTCCGCTCGTCCTGCGAAGCGGAGTTTCCCGGATGTCGATCGAGGGATCCATCGCGCCAGGAGAAACGAGAATGACGGAATTCGTCGGTTTGCTTGCTATCAGCCTCGGGGCCGCAATCGGCGCCGTGGCGCGGTATGGCTTGAGCCTCGGTCTCAACCTGCTGCTCCCTTACATGCCGCTCGGCACACTGGCGGCCAATTTGATCGCGGCCTTCATCGTTGGGGCGGCCATCGCGTTTTTCGGTTCTTCCCCCAACCTGTCGCCGATGTGGCGCCTGTTCATCATTACCGGGCTTGCAGGCGGTCTTTCTACGTTTTCGACCTTCGCCGCGGAATTGTTGACGCTGCTGCGGGAGGGGCGGTTCGGATGGTCCGCGGCAATGCTGTTCATGCATGTCGGAGGCTCGCTTGCGGCTACCGCCGCGGGAATCCTCGTCGTCAAATGGCTGGGTCACAGGTGACGCCAGCACTCACCCAGCTACCGTCGACGACATTCAACCGTGTTCGCCCGCTCGGCAGCGATCTTCGAAATTCCAATAAATTGAAATTTCGCTGCTGGAAATTGAAATTATTGATGAGTCAATTATTTCCCGATATAAGTGGGTTCTGACGCGGATGTTCAACCTGGGATGTCGCGATGCTACGTGTGGATGAAGTGCGGGATAGCGAGAACTTCCCCGAATCGGTCGATGTCGTGGTGGTGGGAGGCGGCATCATCGGGGTATGTACCGCGTATGAACTCGCGCGCCGCGGGGTATCGGTGGTGCTGCTGGAGAAGGGCTTCATCGGTGCGGAACAGTCCGGCCGCAACTGGGGCTGGGTCCGGCAGCAGCACCGCGATTTTCATGAGTTGCCGCTGGCCATGCGCAGCCTGCAACGCTGGGAGGCGCTGACGTCGGAAATCGGTATCGATCTCGGGTTCCGGCGCAGCGGCATCTCGTACGGCACGACGCAGCCCGCTGAACTCGAACGGTGGGAGCGCTGGAACAAGCGTGCCGCCGAGATGGGTTTCCAGAGCGAGATGCTGTCGGGCGAACAACTGAAGACGCAGTTTCCTACCAGCGCCGCATCCTGGGTGGGCGGCATCTGGTCGCCCACGGATGGTAAAGCCGAGCCATCCAAGGCCGCGCCCGGCATTGCCGAGGGAGCGAAGCAACTCGGCGTGCAGGTGTTTCAGACTTGCGCGGTGCGCGCGCTCGACATCGGCGCGGGCCGGGTCGCGGGCGTGTGGACCGAGCGCGGCCGGATCCGCGCATCCACCGTGGTATGTGCTGGCGGCGCCTGGACTTCGCGATTTTTGCATGCGCACGGCATCGATTTGCCGGTGGCCAATATCATCGGCACGGCCATGCGCACGAGCGCCGCGCCCGCGCCGGTAGCCGGGTGCTTCAACGGGCCGGGGTTCGCCATGCGGCGCCGTCTGGATGGCGGTTATACCATCGCGGTGCCCGGCCATGGCCGCTTCGAACTGACGCCGCAGAATATCCGCCATTCGATCAAGTTTTATCAGATGATGCGAAGCAAACTGGCAAAGAAGCTGAAAATCCGGCTGGGCGGCAGTTTCTTCGATGGCCCCGGTTCTTCCGGGCGCTGGACGCCAGACGACGTGTCGCCGTTCGAGCGGATCCGTGTACTCGACCCCCTCCCCGATCGCGAGTGGGCCGAAGCGGCGCTCGGGAATGTCACGAAGACGTTCCCTGAAATGCAGGGCGTGCGCGTCGTTCAAACCTGGGCGGGCGTGATCGACACATCGCCGGATCTGATTCCGGTCATCTGCGCGAGCCGCGCCATTCCGGGCGTCGTGATCGCCTCCGGTTTCAGCGGACACGGTTTCGGGCTGGGACCGGGCGCCGGACAGCTGGTGTCCGAGGTCGTCATGAACGATCTTCCCTATGCCGATATCACACCATTCCGTCTGGAACGGTTCGTGTCGGGCGAAGCGATACGTCCGCCAGAGATGATGTGATGGCGCAGGCGATGCTCGAGGGGTTTGGCGCCAAGCTGCGGCGCTACCGCGAGGAGCGCAACCTCACATTGAAGGAGTTGGCGGAAAACGCCCGGGTATCCATCGGCATCCTGAGTCAGATCGAACGCGGACTGAGCAGTCCCTCGTTGAAGACCGTCGAAAAAGTGCGTAATGCGCTGGGTCTGCGAATCGGCGATCTGTTCTCGGACGAGAAAACGCCCGCCGATGATCAAAGCAGCCTGGGCGCGATCGTATGTCGGCAGGAAGAACGGCCGCAGCTGCATATTCCGAACAACAACATCAGCAAGGCACTGTTGCATCGCAATGTGTCGCGCGTTTTCGAGATGATGATCATCACCCTGCCGCCGGGTTCGTCGACCCGCAATTCCTGCTATCCCTCCGAGAAAGGCGGAATGATATTGAAGGGCGAGATCGAGATGACGATCGGTGAGGAGACGTGCACCTTGCATGAAGGCGACAGTTTTCTCTTCGATGGCAATCGCACGCACAACATCGCCAACCAGACGTCGATGACGGCCGAGGTAATGTGGGTGGTCGCGAAGCTGCCGAACGAAATTCTGTATTGAAATGGTTGCGTACACCGGCGCGGCGATGCGTGGAGCATGCCGGGTGCCCAGCGTCACAGCCTTGCACGGATAGACGTTTCATTTGCAGTGGGGAAAGACGCTTCCTTCCTGCCATTTCGGGCTCGATCACCATCCGGGGAATATCTCGATGTACAAGAAGATGATGCGCAGTACGCCTGTCGACGCTGGCCGGCGCGCTTCCGGAAAACTCGTGTTGGCGATATCGCTTGCGCTGACGACGTTATCCGTGCAACACATGGCACTGGCCGCCGACAGGATTCAGGTGGGAACGACACCATCGAGCCCACCGAGTGCCTTCCTCGACGTGCAGACGAAAACGATGCAGGGCGTGATGCCCGATGTGATGAACGAGATCGCGAAACGCGAAGGGCTCGATATCACATTCGATACGATGCCGTTCTCGGCGCTGGTGCAGTCGGTGGTCTCCGGGAAAATCGATGTCATCGTCGCGGGCATGAAGCCGACGCCGCGTCGCGAGGAAGTCGTCGATTTCGCCGCACCGGTTTTTTCGTTCGGCGAGACGGTGGTGCTGCCCGACGGCGATCGGACGAAATACCGGCATGCGGCCGATATGAAGGGCAAGGTACTGGGTCTGCCCGCCGGTACGACGTATGCGGAAGCCATCGCGAAATTAAGCGGCTTCAAGGAGATCAAGTACTACGAGTCGAGCGGCGACGGCGTCATGGATCTGTCGCACGGCCGTATCGACGCGTTCTTTGGCGATGCGCCCATCATGAACTGGATGGCGCAACACGGGCAATTGCGTGGCATGCACGTGGATGTCGACTACGTACCGATTCAGGTGGGAGGCGTCGCCATTGCGGTCAAGAAAGGCAATAAGCCCTTGCTGGACAAGATCAACGCGGGCATTGCCGCGATGAAGGCCGACGGCACGCTGCGGAAAATCCTGCAGAAGTGGCATTTGCAGTGATGGGGCATCGTGACGGCCCGACCCGAAGCACTACTTTCGCGTGAGGATGTATGCATTTGAGCGACGTGGTAGCGTTCACGCCGATACTCCTGACCGGCGCCTACATGTCGATCCTGATCGCGGTCTGCTCGCTGTTGATCAGCGTTCCGCTTGGCATGGTGTGGGCATTCGGCAGACTTTCTTCGATCCGCATGTTGTCCACCGCCGTCGAGTGGCTGGTGAACGTCGTGCGGGCGGTGCCGATCATCGTCTGGCTGTTTTATATTTATTTCGTCATGCCCGAACTGGGCATCACCATGTCGTCTTTTCAGGCCGCCATCATCGGTCTCGGTTTCGCGCACTCGGCCTATATGTCGGAAATCTTCCGGGGCGGCATCCAGGCGGTGGACGTCGGGCAGATGGAGGCCGCGCGATCGATCGGCATGGGAAGGATCAAGGCGATGTGGCGTGTGGTATTGCCGCAGGCCTTTCGTGTCGCGTTGCCGCCGTTCAGTAGCGGCGTGGTCACGCTGGTGAAGGATTCGGCGCTGTCATCGACGATCGCCGTGACCGAGATGACCCGTCAGGGTCAATTGCTGGCCTCGTCGACGTTTCAGAATACGACGGTGTACACGATGGTGGCGATCGGCTACCTGATCATCAATTTGCCGTTGATCCGCGTGACGAAGTTCTTCGAACACCGGATCGGCAAATCTTTGTGAGAAGGTTGCGGAGATGATCGATATCAAGGAAGTTCACAAACGCTTCGGCGACATCGAAGTGCTCAAGGGCGTCAGCGCACGGGTCGACCAGGGCGAGGTGGTGTGTCTGATCGGACCGTCGGGATCGGGCAAATCCACCTTGCTGCGGTGCATCAACGGTCTCGAGACCTATGAAAACGGCGCGATCACGTTTCACGGCGAGGTCATTGGCGCTCGGGTGGCGCATATCAACCAGTTGCGCCAGCGGGTGGGCATGGTGTTTCAGCGTTTCAATCTTTTTCCACATCGTACGGCGCTGGAAAACGTCATGGAAGGCCCGGTGCATGTCAAAGGAGTATCGCGGGGAGAGGCGAAGCACGCGGCCGAGCGTTTGCTCGGACGAGTCGGCCTGGGCGACAAACTGCATGCCTACCCGCGGCAATTGTCGGGCGGTCAGCAGCAACGCGTGGCGATTGCCCGGGCGCTGGCCATGTCGCCGGACGCGATCCTGTTCGACGAGCCGACATCGGCGCTGGATCCGGAACGCGTGGGCGAAGTGCTGCATGTGATGCGGGAGTTGGCGCGGGACGGCATGACGATGATCATCGTGACGCATGAAATGCAGTTCGCGCGCGAAGTGGCGGATCGCGTTCTGTTCCTGCATGGTGGCCGCATCGTCGAAAGCGGCTCGGCCGACCAGGTGCTCGGCGCCCCTCAGGCACCGCAGACGCGGGATTTTCTACGCCGTGTGATTCAGCCGAACAGCCTCTGAACTTTCGGGCGGACCTGGCAATGGCGCGCATCGTTGGTACGCCGTGCCGGGGGACGTGTTTTCGAAACCATCCGCTAGTCGCGCCCGGATTTCGTCGACAGGGCGACAATGGCGGCACCCGCGGCGATCATCAGCGCGTCTTCGATCAGCCCGCTGCGGGTCTGGCCGATGCGCGCGATGGCGCGCTTGCGGCCGGCAAGCGTGAGATAGGCAAGCGGTACGGCGGTGGCGATCGCGACAGCCGCTCCGGCCGTCTCTCGATCCTCCGGCGCCAACGCGGCGCCTGCGATCCCGGCGCTCATCACGCGTGCCAGCAGTCCCAGAAAAACCGTGCGGTCAGGCGCGGTCTTCATCTTGTCGCCCATCAGCTCGCCGGCTCCCATCGCCAGCGCACCGAATTTGAACACGGGGTGGTCCAGGACGAATAATCGTCCCGGTGTACGACGGCCCGCGAGACGCGCCGCCGCCAGGGTGGCCATGGGCGTCATGGAGCGCGCGCTGGCAACGGCACCGATCATCGCGGAAGAGAGCAGGCTGCGAAGGTTCATCGTGGTTGGCCTATGCAAGTGGAAAGGTCTCGGGCCGCCCGGTCGGGGCGACGCTGGCGAGACAGTCAACCAAGCAAATGTCGTTCCAGCATTGAAAGCGGGACGACCCGCGTAAAATGGCGGTCGCCGGCAAACAAACCCGCGGTGCCAACCGGCGCGGGTGGCGGTGGCTGTTGCCGGCCGTTTCCGCCAATCCGCACGCATTGCGGGTGCCGTCCTTTCGAACCCACTACATGGATGCGATGTCCTCCGTTCCCTACCGCCGCGCACAGATCACCCACTGGCTGGGTTCGCATACCGTCGCCAAGGCGCGGGGCTATGTGAATGCCGTATCGGGTTTGCGCTGGCGGCACCAGACGCTCAGCGGCGAAGTCAAAGGTTCGGCACGGCACCCCTACGTCACCGCGGTGCATTTCTATGATTCGGAAAACGGCCTCTGGATCGAAAGCGAATGCACCTGTCCGGTCCGATACGACTGCAAACATGCTGCGGCCGTGCTCGCTGCGGGGCTCGAAACGTTTCCTCCGGATCTGGCCCCAACCCCAGCCCCAGCTCCGGTTTCCGCCCCGGTCCGAACGCCGTCACCGGTGCCGGTCGCCCCCCCGCCGCCAGCCATGCGTCCCGAACTGGCAAGCTGGCTCGAATCCTTTCGCGAGCAACGTGCCACCGCGCGGCCCGATACGAAAAAAGCCGCTGCGCGACCCACGCAGGCGCTGGCCTACGTATTGATCTGGGTGGATCACCGGCAACGTCACGAAGTCCAGCTCTACAAGGTGGCGCTGGGCAGGGATGGCGCGCTGGGCGCACGCGCGGAATCCTGGAGCAACGTCGAAGCGGCCCTGGTCCGACCGCCCAGATTCGTCACCACGGACGATCTGACGCTGTTGCGCGGATTATGGCTCGGGCGGTCCCGCGGGGACCATGGGGTGTATGCGTTGAGCGGCGCAGATGGTGCCGACGTGCTGTCGAAGCTGGTCGCGAGCCAGCGCTTTTTCGTGGCGCGCGGCGCGGCGCCGATGTACGGGCACCTGGATTTATCGGCGAATGGTCCTGCATTGGTGCAGGGCTCGGCGCGACCGGGCCGGATCGTGTGGCAGACGCAGCCCGACGAGCGTGTGCGGCCGGTGGTCGAAACGGATCCCGAGTCCACCCTGATCATCGCGACGGAACCTTCCTGGTATGTGGATACGCAGCGCGGCGAGGCGGGCATCGTCACCCTGCCGATGTCTTTCGCGTCGCTGCGCGACTATCTGTCGATGCCGCCGATTTCCTTGGCCGAAGCGCCGCTCGTGGCCGCGGTGCTGCGCGAGAGCGCACCCGATCTGCCATTGCCTCCTGCGCATGACACCTCGGCGATCCATACGATCGATACCGAACCCGTGCCGGTTCTCTCGCTCGACACGCGGACGGTGCATGCACCGGGTCGCGGTTATCGCGATCCCCGCGGCACCGCCACACCGGTACAGCTGTCCGATTTCGCGACGGTCCGGTTCGACTATGCGGGAACGCGGGTCGAAGCGGACGATGCCCGATCGCTGTTCGTGGCCGGCAATGGCGACGTGACGCAGATCAAGCGTCGCCTCCATGTCGAAAAGCAGCGTCTGCTGGAACTGCGCAAGGCGGGATTGGAAAAAATCGTTCCGGCGTATGCAGCACAACCTTTCTCGGAATCGATATGGGGGTTGCCCGGGTCCGCCGCCTGGCCGGTCTTCGTGGATCGATCCGTGCCCGTGCTGCGCGACAAGGGCTGGCGCATCGACATGGGTGCCGAGTTCCGCTTCAACGTCGTCGAGATCGATACCATCGACGGGATGGCGCGTCACACCGGCGATGGTTGGTTCGATCTGGAGATGGGCATTACCCTGGGCGACCGCGCGGTGCGCCTGGAGCCGCTGCTGGCGGACCTGTTCCGGCGCGACCCGCGCTGGCTGTCGGGCGCGCTCGATGGCATTGCCGACGACGAAGCGATGACTTTCACGACCGACGAGGGCGATCGGCTGCGCGTGCGTGCGGACCGTCTCAAGCCCATCGTCCGCGTGCTGGCCGATCTGTTCGACGCCGCCGATGGCGGTGCCGACGGTGCCTTGCTACGCGTCATGGCACTGGACGCGGGCCGACTCGATGCACTCGACGGCACGGGACGCTGGCAGTTTCAAGGCGACGCCGCCATCCGCGAGCGGATGCGACACCTGCGCACGGGTTCGGGTTTGCGCGAAGTGCCGGTGCCAAAAGGGTTGAAAGCCGAACTGCGCGTGTATCAACGCGAAGGCCTGAACTGGATGCAGTTTCTGCGGGAACAGGATCTCGCGGGCATACTCGCCGACGACATGGGCCTCGGCAAAACCCTGCAAACGCTTGCCCACGTCCTGGCCGAAAAGGAAGCGGGGCGCCTCGACCGGCCCGCCTTGATCATCGTGCCGACAACGCTCGTGCATAACTGGTGCGAGGAAGCCCGGCGCTTCGCGCCGCATCTCAAGGTCCTGGATTTGAATGGGCCCGCGCGCCGGGACCGTTTCGACCGGATCGGGGAGCACGATCTGGTTCTGACGACCTATGCGCTTCTGTGGCGCGACCAGGACGTTCTCGCGGGGCACGACTATCATCTGCTGATTCTCGACGAGGCGCAGTACGTCAAGAATGCCACGACCAAGGCGGCGGCCACCATCCGCGCGCTGCACGCTCGCCATCGCCTGTGCCTGACCGGCACGCCGCTGGAGAATCATCTCGGCGAGCTGTGGTCGCAGTTCGATTTTCTGCTGCCGGGTTTCCTCGGAACCCGGAAGGATTTCACGAAGCGCTGGCGTACCCCCATCGAAAAAGGCGGCGACACCGTGCGGCGCGATTTGCTCGCGCGCCGCATTCGACCGTTCATGCTGCGCCGGCGCAAGGACGAGGTCGCGAAGGAGCTGCCGCCGAAAACGACCATCGTCCGCACCGTCGATCTCGAAGGCGCGCAGCGCGATCTGTATGAAACCGTGCGTGCGGCGATGCACGACAAGGTCCGCGCCGCCGTGGCGGAAAAAGGGTTGGCGCGCAGCCATATCGTGGTGCTCGAAGCGTTGCTCAAACTTCGGCAGGTGTGTTGCGATCCGCGACTCGTCAAGCAGCAGAAGGTGGGGCAGAAGACGGTCGGACGGCAGAAGACCGGGACGCGCAATGCCGCCCCCGCCGCGTCGGCGAAGCTCGACCTGCTGCTGACGATGCTGCCGGAGTTGATCGACGAAGGCCGCCGCGTGCTGTTGTTCTCGCAGTTCACCGGCATGTTGGCGCTGATTGGCACCGCCCTGGAGAAAGCCGCCATTCCCTACGTGATCCTGACGGGCGATACGAGCGATCGCGTGACGCCCGTGCGGCGTTTCCAGCAAGGGGAGGTGCCGTTGTTCCTGATCAGTCTGAAGGCGGGCGGCGTGGGCCTCAACCTGACCGCCGCCGATACCGTGATCCATTACGATCCGTGGTGGAATCCCGCCGCCGAGAACCAGGCGACGGACCGCGCGCACCGTCTCGGTCAGGACAAACCGGTGTTCGTCTACAAGCTCATCGCGGCGGGCAGCATCGAGGAAAGGATCGTCGCCCTGCAGGAAAAGAAGGCCGCGCTGGCCAACGGCATCCTGTCCGAGGATGCCGCCGGCGCCGTCAAGTTCTCCGCTGCCGACCTCGATGTCCTGTTCGAGCCCATTCCGGATGTCGGGTCGACGGCGACGGCGGCGCGGGGTTCAGAGGAACATGCCGCCCGAGGCTTCGATGCGCTCGCCACTGACCCAGCCCATTTCCGGAGATAAAAGTGCCGCCACCGCGCCACCGATATCGTCGGGCTGACCGACGCGTCCCAGGGCGGTATTGCCGGCCACAAAAGCGTTCACCTGCGGGTTGTCGCGCACGGTGCCGTTGCCGAAGTCGGTGGCAATGGCCCCGGGGGCCAAGGTGTTGACGCGAATGCCGCGAGGGCCCAATTCCCTGGCCAGGTAGCGGGAGAACACTTCGATCGCGCCCTTCATGGTGGCGTAGGTGGTCTTGCCCGGCGAGTAGAAGCGGGCCAGGCCACTGGAGATGTTGATGATGCGGCCGCCGTCGGCCAGCAGCGGAACCAAAGCCTGGGTCAGAAAGAACACACCTTTGAGGTGAACGTTCATCAACGAATCGAATTCCTGCTCGCTGGTCTCCAGGAACGATACGTTGGAGCCGTGCCCCGCGTTGTTCACCAGTGCATCGAAACGGTCGGTATCGAATGTCTTGCGCAAGGCCTCGCGCAAGCGCTGGGCGAACGCCTTGAAACTGGCGGTCTCGCCGGTATCGAGCTGCAACGCGACTGCCTTGCGTCCGGCTGCCTCCACGGCGGCGACCGTGTCCCGTGCGGCATCGGCGCGCTCGACATAGGTGATGACGACATCCCAACCCCGCTTTGCGAGATGGATGGCCGCGGATTTTCCGAGGCCGCGGCTGCCGCCGGTGATCAGTGCAATGCCCTGGGAAGAAGCGGAAGACGTGCTCATGGTGGACCCCGACTGGTTGGGTGATGGAAGAATTTCGGTTACTCTACTGGTCGAAAGACGATGGATAAATCCCTGAATTTCGACATGACCTGTCGAAAAAATCGACCAATCGCATGAGTGCCGTCCTGCCCGCCACCGATGACTTGAGAACCTTCGTTTTCGTGGCGCGACTCGCCAGTTTCACCCGCGCGGCCTTGCAGTTGCAGGTGCCGCGTTCCACGGTGTCGACGACCAT
Source organism: Robbsia betulipollinis (assembly GCF_026624755.1). NCBI lineage: Bacteria > Pseudomonadati > Pseudomonadota > Betaproteobacteria > Burkholderiales > Burkholderiaceae > Robbsia > Robbsia betulipollinis. The sequence goes on from NZ_JAPMXC010000010.1 coordinate 419,236, forward strand.
CAAACGGCTCGAGACCCAGCTAGGGGCCCGGTTGTTGCAACGTACCACGCGCAGCGTGGTGCTCACGCCCGAGGGGCAGGCCTTGCTGGGGCGCAGTCAGCGTCTGCTGGACGAATTCGAAGAGCTGGCGTTTTTGTTCCGGGGTGGCGACGGCCACTTGCGAGGTCGTTTGCGGGTCGATCTGCCTCTCGGAATGAGCGCCGGCATCGTGATGGCGGCACTGCCCGAATTCATGGACCGCCATCCGGCATTGCAGGTTGACGTATTCAGCACCGATCGACGCGTCGACGTCATCGCCGAGGGTTTCGACTGCGTGGTCCGCGCGGGAAGCGTGGCGGACGAGACGCTCGCTTGCCGCCGGTTGGGCGAACTGCCTTTGCGCAATGTCGTCAGTCGTCGATATATCGAGATGCATGGTGAGGCCGAGAGCGTGCCGGACCTCGCCAGGCACTGTCTGGTGAGATATCAGCCCAATCCGTCCGACCTGCCGGTCGGCTTCGAATATTGGGATGGCCGTGCCACGGTCTCCGTACCGATGGCGCATCGCGTGACGGTGGACAACAGTGCCGCCTATGGCGCGGCCTGCCGGGCGGGTTTCGGGATCGCCCAGCTGCCGCAGACGTCCGTCGCCCAGGATGTGCGGTCCGGCTTGCTGGTGGAGGTGATGAAGCGTTACCTGCCTGCGCCGATGCCCCTTAATTTGCTGTATCCCCATCGCAGCAATATTCCGGCACGCGTGCGCGTGTTCGGGGATTGGTTGCTCGACATCCTGGGGAAGTCGATGTCGGTCGCGTGACGCCGAGACGGCTCGTTTCGGTCCTTCGCTCCCGTAGCGACGGGGATCGCGTGTGGCTCAGTCGATATCGGTGACGAAGTTGTCGCGGCTGCGTCTGACCTTCTTCAGGTTCGCGAGCCAGTCGCCTTCGGTTGCGCGGTAACCGAGCGGCAACATGACGACGCTGCGCAGGTGCTTCGCTTTCAGACCGAGGATCGCGTCCACCGCCTCCGGGTCGAACCCTTCCATCGGCGTCGCGTCGACCTCCTCGAAAGCCGCGGCGATCACGGCCGCTCCCAGGCCGATGTAGGCCTGCCGCGCGGCGGCCTGATAGTTCGCCTCGGTTCCCCGCTGGGCGACGATGCCCAGCAGCATCTGGCGGTAGTTTTCCCAACCCTCGTTCTTGAAACCCCGGACGTCGTTGGTCAGGTCGAACATCATGTTCACCCGGTCGGCCGTGATGTCGTCCCAGGCGGCAAATATCAGCAGGTGCGAACAATCGGTGACTTGCGCCTGATCCCAGGCCACGGCGCGAATCTTTGCGCGGATATCCGCATTGCTCACGACGAACAGCTCGAACGGTTGCAGCCCGCTCGACGTCGGCGCGAGCCGGACGGCTTCGACGATACGTTCGAGGGTCTCGGCAGCGAGGCTTCTGGTCGCATCGAACTTCTTGGTGGCATAGCGCCATGCCAGTCTTTCATTGACTGTCGTCATGGGGTTTCCTCTCAAAGGTGAACGTGGATGGGAAGGCGGACGGCGCCGGCAACGCGCCGCGATGAACTAATCTCGTGCCCTGTCCTGGCGGGCATGCGTCGTCTCTGTCGTTTCCCCCGGACCGCGAGCGGCAAAAGCGCATTGCGCCGCCCTGATTTCCTGGCGATGCGCTTCCACCCAACCGAGAAGCGCCTGCAGATGCGGCTCCAGGGAGCGGCCCAGCGGCGATATCGCGTACATGACGGCGACCGGCGCCGTACACACCACCGAGCGCGTGATGAAACCACTGGCTTCGAGACGCCGCAGGCAATGCGTCAGGGCCCGTTGGGTGATCGCGTCGTTTGCCCTGCGCAGGGCGTTGAAGCGCATGGGCCCACCGCACAGGTGGCCGAGAATCAGCAGTGACCACTTGCTGGTGATTTCTTCGAGCACGAGACGGTTGAGTTCGAGCGCTTCCTGGGATGAGGCGGACATCGGTCGGGATACTCCGTGATACCTGGTTGTAATAAAGTGCCTAATTGCGTTCAGGTATAAATTCTATACCATTGAGCTCCACAACCCAGTGGAGAACTACCGTGTCAATCCCCGTTCATGAAAGCGCCGGCACCGACATGCGGAACGCATCGGCCGACAAGAGCGTACTCGTCTTCGGCGCGACCGGACAACAGGGCGGAGCCGTCGCGTGCGCGCTCCGGGCGACGGGGTGGCCGGTTCGCGCGCTCGTCCGGGATCCGAACAGCGTCAAGGCGAAAGCATTGTCGCGTTCAGGCTTGGAACTCGTTCAAGGAGATTTTTCGGATGCAGCATCGCTTGAACACGCCCTGACCGGCGTCCATGGCGTGTTCAGCGTGCAGCCGAGTTCCGGACAAGGGGCGGCGTATGGGGTGTCCGACGAAGATGAAGTCCGCTATGGAGCGGCCGTGGCGGACCTCGCCATGGAAGCGGGAGTTCGGCACTTCGTCTATACGTCGGTGAACGCGGCGGGTCCCGAGAAGACGGGAATGGGACACTTCGACAGCAAGTCCGAGATCGAGACGTATATCCGGCGCCTCGACATGAGGAGCACGATCGTGCGTCCCGCCGGATTCATGGAACTCCTGATGCTTCCCGGAATGGGGCTGGACAAGGGTGTCTATATGTCTTTCCTGCGGCCGGACCAGACCGGGCAGGTCATCGCAACGCATGACATCGGGCGGATCGTCGCGACCATTTTTTCGAACGCGGACCGTTTCGCCGGCAGGACGATCGAAATCGCGGGAGACGCGATCACCGGCGCGAGTTTGCAGGAAAGTTTGAGTCGCGCCGCGCGCAAGCCCATCGCATACCAGCGGTTTCCCGACAGCCTTTTGCAGGAAAACGCTTTCCTCGGTCGTCTTGCCGAACGGTTCGACGACGGGCGACTTGCCGGGAATGCGGATATCGCGATGCTAGAAAAGGAATTCGGACCGCTGTTGCGTTTCGACGCATGGCTGGCGGGTCCGGGCCGACCGGCTTTCGACGCCGCGCTCGGTGCCGGGGATGCACCGATTGCGCTTAGATGACGTGCCGGACCGCCGTCTGGAACCGGCGCGATGCAGCTACTCGTTGTTCGTTTGTAAGGATTTTGCCAGCTTGCGTAAGGGATGCGAAATATCGGCTCACATCGAATCGGATCGTCGTTCTGCTGTACGATGAAACCACGATGCTGTCCGAAATGCGAATCTCCACATAGGAATGTCCATGGATCCGATTGCAAAAGTGACGTCGCCCGCGCTGGCGAGTCAGCCTCCCGCCCCGCCCTCGGTCAAGCAAGCGCCTCCTTGCACCCTGGTGATTTTTGGCGCGCATGGCGACCTGACCAAACGTCTGCTGACGCCGGCGTTGTACAACCTGATCGGCTCGAATTCGCTCGACGACCACTTTCGCGTCATTGGCGTCGATCGGATCGATGGCAGCGACGCGGCATGGCGCGAGGAACTGGGCCAGACGATGCAGGAATTCACCAAAGATCCCGACGGAGAATTCTACACGCCGCAAATCAACGATCAGTGGTGGCAGGACCTCGCGTCGCGCATCGAGTACCACCAGGCCGATTTCACCGATCTCGCGCAAATGACCGCGTTGGGGCAAAAGATTTCCGGCAACGCGGTTTTCTATCTGGCTGTCGCTTCACGTTTTTTCGCGGTCGTCGTCGAAAACCTGGCGAAAGTCGGATTGACGAAGGAAGCGGACGATGCATTCCGGCGCGTGGTGATCGAAAAGCCCTTCGGTACCGATCTGGAAAGCGCCCGCGTGTTGAATGAACATATCCTGCGCGTGCTTGATGAGCATCAGATTTACCGCATCGACCATTTTCTCGGCAAGGAAACGGTGCAGAACATTCTGGCGATGCGTTTCGGTAACGGTATTTTCGAGCCGCTGTGGCGTCGGGAATATGTCGATCATGTGCAGATCACCGCCGCCGAGACGGTCGGGGTAGAAGGGCGTGGCGCGTTCTACGAGCCTACCGGCGCATTGCGCGACATGATTCCGAACCACTTGTTTCAATTGCTGGCGATGGTCGCGATGGAACCGCCGAATTCCTTCTCCGCGGAAACCGTGCGCAATGCAAAGGAGCAATTGTTCGAAGCGATCCGACCAATCGCGCCGGAAAACGCCGTGCGCGGTCAATACACGGCCGGTACCGTCGACGGTCGCGCGGTAACGGCGTATCGCGACAGCGCCGGCGTCGCGAAAGATAGCGATACCGAGACCTTCGTCGCGTTGAAACTCGAAATCGACAACTGGCGATGGTCGGGCGTGCCCTTCTATATGCGCACCGGCAAGTCGATGACCGGCCGTCGCACCGAGGTCGTCGTGCGATTTCGCACGGCGCCCTTCGCGATGTTTCAGGATACGCCGGTCGACGAATTGACGCCCAACGATCTGGTGCTGAACATCCAGCCGGCGCAAGGCGTCACGCTGAACATCAGCGCCAAGATTCCGGGGCAGAAGATGCAGCTATCGGGCGTCGAAATGAAATTTCGCTACGAAGACGCGTTCAAGCTGACACCGAACGTGGGCTACGAAACGTTGTTGTACGATTGTCTGTGTGGCGATGCGACGCTGTTTCAGCGAGCGGATAATATCGAGGCTGCGTGGCGTGTGGTCGATCCCGCGCTGAAGGCGTGGGCCGCCGACAGGAACGGACCGGAACGCTATGCGGCGGGTTCCTCGGGGCCCGAAGGCGCGGAGGAGTTGCTGCGCAAGGATGGGCGTTCCTGGTCGCGACTGGATAAAGCGGGCTGAAGGATGGATAGCTGCTCGCGGCGGCCCGGCGGCCATGAACGCGCCGGCGCCGCGGCCCAATCAGGAAACCGGTGCATCCTTTCCCGCCCGCTGCTGGTGGGCGCGGTGCGTCGGATGATCGTGCAGTAGTTTGCGCGTCACGCCATTGGTCCAGCCGAAGCCATCCTGCAAGGGGTACTCGCCACCGCCGCCGCCTGTCACGGCGGAAGCGTTGCCGGTGTCGAGCGCGTATTTCTCGACGAGCTTGCTTTCACGGCCATAGACGGCGCTGACGGTGTCCAGCCAGCGGTGCGCGATATCCCGGGAAAGCGCCTGCTGCCCATACCGCCACAGTCCCGTGATGGCGATCCACTGCAGCGGCGCCCAGCCGTTCGCGCGATCCCATTGCTGCGGGCTGGCCTGTTCCGTGGTCATCAGTCCACCCGCTGCCAGCAGGCGGGACGCGAGCGCGTCGGCGACGCGCTGCGCCTGCTGCGGATTCGCCATCGCGACGTACAACGGCGTGGCCGTGGCCGCGGTCACGATCCTGGCTTGTTCGTTGGTGCCGAAATCGAAGTCGACATAGGCACCCAGCGCCTCGCTCCACAGATAGCGGTCGACCGCAGCCTGGCGCGCCGCGGCTTTTTGACGAAACAGTGCGGCGGTGGCGGTGTCGCCACCGGCATCGCTGAGGCGTTCTATCTGCGTTTCCAGCTTGTAGAGAAAGCTGTTCAGATCGACCGGCAGAATCGCCGTCGTGCGGATCGTCGACAAATCGTTCGGGTCCCCCAGCCATCGCGAACTGAAATCCCAACCGGAAGCGGCACCGGCGCGCAAATCGCGATAGACGTCGCCGGCCGGACGCGACGAACGCCGCGCGGTCTCGACATCTTCCAGATAACCTTCCTCGCGAGGCGTGTCGCGGTCGTCCCAATAGCGGTTCAGATAGGCGCCATCCGGCAGTCGAACGACGTGCCGGCAGGCGCCGCCGGGATGGATCGTTTCCGCGCCGTCCATCCAGAACGCGTGCTCGCGCTTCAATTGCGGAAGATACCGGAGCGCGTGTTCGATACCCTGTTGTTCGAAAAAATCGATCATCAGCGCGAACACGGGCGGTTGCGACCGGCTCAGATAATAACTGCGGTTGCCATTGGGAACATGCCCGTAGGTGTCGATCAGGAAAGCGAAATTGTCGGCCATCGCGCGCAGCAGATGGGGGCGGTCGCTCTCGGCGAGACCGAGCATCGTGAAATACGAGTCCCAGTAATACATCTCCCCGAATCGGCCGCCGGGGACGACGTATTCGTAAGGTAGCGGCAGCAACGAGCCCTGCTTCGGATGTTGCGACGGGTCGCGTGTCAGCACGGGCCACAGACCATCGATATGCGCGACCATCGTCTGGTTCGGGTCGGATACGTAATGGCTGTGGACGACCTGTTCGTGCACGAAATGATCCGCGACGAACGTTTTCAAATCGAAATCGGCCTGATCTTTCCCGGCACGATAGCGCTCCAGTATCTCGGCGGGGTCGCGCAACGGGATGCAGTCGACGAACGTCTTGCTGTCCCCGAACACGCGGCCGCCCTGCACGGCGACGAACAACTCCTGATAGCGATCGGCCGGCGTCAGGACGTCCGCTGGCGCGACATGCTCGACCCCGGGTGCCTTGCCGCCTTTCGAAAGCGCTTCGTCGCTGGTATGGGTCATATTCTGTCCATTCTCTTAAATGTCGGTCCCGCGAGGTTTCCGGGGATGTCGCCAGCGCCGCGCGTCGAGTCGGCCCGATGACGCGTGCTTTTCAACCCAAAACATTATCAGAGAATGTCGAACGGTGAGGCCGCGGTGCGCGTATGGCTCAACCCAGCGCCGTCACCGTGATCTCCACCAGCAGATCCGGCGCGGCGAGCGCCGACTGGACCGTGGCGCGGGTCGGGGCGCAGCCGGGCGCGACCCACGCGTCCCAGACTTCGTTCATGCCGGCGAAATCGCGCGCGATGTCGGCCAGCCAGATCTGCGCGGAGACCAGACGGGTCTTGTCGATGCCGGCCTGCGCGAGGAAGCCGTCGATCTTGGCCAGCACCTGCTCGGTCTGGCCCTTGACGTCCAGCGTGCGGTCGCCCGCGGTCTGGCCGCCGACGAAGACCAGGCCGGCGGCCTTGACGACGCGGCTCATGCGCTGGTTGCTGTCGATGCGGATGATGTCGCTCATGGGTGTTGCTCCGTAGAAAAAAGAAAGAATGAACCGGCCAGCTGGCGCCGGTGGGGGCGGCGGACGGCACCGGGACGCATCGGTCCGTCGCCAGAAAGCGCCGGCCGTCAGGCCGGCACCGGAAAACGGTCGATCGCGAAGGCGTCCAGCGGCAACGATGCCTGGCCGTCCAGCACCAGTTCGGAGACGAGTTTGCCGCAGCCCGGACCGAGCTGGAAGCCACTGCCGCAATAACCGAAGGAATAGGTCAGGTTCGCGGCGCGACGGCTTTTCGAGATGACGGGCAGGCCATCGTCGATGAAGGCCTCGACGCCGGCCCACGCGCGGTTGATGCCCAGATGCCGCAGATGCGGAAACAGGTCGACCACCGTGTTCGCGCTTTTGACCAGACGCGCGAAGTCGACTTCGCCATGACGCGCGGGCAGGTCGGCGATGCCGATCAGCTTGCCGCCGATCACCACCGTGCCGTTGTCGAACTGTTTGAACGACAGCGGCCGGCCGGTGGCGCCCAGCGTGGCGCGGCAGAACGGGGCGGCCCGGTGCGTGACCATCAGCATCAGGCCTTCGGGATGCATCGGCACCGGCTCGCCCACCTGCGCGGCCAGTTCGCCGGCCCATGCGCCGGCGGTCACCACCAGATGCTGCGCGTCGAGGCGGCCCGCCGGCGTCTGCGCGAACCAGCGCGCGCCGCTTTGTTCGATCCGCGTAACGGGCGTACCTTCGTGGAACACCGCGCCGCGCGCCTGCGCGGCCCGGCGAAATGCGGCGGTGGCCCGAAACGGCAACGCGTAGCCGTCGTCCTCGACCCAGATCGCCCCGGTGACGTGCGGGGCGATCGCCGGTTCGAGCGCCAGCACGGTCTTGCGGTCGATGATCTTCTCGTGCGTGAAACCGTGCGTCTGGAGCAGGTCGACCCGCGCCTGGCATTCGGCGAGTTCGGCGTCGCTCTCGGCGATCTTCATCTGCCCGGACGGCACGAAGCCGGCGTCGTCACCGATCGTCTCGACGATGCGATGCCAGATCTCGCGCGACATCAGCGCGAGCGGAATTTCGGGAAGAGGACGGCCAAGCGTGCGCACGCCACCGGCATTGACGCCGGACGAATGACGTCCGACATAGTCCGCCTCCAGCACGATGACGCGCGCGCCGCGCTGCGCCAGATGGAAGGCGGTGCTGGCGCCATGCAGGCCGCCGCCGATCACGATGACGTCGGCGCCCGTGCCATGCGCGGCTTTCGCGGCGCCGCCGCTGGCGGCGTCGTTGGCCCGATCCGGGCGGGCGTGCGCCGCGGACCTATTCACCGGCGAGCTCCCCGAGCGTCAGCGGTTTGATCGGCGGCCGAATGCGGTAGTACCCGACTTCGGCGGGCGGCACGTCGCGCGCCTGCGCGATCACTTCGGTCACGGTCAGGCCGCACATCCGGCCCTGACAGGGGCCCATGCCGCAGCGGCCGAAGGACTTCGCCTGGTTCGGGCCGAGACAGCCCAGCCGGACATATTCGCGCAACTGGCCGGCGGTGACTTCCTCGCAGCGGCAGACGATCACATCGTCCTTCGGCACGCGGTTTTCCTGCCGCGGGCGATACAGGCTGTCGAGAAAGGGGCGGATGCGCAGCGCGCCCGCGAGCGCGGCGCGCAGCGGCGCGGCGTGCCGGTCGCGCGCGGCGGGATCGATCGCGCCGAGTTGCGCGGCCACCGCCAGCGCGGCGATCTCGCCCTGCAGCGCCGCGGCCTGCGCGCCGCCGATACCGCCGCCGTCGCCGGCGACGAAGATGCCGTCGGTATCGAGTTCGCCCCAGGCGTCGGTGTCCGGCGTGAAGCACAGTTGCGCGTCGTCCCAGCGGTGCCGGGCGCGCAGCGAGAGCGTGAACTGCGTGTTCGGCACGACGCCCTGGTGCAGCAGGATGACGTTCGCTGCGAGGCGGTAGGCCGCGCCGCCGATCGTGAAGCGCAGCGCGGCGGCGTGTTCGACACCGTCGGCGTCCCGCACGCCTTCGATGCGCAGGTCGTCGGCGGCTTCATACATCGGCACGCCCGCCTCGCGCAATGTGCGCATCAGTCGCAGGCCCTTGCTCAGGTAGGGCCAGGCGCGCAGTGCGGACAGCGTATGCCGTTTCGCCCGCCAGCGGTCTTCGTGCCGCGTGGTGTCGACCAGCGCGCGGATCGGCACCCCGGCACGCACATACTGCCAGCCGAGCAGATAGAGCAGCGGGCCGCAGCCCACCAGCACGGGCGGCTCGGCCGGCACCTCGCCGGCGCTTTTCAGCAGGATCTGCGCGGCGCCGGCGGTGAGCACGCCCGGCAGCGTCCAGCCCGGGATCGGAAACGGCCGCTCCAGCGCGCCGGTGGCGAGGATCACCCGCTGTGCGTCGAAGTTCGCCACCTTGCCGTCTTTGAGATAGTGGACCGAACGTTCCCGCGTCACCTGCCAGACCGAGGCGTGCGAAATATACCGCGCACCCGAGCTGGCGAATGCCTCGGCCAGCGCGGCACCGGCGGCATAGTCGGGTCCGAGGATCGCGCGCCGCTGTGGGCCGCTGCGCTCGATGGCGCGATAGATCTGGCCGCCCACGGCGTCCTGTTCGTCGAGCACGACCACCCGCAGGCCGGCCCGCGCGGCACGGGTGGCGGCGGCCAGACCCGCGGGGCCCGCGCCGATCACGACGACATCGATCGTTTCACTCAGCATCGCGTTGCTCCGGTGCCGCTGCCGGCACGTGAAAGGACGGGGGCAGGTCGCTGGCGCCTTCCTGCGAGCGGATTCGCATGCCGTCGACGACCGGGACCAGACAGCTTTGGCGGCTCGGCACGCCGTCGATCTCGACCAGACATTCGAAACAGGCGCCCATCATGCAATACGGTGCGCGCGCCGTCCCGGAAACGGGTGTCGCGCGAAACCGGCGCACGCCCGCGGCGAGCAGCGCCGCGGCGACCGAGCGGCCGCCCGGCACGGCAAGGGGCTGGTCGTTGAACCAGAGGGTGATGTCGGCGTCCGGAACAGCGTGTGCATCGGCATGCGCGTCGCCGGAGGCGGGCGCGCTCGCGTCGGCGGCAGCGGGACTGACGGCGGTCAGCACCTGGAACAGCGGTTTGGCGGTCATGGCTCGATTACCTTGTCTCAAAAATTTTCTGCTGCAAAATTTCCTGCTGCACATCGTCTTGCTGCGGGCATGCCGCCTGGATCGTTCCGTCTCGATCGTTCCGTCTCACGGACTTTGCAGAAATCGTCCACCGGGGAAGGCGGCGAGTTCGTCGGGCATGTCGCCCCCGACCACCCACGGCGCGATGCGCATCGCGTGCGCGGCGGCGAGCGTCACGCCGCTGTGGCAGGTGACGACGAACGCCCCCGGGTGCCGTGTCGATTGTTCGTAGATCGGAAAGCTGTCCGGGCTGTAGACGCGCAGCGCCGCCCACATGCGTACCAGGCGCACGTCCTTGAGCAGCGGAAAGGCGCGCAGGCCGCGGCGCGCGATCTCCGACAGCACGTCGGTGGTGGTGAAGTCGTCGAAGCCCGCTTCCTCCATCGAGTCGCCGAACTGCACCGAGCCTTCGTCGGTCTGCCGGACGTTGATCGTCGGATAGTTCAAAAAGGGCGCGACGCGCTCGCTGACCAGCACTTGGCCGCGGTTCGGCGCGACCGGCGCGTGCAGGCCGACCTGCGGCGCGAGTTCCCGGTTGCCGAGCCCCGCGGACAGCACGATGCGCGGCGCGCGCCAGACGCCGTGCTTGCCGTGCACGGCGAAACCGTTCCGCTCCGGGACGATGCGCCCGACATGCTCGTTGTTGACGAGCGTGACGCCGCGCTGCTGCATCGCGTCGTGCAGCGCACGCAGCAGCTTCAATGGGTTGACGTGCCCGTCCATGGGCGTGTAGCTCGCGCCCACCACTTCCGGGCCGATGGCCGGCAGGCGCTCGCGCACCGTCTTCGCGTTCATCAGTTCGTAGGGGTAATCGCCGCCGAGTTCGCGTTGCAGCGTCGACAGGCGCAATTCCCGGTCCGCCATCTCCTCGTCGGAGAAGCACAGGTAGAAGCCGCCGGGCTGCTTGAGCGCGACGTCGACGCCGGTCTCTTCGAGCAGATGCGCGGCCAGCCCCGGCCAGCGTTCGGCGGAACTGCGCGACCAGCGCGCATAGGGCGAGAGGCCATAGCCCTTGCCCTGGATCCAGACCAGCCCGAAGTTGCCGCGCGACGCGCGGAAACCGCCGTCGCCCTGGTCCAGCGCCGTCACCTTCGCGCCCTGTCGCGCGAGACCGTAGGCGACGGCGCTGCCGACCAGGCCGCCGCCGAGCACCAGCACGTCGGCGCTGCCGCCTGCGTTGCCTGTCATCGTGTTTCTCCAATCAGTATCCGGTCCAGTCCGACCATGCGGTCGAGAACCAGCATCAGGACGACCGTGCCGACGATCATGACGGTGGACACCGAGGCGACCAGCGGATCGATCGTCTGCGCGATCTGGTTGTACATCGCGACCGGCAGGGTGGTCGTGCCGGGCGTCGCGACGAAAATCGTCATCGTCAATTCATCGAAACTCTGGATGAAGGCGAGCACCCAGCCGCCGGCCACGCCGGTGCGGATCATCGGCAGCACGACGCGCCGGAAGGCGGTGAAGCGCGAGGCGCCGCACGAGAGCGCGGCGCGTTCGGCGTCGCGGTCGAGTCCGATCGCCGCCGACAGTACCAGCCGCAATGCATAAGGGAACACGATGATGACATGGGCCGCGGTCAGGGACCAGAACGAGCCGTTGACCCCCAGCAGCGACAGGAAGCGCAGGAAGGCGATGCCGAGCACCACCGCGGGGATCATCATCGGCGAGAGGAAGAAGCCCGTCAGCGCGCCGCGCCCGGGAAAGCGGTAGCGCGCGATCGCGAGCGCCGCGGGGACCGCCAGCAGTACGCCGACGGTGGCCGCCACCAGCGCGAGTCGGATCGACAGCCAGAACGCGTCGACGATCTCGGTATTGTCCAGGATCGCGCGGAACCAGCGTAGCGAGGCGCCGTCGAACGGCATCGCGATGAAGCCCTTGTCGGTAAAGGACACGGCGATGACGACGACGAGCGGCGCGGCGATGAACGCGAGAAACAGCGCGTTGTAGAGCAGGCCCCAGAAACCGTTCTGTCGCATGGCTTACTCGAAGATGTGCTTGAAGCGGCGCTCGGCGAGCCGGCTGCAGCCCATGACGATCGCGACGTTGGCGATCAGCAGCAGCACCGCGATCGTCGCGCCCAGCGGCCAGTTCAGGGTGCCGAGGAATTCGTCGTAGGCGGCGGTAGCCACCACCTTCAGGCGGCGCCCGCCGATCAGCGCGGGGGTGGCGAAGGCCGATGCCGACAGCGCGAAGACGATGATCGATCCGGACAGCACGCCCGGCAGGATCTGCGGCAGCACGACGCGCCACAGCACCCGCAACGGCGAGCCGCCCAGCGACATGCCCGCCCATTCGACCTGCGGGTCGAGCTTTTGCAGCGTGGCCCACACCGACATCACCATGAAGGGCACGAGCACATGGGTGAGTGCGATCACGACGCCGGTCATGGTGAAGACCAGCCGCACCGGTTCCGACGTGATGTGCAATGCCTGCAACGCGCCATTGAGCACGCCGTTGTTGCCGAGCAGGATCTGCCAGCCCAGGGTGCGCACCACCACCGAGATCAACAGCGGCCCGAGTACGATCAGCAGGCAGATCGACTGCCAGGGGCGCTTCATGCGCGCCAGCACGATCGTTTCCGGCACGCCGAGGACGACGCTCAATGCGGTGACCGCGAGCGCGAGACCGGCGGTTCGGGCGAAGATCGTCGCGTAATAGGGGTCCGTCAGAACCGCCGCGTAATGCTTCAGGGTAAAGCCGGCCGTGGTGCCCTGGCTGCCGTCGAACACATGAAACGACAGCACCACGGTCAGCAGCAAGGGCACGAGCAGGAGCGCGCAGAACAGCAGCAGCGCCGGGGCCGACAGCAGCCAGGGGGCGGCGCCGGCGCGATCGGCGTCGGAACCGGCACCGGTATTGTGGCCGGGGGAGGGATTGGCGCGGGTGCTAGGACTGGCCATGAGCGGGCTCCCGTTCCAGCACGCGCAGATCGTCGTCCGCCCAGCGGATGCCGACGACATCGCCTTCCTCGGGTGGTGGCACGCCATTGTTGGGACGCGCCAGCGCGAAGGCGCCCAGCGGGGTGTCGACCTGCAGTAGCCACTGGTTGCCGACGAAGACGCGGGTGACGATGCGCCCCCGGGTGCGTGCCGCCTGTGCTGCGAGTCCGTTGTTCGCGTCGTTCGCGAGGTGCACCTTCTCCGGGCGGATATAGACGGTGACGGCACCCTGCACCCGGCGCCCTTCGTGCGGCACGGCCAGCAGCGTCCCCTCGTGATCGAGCGTGACTTCCGCGCAGCGCGCGTTGCGGCGCAGCACGGTGCCGGCGAGCGTGTTGGTCTTGCCGAGAAAGGTCGACGCGAACGGCGTGCGCGGCCGCTCGTAGGCTTCGAACGGCGTGCTGAGCTGGGCGATCGTGCCGCGGTGCATCACGGCGATGCGGTCGCTCATGGTCATCGCTTCCACCTGGTCGTGGGTGACGAGGATCGTGGTGATGCCCAGGCGGCGCTGGATCGCGCGCAATTCGATATGCATCTCCTCGCGCAGTTTCGCATCGAGGTTCGACATGGGTTCGTCGAGCAGCAGCAATTCGGGCCGCATCGCCAATGCCCGGGCGATCGCCACGCGCTGGCGCTGGCCGCCCGACAGTTCCTTCGGATAGCGCCCGCCCAGGCCGCCCAGCCGCACCAGATCGAGCGCCTCGGCGACGCGATCGGCGCGCTGCGCGCGTTTCACCTTCTGCATTTCCAGACCGAACCCGACGTTGCCGTCGACCGTCATGTGCGGAAACAGCGCATAGCTCTGGAACACCACGCCCATGCCGCGTTTCTCGGGCCGTTCCTGCGTGATGTCGCGCCCGTCGAGCAGGATGCGGCCGGTCGTGGGCGCGACGAAGCCGGCGATCATCTGCAGGGTGGTGGTCTTGCCGCAGCCGGACGGCCCGAGCAGCGACAGAAACTCGCCGCGCTCGACGTCCAGGTCGATCTGCTCGATGGCGGTGAAGTCGCCATAGCGCTTGGAGATTCCCTTGAGTGTCAGGAATGTCATGTGCGTCGCCTCATCGGGACTGCTTCATCGGGACTGCTTCATCGGGACTGCTTCAGCGGGTTCGCTTCGTCGAAATCATGCGTGCGATCACCGCTCGACGGTGCGGTTCCAGCGCTCGGTCCATTCCTGACGGTGCTGGTTGATCGTCGTCCAGTCGACGCCGATCAACTTGGCGACCTGTTCCGGGCCGTACGGCACGCGCGCGGCGATCTCGGGCGGGAGCTTGACGGTCTTGTTCACCGGACCCAGGCCGCTTGCCTGCGCTTCGAGCACCTGGACCTCCGGACTCAGCAGATACTGGATGAATTGCTGCGACAGCGCCGGTTGCGCGTTCTCCACCACCGGGCAGGCGGCCACCTGCAGCGCGACGCCGCCTTCCTTTGGATAAAAGAACTTCAGCGGAAAGCCGGTGTTCTGCAGCGCGACGGCGCGTCCGCTGCCGTACGGCGCGATGATCACGTCGCCGCTTTGCATCAGGCTGTCCATCTCGCCCGGCGTCGATGGCCAGGACAGCACGTTCGGCGCCACCTGCCTGGTCATCGCCGTGAAGCCCGGATCGATGTTTTTCTCGCCGCCGCCGTTCATGCGTGCGAGCATCACGAGCGCATGCAGGCCGTAGGTGTTGGTGATCGGCGGCATGCCGAGCTTGCCCTTGATGCGCGGGTCCGCGAGCGCCTGCCACGAGTCGGGCGCGGGCAGACCCATTTTCTTGAAGGCGTCCGCGTTGTAGCCGATGCCGGTCGCGACCATGCCGACGCCGACGGCGGTCGGTCCCAGGCGTGCCAGCGGATACAGATCCTTCATCACCGGCGCCTCGTCGACCTTCGCGCACAGGCCCATCTGCATCGCCTGATACATCGGACCGTCGTCCATGACCGCGACGTTGATCTGTTCGTGACCCTTTTGCGCCTGGAGCTTCGCCAGCGTATCGCTCGAATTGCCGGCGACGTAGACGATCTTCACGGCATGCGCCTTTTCGAAGACCGGGATGATCTTCTGGCGGAACAACTGCTCGCTCGACCCGCCGACATTCGCCACGTAGAGCGTCGCCTCGGCGTGCGCAAACGTCGGCCCAAGCAGCGCGCCCGCGCAGGCAAGCGCGGCGAGCAGCGGACGCAGCGCCGTATGCGGTGACCGCGGCGATGACCGCGGCGAGGAACCCACAAGGGATGACGCGCGACGGGTCTGCCGAGATGCTTTCATGAACGGAATTCTCCAGACGATGCCGGTTCGGGTTGGACGGGTGGGGCTTTCGAGGAAAGTGTGGCTTTTGCGATGCATATCGTCCAATACGAATAAAATAGCAATCGATACCGCAGTGATATGGGTTGGAACCAGGGGGTGGGAACCGCGGTGACGAAGTGCGCCGATTGAACAGCGGGGTCCAGCGAGAGACGGCAGCGATGAATCTGAAACACATAGAAGCGTTTCGTGCGGTGATGGTGGCGGGATCGATGACGGCGGCCGCGCGGGAGTTGTTCACGTCCCAGCCGAACGTCAGCCGCCTGATCACGCAGCTCGAGCGCGACACCGGCTTGCTGCTGTTTCAGCGCAGCGGCGTGCGGCTGATTCCCACCAGCGAGGGCAACGCGTTTTTCCGGGAAGTGGAGCGGGCCTTCGTGGGGCTGCAGGGGCTGGCGTCGGCGGCCGAGCAGATCCGCAACCTCGGCAGCGGCCGCCTGCGGATCGCGGCGATGCCGTCGGCCGGGATGACGCTGGTGCCGCACGCGATCAAGCGTTTTCAGGATACCCACCCGGGGGTGACGGTGTCGCTGCACGTCAACGCGTCGGGGACGGTCAACCACTGGACGGCGTCGCAGTTCTGCGATCTCGGGCTGGCGGTGTACACCAGCGAGACGTCGGCATGCGACGTCGAACTGCTGGCGCAATCTCCCGCGGTCTGCGTGCTGCCGGCCACGCACCGGCTCGCGAAACGCGCGTGGTTGAAGCCGCAGGACTTCGCCGGCGAGCGTTTCGTGTCGCTGTGCAACGGCGACGGCACGCGGGCGTTGATGGACGACGTCTTCGCGCGTGCCGGAGTGGAGCGGGTGCTGGCGATCGAGGCGCAATACACGGCGATCTGTTGCGAGATGGTGCGCTGCGGGATGGGGATGACGTTGTCGCATCCGATCGTCGCGCGCGATTTCGCCGGCCCGGATATCGCGATCCGGCCATTCCGGCCGTCGATCCTGTTTCCGATCTATCTGCTGTTCCCTCCGCACCAGCCGCGTACCCGGTTGAGCGTCGAATTCGTCGATCTGCTGCGCGACGAGCACGATGCGGCATTGCGCCAACTCGAAGGTTTGTTGCGGCCGGCGGGGGCCGGCGGCCGCTGAGCGCGCGCCTCCGGTTTGCCTGTCGGCGCCCTGCGCGGGGCGCCGCACAGGGCCGGGGTCAGGCGTCGCCCAGCGTGCGTTTCAGGGCCGCGAAGAACAGTTCGCCCTGCAGGCGTTCGCCATGCATCTCGGCCGCGACGCGCGCGGCGAGTTCGGGCGGGTTCGACCGCACTTCCAGGCCGGTGGAGCGCGCCAGCACTTCCGCGGCGCACGCGCGCTCGAGAAAATACAGATCGTCGTAGGTGTGATCGAGGCGATCGCCGCAGACCACCACGCCATGGCTGCCCAGAAAAACGATATCGGCACCGTGCATGGCGCGGGCGATGCGCTCGCCCTCGGCCGCATCGAGCGCCAGGCCGTTGTAGGTGTCATCGATCGCGATGCGTCCGTGAAACCGCATCGCGTTCTGCGACAGCGTCGTGTCGGGTCCGCGCTGCCGCGTCAGGGTCAGCGCCGTCGCGTATGGCATATGGGTATGCATCACGCAGGCCTTGCCGGCGAGCCGATGGATGCCCGCATGGATGAACATCGCCGTGCTTTCGACCGGATGACGGCCGTAGCGCTTCGCGCCGTGCGCATCCACCAGCACGATGTCGTCGCCACGCACTTCGTGCCACATCAAACCGCGCGGGTTCAGCAGGAAAAGATCGGGATGGTCGGGCAGCGCGACGCTGAAATGATTGCAGACCCCCTCGCCCAGCCCATGGTGCGCGGCGGCGCGCAGCGCGAAGGCGAGATCGTGACGCAGGGCGGCAACCGGTGCGGCGTCGAAAAGGGCGAGAGCAGCATCGGGATGCATCCCATTCTCCGTGGTGTCGTGGGTCCGAGGGGGTAAGGCGAAAGAACGATGAAAGCCGCACGCGCGCACGCATTGGGGCGGCGCCATCTTAACATTCCTCACAAACCGTTACACGAAGGCCGCCACGAATGACGCGGGAAGCGGTTTAATGAGATGTCGATTCCCCGATCCGGCATCATGCGACTTCCGATCTCCAAGCGGTTTTCCGGCATCCTGTACATCGTCGCATCCCTGCATGCGTGCCGGCGTTCACGCCACCGTCTGCATCGTCCGCGAATGCTGACGGGCCTGGCGGTCCTGCTCGTCGCATCGCTGTGCGCGACGGCGTCCGCACGCAGTTTGCCCGATGGCCAGGCGGCGCGTTCCGGCGGGAGCGCGGCGGCGGGGGCGAGCACCGGAGCCGACGCCGCGCGTGCGGCGAATACCGATGACGGCCGCATCATGAACGGCGACGACACGCGGTTTCTGCTCACGCGCACCGGATTCGCCCCCGACCGTCAGGAAGTCGCGAACGACATTGGCCTCACACGCGCCCAGGCCGTCGACCGGTTGCTGGCGGCCGGCCGCACCACGGCCTTCACGCCGCCGCCGGACTGGGCGTTTGCCTCGTTGCCGCTTCCGCAGGACAGACAACGCGATACTCCCGAGCAACGTCGCGCCGAGCAGCGCCTGCGGGGTCAGCGCTATGCCCAGGCACGTGCGTGGTGGGCGGGAGAGATGGCGCTCACGCCCTCCCCGCTGACGGAGCGCATGACGCTTTTCTGGCACAACCATTTCGTCTCCGGTCAGGACAAGGTGCCCTGGCCGCAACTCATGCTGGCGCAAAACGCACTGTTGCGGCGCGAGGCGCTGGGCAATTTCGGCGCGATGCTGCACGACGTCGCGCGCGACCCGGCGATGCTGCGTTATCTCGACGGCGCCAGCAACCGCAAGGGCCATCCGAACGAAAACTTCGCCCGCGAGGTGATGGAATTGTTCACCCTGGGCGAAGGGCATTACACGCAGCAGGACGTGGCCGAATCCGCGCGCGCCTACACCGGCTGGAGTCTCGACGCGCAGCAACGTTACGTCTGGAAGCCTGCGCTGCACGACGCGGGCATCAAGACCGTGCTGGGGCGTACCGGCGCATTCGACGGCGACCAGATGCTCGACGTGCTGCTCGACCGGCCCGAAACGGCCCGTTTCGTCACGGCGAAGTTATGGCGGGAGTTCATTTCCGATACGCCGGACCCGGTGCAGGTGGCGCGCATCGCCGATGGGTTCCGGGCATCGCACTACGACATCCGCACCGTTCTGCGCGCGATTTTCCTGTCCGACGATTTCTGGGCACAGGAAGGGCAGGCCACGCTGGCCCGTTCGCCGGTGAGTTTCGTGATCGGCACGATCAGGGCGTTCGACGTCCGTTACGACACCCCGCAGTTGCTTGCCGACACGATCCGCGGGCTGGGCGAGGATCTGTTCGAGCCGCCCAACGTCAAGGGCTGGCCGGGCGGTCAGGCCTGGATCAACAGTTCGACGCTGCTTGCGCGCGAGCGGTTCGTGGCGCTGCTGTTTCGGTCCTCGGGTACGGGCAGGCCGACGCTGCCGCGTGCGGCCATGGCCGGCACGGGCGGGCTGCATTTCGATCCCGCCGTCTGGCTCGCCGCCTATGGCGCGTCGCCCACGGCGGTGCCCGACGCGGTGGTACGCCGGCGCATGATCCGCGCGGTGCTGCCCACCCATCCGATCGAACCCGTCGAGGACGACGGAACCGGCAGCGCGTTCCTGCAGGGCTTGCTGGCGGACCCGGTGTATCAACTCGAATGACGGCCGCCGCGCGCGCCGCGCCTGGCTTACTCAGGAATCTCGACCATGAAACGACGTGATGTGCTTCTGACGTGCGCGGCGGCGCTGGGTGTGGGCTGGGCGGGGACGGGTTGGGCCGCGCGGACGGCCCTGGCGACAGGGGCCGGCCTGGCACCGCGTTACGACCGTCTGCTGATTCTGATCGAGCTCAAGGGCGGCAATGACGGCCTCAACACCGTCATTCCGTATGCCGATCCCGCCTACGCGCGCCTGCGTCCCACCATCGGCATCGCCCGCGACGCGGTCATTTCGCTGGACGAGCGCACGGGACTGCATCCGGCGATGCGCGCCTTGCTGCCGCTGTGGGAGGACCGACAGCTCGCGATCGTGCAGGGCGTCAGCTATCCTTCCCCCAATCTTTCGCATTTCCGGTCGATCGAAATCTGGGATACCGCCTCGGCCGCGGACGAGTATCTGCGCGCCGGGTGGTTGTCGCGCGCGTTCGCGCAGCAGCCGGTGCCACCGGGTTTCGCGGCCGACGCGGTGGTGATCGGCAGCGCCGAGATGGGGCCGCTTGGCAACGGCGCGCGCGCGATCGCGCTCGTCAATCCGGCGCAGTTCATGCGCGATGCGCATTTGACGCGGCTGGTGAACACGCACGGCGACAACCCGGAGATGGCGCATATTCTCGACGTGCAGCGCGACATCACGCGGGCGGCGGACCGACTGCGCCCCAGCGGCGCGCAACGTATCCTGAAAACGGGCTTTCCCGCCGGCCAGTTCGGCAACGCGGTCAAAACGGCGATGCAGGTCGTCGCCGCCACCGATGAGGGTGCCGCCGGACAGCCGCCGGGCGCAAGCGCCGGCGTTCCGGTGCTCAAAATCACCCTCAACGGTTTCGATACCCACCACGATCAACCGGGGCAGCAGGAAGCCTTGCTGCGCCAGTTCGCCGAAGGCATGGCGGCGATGCGCGGTGCGCTGGTCGAAATGAACCGGTGGGATTCGACCCTCGTCATGACCTATGCGGAGTTCGGACGGCGCGCGCGCGAAAACGACAGCCGCGGCACCGATCACGGCACCGTCGCACCGCATTTCGTGGCTGGCGGCGCGGTGGCGGGCGGTCTTTACGGCATGCCTCCCGCGCTGAGCCAACTGGATGGCAACGGCAATCTGCCGACAGGCGTCGATTTCCGCTCGCTCTACGCCACCGTCCTCGACCACTGGTGGGGCGTGGACGCGCGACGCGTCCTGAATCAGCGGTTCCCGACGCTGCCCCTGTTGCGGGTGTGAGACCGGCGAGTCGTCACGCAAGGTCGCGGTGCATCACACCTTCCTTTTCCCACGATGCGCCGAATGCCTCGGGATGGGCGCGTAGCCCTTCCGGACGGAGCCTGCGAAAGTCGTCGGCATCCCCGGCATTCAGGCGCCGCAGGATAGGAGACGGTTGAGTCTGGTTCACGAGGCGATCCGTGTCCGAAAGCCGCCAGACGGTTCCGGAAAGACGCATGACCGCGCCGGGTGCAGGCTATCTCATATATAAAAATTATCAATTATCCGAGATCGATAGTATCGAATATGATGCCTTCATCGACACTTTCACGGAAGACCATCATGACGCCATTTCCCGCTTATCTCGGTTCCTCGGCCATTGGCACTGCCGGTCCGCGGCGCTGGTCATTGCTGCGCGGCATGGTGACGCGGGGCCTCTCGCGGCTGGCACTGGCGCTCTGAAGCGTCGCGCACCGCCCGGACGGATAATGAGAGGCTGATCGCCAGGTCGGTCGAAATCGGCGGCGCCTTCGGTGGCGGTCCGCACCCGCGCCGCGCCTTGGCGCATGATTCCGGCAGCCTCCGGCATGCGCACCCCGGCGTTCAACCGGAATGCGTGGCGTCAGACGGTCATTTGGAGAACGGCATGGCGAACTCGGCGCCCTTGCCGATGCTCTCCGGCCAGCGCTGCAGGATCGACTTTTGTTTCGTGTAAAAGCGGACGCCTTCCTCGCCGTAGGCATGCATGTCGCCGAACAGGCTGCGTTTCCAACCGCCGAAACCGTGCCATGCCATGGGAACCGGAATGGGCACGTTGATGCCCACCATGCCTACCTGGATCTGCCGCCCGAATTCCCGAGCGACATTGCCGTCGCGGGTATAGCACGCGACGCCGTTGCCGAACTCGTGACGGTTGACGAGTTCCACCGCCTCGGCGAAATCCCTGACGCGCACGCACGCCAGAACCGGGCCGAAAATCTCCTCTTTATAAATCCGCATTTCCGGCGTGACATGGTCGAACAGCGTGCCGCCGGTGAAGAAACCGCCTTCGCGGCCCGCCACCTTCAGTCCGCGGCCATCGACGACAAGCTGCGCACCTTCTTCCACGCCGATTCCGATATATCCCTCGATGCGTTCGAGGGCCTGTCCGGTCACCACGGGTCCCATTTCCGCGTCGGGTTCCATGCCGTCCTTGATCACCAGCTGGCGCGCGCGTTCCGCAAGACGCGGAACGATCTGGTCGGCAACGTCGCCGACCAGGACCGCCACCGAGATCGCCATGCAGCGTTCTCCGGCCGACCCATAGCCGGCACCGATCAAGCCGTCGATCGCCTGGTCCAGGTCGGCATCGGGCATCACGACCATATGATTCTTCGCGCCGCCCAAGGCTTGCACGCGCTTGCCGTTCCTGGCTCCGGTTTCGTAGATATAGTTCGCGATCGGCGTCGAGCCGACGAAACTCACCGCCTGCACATCGGGGTGTTGCAGGAGGGCGTCGACCACCGTTTTATCGCCCTGCACGACATTGAAGACGCCGTCGGGGAGGCCGGCTTCCCTGAGCAATCGCGCCATGAAAATTCCGGCGGACGGGTCGCGCTCGCTGGGCTTCAGAATGAAGGTGTTGCCGGCGGCGATGGCTACCGGATACATCCAGCACGGTACCATGCAGGGAAAATTGAACGGCGTGATGCCGGCGACCACGCCAAGGGGCTGGCGGACCGTCCAGTTGTCCATTCCGGTGGAGACTTGCTCGGTGTAGTCGCCCTTCAACAGCTGCGGGATGCCGCATGCGAACTCGATGACGTCGATGCCGCGGGCCACCTCGCCCTGCGCGTCGGAAAATACCTTGCCGTGTTCCGCCGTGATGATGGCGGCCAATTCGTCCTTGTGCCGGTTCATCAACTCGAGGAATGCGAACATGACACGCGCGCGGCGGATGGGCGGTACGTTGGCCCACTTCGGGAAAGCCGCTTTCGCGGCCGCGACGGCAGCCTCGACGTCGGCGATCTCGCCAAGCAAAAGTCGACGCGGTGATTGGCCCGTCGCGGGATTGAAGACAGGTTGCGTCCGCGAGCCTGAACCACGCACCTCGGCGCCGCCGATGAAATGCATGACATCGGACGTTTCTTGATAACTTTGCACGTGACACCTCGCCGGTTGACTGTTCGGTAGGGGTAGTCTATGGCGGAAGAACCGCACCGGAAAGCGGTGCTTTCAAAACTAATTGTTTTCCCTGGTGAACAATTGCATGAATGAGATCCGCAGCGTCGAAGGTTTATGGTTCCATCTCCACTGGCTCGTCGTACTCAGCGAGCAGGGATCATATACGCGGGCTGCCGCGCGGTTGAATGTCAGCAAAGCTGCCATGAGCCAGAAAATCGCCGAGTTGGAACGCGTCGCGGGCATCGCGCTCGTGCAACGAACGACCCGCAGCGTGCGCTTCACCGATGCCGGGGAACGTTTGGTCGAAAGCACGCGATTGCAGTTCGAAGAAATCGCATCCAATTTTCTGAATGTGCGGGAGATGGCCGGCGTGGCGCGTGGTCTGATAAGAGTGACCGCGCCGGTCGCATTCGCCCGTCAGCAGCTGGTGCCGAGGATGGCGCCGTTTCTAAGGGACAATCCCGAGGTCAAGGTGGAATTGGAAGTCTCGGATCGGCTCAGTGCCATTTCCACGGAGGGATTCGATCTGGCGATCCGCCACAGCGCGCATGTTCCCGATACGCATGTCGCCCTGAAGCTTTGCGAGACGAAATCCGTGATTGTCGCCACCCGGGAATACCTCGAGAGAAAGGGACGTCCCGAGCATCCCGGGGATTTGGCGCGGCACGACTGCCTGTTTTACCTGCGTGCGCGCGGGCCCGCCGAATGGGCCTTCCGATCGAATGCGGAAAAACGGACGCCGGAGCCGGTGCAGGTGGTGAAAGTCGACGGCGCATTTGCCGCGAACAACAGCGAATCGCTACGGGATGCCGCGCTCGACGGTCTCGGCATCGCGCTGCTGCCGGATTTCACCGCGCAGACGGCGGTACAGGATGGCCGGCTGGAAATATTGCTCGATGACTGGCATCCAACCAATGCTTTTGCCGATCAGTTATTCGTCGTGCGGCCTTACGCGGCACAGGTCCCGAGAGCCATCGATCTGTTTACAACCTATCTTCGTGAAAAATTCGTCGGCGGTTTTCCGTTACGCCGATGAACCCCGCGGTGGGGAGCGGTCCGCTGGCCGCCATACGCGCTTCGGCATGAACCCCGGCCACCTGACCGGCCATTTGCCCGATGACGTCGCCGATATGCGCGCCAAACGTTCGGCCAGTTGCCGCGTCGCGCCGTCCAGTTGCGCCAGCGCCGGCGACGTGTCTGCGGGTAGGGCGTCGATAGGCGTTTCGCTGGATGCGCTCACGGTGGCCAGCCTGTTTCGACCCACTGCGTCCGCGCCGCCTTCCGGGGAAGATCCCGCTGTGCCGTTATCCGCCGCATGGACCTCGATCAAGACATCCAGCCGATGCATGATTGCGTCGAGGTGTTCGCGCTGCCGGTCGCGCGCGTTCGCATCCGTCGCCCCCGCCGTTCCCGCCGTTCCCGCTGTCGCGAGCCGGCTCAGTTCCCGCGCCGCGTGCAGACAGGCGAACAAGGAACCCAGCGCCAGTTCGTGCCCGGGATTCCAGGCGAAGACCCGCTGCGTCTGAAACGGCCGCCATGCAACACGCAGGTCATGCCAGCTGCGGTCCAGCCGGCGCATCGCCGTGCCAGGAGTGTCCGGCGTGGCCTGAGGTGCGCCGGTGCTTGCCTGGAGGCTCATGCGCAGGGCACGCAACACCGCCAGCAAACGGGTTTCGATATGACGCGTCGCCGTGAGCGGCATCAGCACGAAGGCGACGGCGAACGACACCAGACAGCCGGTCAGCACTTCCTCGATGCGCGCGGTCACCAGCGGCCGGATCGCGAAGCCCAGTTCGGCGTACACGAGTCCCACCAGCACGGTGATGAAAAAGACGCCGCGGGAATAGGCATGGAGGATGGTATAGGCCCAGCCGAACACGCAAAGCACCATGACCAGGACCATCAGGACAGGTGTGGCATGCAGGGCCGTCGCCAAAAGGACGCTGGTCAGCGCGCCTGCCAGCGTGCCGGCCAATCGTTCCATGCCGCGGTAAAGGGTATCGGCGCGGGACCGCGTGCCCAGGAACACGACGAAGGTGGTGATGACCGCCCAGAACCAGCGTTCGGGCGAGAGCGCATGACCGATCGCCATGGCGATCACCGCGGCGCTTGCAGCCCGCAGCGCGTGGCGCCAGGCGAGCCGGGCCTGCAGGTCGGCCCAGCGTAGCCGCGCGGGGGCGTGGCGCGTAACCGGCGCGAGCGCGGGCGCGTCCCATAGGCGTTCACCCGCGTCGAGACGCGCGATCGCCCGTGCCAGGCGCTCGACGCCGGCCTCGACCGCTGCCGTTGCCGAAGCCGAAGCCGAAGCCAGCTGACCGGCGGCGACTTCGAGTTCCACCAGCCGTTCGCGTATCGGTAGCGCGTCCGCTTCGCCGAGCAGGGAAAGATGTTCCTCGACGGCGAGCGCCGCTTCGTTGAGCGCCGACAGGGGCACGTCGAGCGCGGCATCGGGCGCGGTGCGATGCAGCGCCAGTACCCGGCGCGCACGCAATGTGACGGTGCGCAGCGCCAGCCGGCGCATGCGCGCCGGATGGGCGGGCAGGATCAAGCGTCCGACCAGCGACACCACGACCGGGCCGGAGACGGACAGCGCGAGCATGGTGAGCGCCTGCGCCGGCGCGGGATGCAGGTACAGACCCAGGTAAAAGGTCACGAAGCCGGTCATCGCGCAACCGAGCGCACGCGGGCCGCAGGCCTGGCAGAGAATGCCGACGAACAGAATCGCGACGAAGCCGAGATCGGCGAGGCGGGCATGCGGCGCCAGCAGCGACGCCAGCGCGAAACTCGCGGAACTGCACAGATAAAGGGAGAGCAGGGAAGCGTACCAGCCGGCACGGCGCGGTTCGCGGATGAAGAGCGGCGCGATCATCGCGAACAGCATGCCGAGCGCGGCGAGCGTGGGCGGTTGCCGGTGCAGCACGGTCCAGCCGATGCCGAGCGCCCCCGTCGAGGCGCAGCCCAACGCCGAGCGAAAGGCCGTGCGCAGTCGTACGAGGCCGGGGTCCACCAACCGCAAACGGTCGGCGACGCGCGAGAACGCGACAATGATCATGATCGATGATTCCAGTCCTGGCGCGCGTTTCCCGCTTGTGACGGAAAACGCGCGCGGCGGCCATGCCGCCTTTTTTCGACGAGCGCCGCCCGCGCCGCCCGCCGGGATCACCGGTGGCGTGCGCGAGGCGACGGTAAGTACCGCGTGCTACGTATTGCTGTCTCTTCTACTGATGGGTTCGCCCGTGGCGGCATGCATGCATGCGGCGGCAGGGCGGGGTCGCGACGACGCCATCACCCGTGCGGGCGGGACATGACGGGCATGATAGCGGGAAAAAAATGACCAGGGAGCAGGCAGTGGTCTACAGCGCACAGCGGGCGATCGCGAAGCGCACATCCGGCTCGATCGCATCGCCGCCGCCGCCGCGATGTGCGGCGATCAGCGTGCCCTCGCGCGACGGCGAGACATCGATCAGCCATGCGCGCCCGGACACCCGCACTTCCTCGCCGTCTCCCGCGGGCCCGGGACCCAGTTGGGTGTCCGGCAGGCGTCGCGCGAGACAGGCGGCGAGCCCCTCGGGCGCCTGGCGCGACTGCAGGTAGATGGTGGGGGCCGACGCCCGCATCGCCGGCGCGCTCGTCGACGAGCAGGCCGCGAGCACCATGCAGGCGCCGGCCAGCGCGGCGGCCAGCGTCCGCGAGGCGCGGCGGTTGACGGCGGGGGGCGACGATGGCCTTGGCGAGGAGGGTATCGACACGATGGCGCGGGACCGATAAAAGGAAAGCACGGGGAAGAGCACGGAATCTGTCCACGGCATGGTAGCACCGGGATTCGCCGCTGTCGGGGGGAAATTACCCTCAGGACCCGGCCCGCAGCTCCTGCTCGCGGCGCACCCGTGCCTCTTCTTCCAGTCGGGTTTCCTCGAGTTCGTCCATCAGGCCTTCCAGATCGACCGGCGTCGTGTCGGCGGCGACCTGGCCGGTGAGTGGAACGTCCACGCTCAGCGCGCCCGCTTCGTAAAGATTCCAGATTTCCTTGCCGTACTGCGCATCGAGCAACGCCGGCACGAAGCGGCCGAAGTAGGCGGCGAGGTTGTCGACGTCGCGCTCCAGCATGGCCGCGGCCTCGTTGTTGCCGGAAGCGTCGACCGCCTGCGGCAAATCGATGATCACGGGACCGTCCGCCGCCAGCAGGATGTTGTACTCCGACAGGTCGCCATGGATCATGCCGGCGCACAGCATGCGCACCACCTCGGCGAGCAGCGCCGCATGAACCTCGAGCGCCCGCTCCGGCGTCATGTCGACATCGTTGAGCCGGGGCGCGACATCGCCGTTGCCGTCCACCACCAGTTCCATCAACAACACGCCATCGGTACAGATATAGGGTTGGGGGACCCGCACGCCGGCGTTCGCGAGCCGGAACAGCGCGTCCACCTCGGCGTTCTGCCACAGCTCCTCCTGCATCTGGCGGCCGTAGCGCGAACCTTTTTCCATCGCGCGCGCCTGCCGGCTGTTCTGCACCTTGCGGCCTTCACGGTAGGAGGATGCCTGGCGGAAGCTGCGCTGTTTCGCATCCTTGTAAACCTTCGCGCAGCGGATGGCCTCGCCGCTGCGCACCACGTAGACGGTGGCTTCCTTGCCACTCATCAACTGGCTGATCACCTCGTCGACCAGTCCCTCCTCGACGAGCGGTATGAGGCGCTTGGGCGTTTTCATCGGGCGCGGCTCCGGGCGGTGTGGCGATTGACGGCGCGCAAGGCGGAAGGAAGACGGAATGGCGTTACGGCCAGGTCGGCGGGCATGGCGGGGCACCCGCCCCGAAAGAAAGTAAGGGTCATGGGGCGATTATACGGGGGCCGCGCCGGCGATGGCCGCGCGGATGGCGCGACGCCGCCCTTCTCATGGGCAATGACGGTATTTTTACGAAGGTGGGCAGACGGATAGGCTTCCGGCGAGGCGGCTGGCCTATAATCGATGTCACATTGAATCGGCAAAAACGATAAAGACATCTGGAGAGAGCATTTTGAGCAAATCGACGGGTCTGGAAAAAATCCTTCACGATCACCAGACCGAGATTCTGACAAGCTGGATCGCGGGGCAGCTTGCCGAGGCGGGCGTCCGCGCGCCGCAGATCGAAGCAGGAGTCAGGGAAGCATCGCGGGTTTTTCTGGGGCTGTTCGCCGCCGGCGTCAAAAATGATTATCGGGAGGCGCTCTCGGGACCGGTGTGGGACGAGGTGCGCAGCCATCTCGCGGCGTTCTCGCGCGAGCGCGTGATCCAGGGGTTTTCGCCGGAGGAAACGGCAACCTTCATCTTTTCGCTGAAGAAACCGCTGTTCGAGGCGCTGCGCAAGGACATCAAGGACGGCGAGCGCCTGTCCGACGAGCTGTGGGCCCTGTCGCTCGTGATCGACAAACTCGGTTTGCTGACGTTCGCGGCCTATCAGAAGAGCCGGGAGGAGGTCATAGAGCGCCAGCAGGAGGAACTGCTCGACCTGACCACGCCGGTGGTCAAATTGTGGGATTCGATCGTGGCGCTGCCGCTGATCGGCACGCTCGACAGCGAACGCACCCAGGTCGTGATGGAAAGCCTGCTCGATGCGATCGTCGCGAACGAAGCGGCCATCGCGATCATCGACATCACCGGCGTGCCGACCGTGGACACGCTGGTCGCCCAGCATCTGTTGAAAACGGTCGCCGCGGCGCGCCTGATGGGCGCCGAGTGCATCATCAGCGGCATCCGTCCGCAAATCGCGCAGACCATCGTCCATCTGGGCGTGGAACTGGGCGACGTCGCGACCAAGGCGACGCTGGCCGAGGCGTTGAAGCTGGCGCTGAAACGCGTCGGCATGACCGTCGTGCAACTCAGCGCGATCAAGTCGGGCAACTGACCATGGAGCAGATTCCGGTCCTCAAGCTGGGCGAGTTTCTGCTGGTATCGATTCAGGTCGAGCTGCACGACGAACTGGTCGTGAGTCTGCAGGACGACCTGAGCGCGCGCCTGGAGAAAACGCGTGCCCGGGGCGTGCTGATCGATATCTCCGCGCTGGAGATCGTCGATTCCTTCATCGGACGTACCCTGGGCCATATCGCGGCGATGGCGCGCATCATGGACGCGGCGACGGTGCTCGTCGGCATGCGTCCGGCCGTGGCGATCACGCTGGTGGAACTCGGCATGACCCTCAAGGGAATCCGGACCGCCCTGGACGTCGACAAGGGCATGGCGCTGCTGCGGGCTTCGCTGGACGATTCCGGAGCATTTTCATCATCGCCGTGACGCCGGTCATCCTGGATATCCGGACGCCGGACCAGGTCAACCTCGCGCGCAAAACTGTGCAGGAGCAGGCGTCGAAGATGGCGTTCGGCACGCTGGAAAAAACCAAGTTCGTCACCGCCGCGAGCGAACTCGCGCGCAACACGCTGGTGCATGGCAAGGGCGGCACGATGACGATGACGCAGATCGAGCACGGCGGACGTACCGGGCTGCATCTCGTGTTCGCCGACGCCGGCCCCGGTATCGGCGATATCGAGCAGGCGCTGCAGGACGGGTTTACGACGGCCAGGAGCCTGGGCCTGGGCCTGGGCGGGGCACGTCGCCTGGTCAACGAATTCGCGATCACGTCCGTGCCCGGCGTGGGCACCACAGTGAGCATTACCCAATGGAAGAGACGATAACGCTGAGCGACGCGAGCGGCGTGGCCGAGGCCCGCCGCGCGGCGATGTCGCTTGCCCAGTCACTTGGCTGCTGCGAGATCTGCAGGGCCGGCGCCGCGCTGGTCGTCACCGAAGCGGCCACCAACATCCTGAAATACGCGGGCCGGGGCCGGATCGATCTCAGGCCGTATCGCGATGCCGGCAGCCACGGCATCGCGATGATCGCGCTCGATAACGGGCCGGGCATCGCCAGCGTCGAGCGCGCGATGGTCGACGGCTATTCGACGGGCGGCAGCCTGGGTGCCGGTCTCGGCACGATCGCCCGTCAGGCGAAGCTTCTCGACATCTATGCGCGGGAAGGGCAGGGCACGGCGCTGCTCGCGCATATCGGCTGCGACAAGCCCGGAACCGCCACGCGCGCGGCGCTGGCCGCAAAGGCGCAGCGAAGCCTCGCCGACGTGGGCGTGCGTTCCTCGCCGAAGGCCGGCCAGGAAATCTGCGGCGACGCCTGGGCGTTGCGGCAGACGGACGGCCGTCTCTGGCTGGCGTTGCTCGATGGCCTGGGCCATGGCCCGCTCGCCGCCGATGCATCGCGTGCCGCGGTGAAGGTGTTTCACGACGCCACGGCGGCATCGTGCCCCGCGGATATCCTGCACCAGGCCCATGCGGCGTTGAAAACCACGCGCGGCGCGGTGATGGCCGTGGCGCTCTTCGAGCCCGAGCGCCATCGGGTCACCTTCGCCGGCGTGGGCAATATCGTGTGCAGCGTGCATTCCCGGGCCGGATCGCAACATCTGCTGTCGACCGACGGCACCGTGGGCTACAACATGCGGCTGGTCCGGGAAAACGGCGCGGACTGGCATGCCGGGGCGGTGTTCATCGCCAGTACCGACGGCCTGTCGACCCGCTGGAATCTGAACCGGCATGCCGGACTGATCGATCATCATCCGAGTCTGATCGCCGCGGTGATGCATCGCGATTTCGGCAAGGATAGCGACGACGCCACCGTCGTGGTGGTGAAGGCACACTGACCATGCTCCATCGCATTCTTTCCACCCGCATCAACAGCAGCCTGAGTTTCGTCACGCTGCGCGACCGCTCCCGGCAGGTGGGGGAGTTGTTCGGGCTGGACAATCTGCAACGCACGCGCTTCATCACCGCGGTGTCCGAAATCAGCCGCAACGCCGTGCAGTTTGCCGGCGGCGGCACGGTCACCTTCTTCAGCGGCGCCGCGAGCGATGCGCCCGCCCAGCAATGCGTGGTGGCCGAGATCAGCGACGAAGGCCCGGGCATCCCGGACCTGGAGCGGTTGCTCGCGGGTTCGCCGAGCGGTACCGGAAAGCCGGCGCTTGGCATTGCCGGAAGCCGGCGCATGGTCGACGGCTTCTCGATCCGCTCGTCGCCGGGCGCGGGCACGACGGTGACGCTCGAGATGCTGTTGCCGCGCGATACGCCGCAATTGACCACGGCCCGCCTGAATACGCTCGTGGATCAACTGACGCGGCGCAAGACGCAGACGCCGGTCGAGGAGCTGGAGCAGCAGAACCGCGAGATGCTGGTCACGCTGGAGGAATTGCGCAGCAGGAAGCTGGATCTCGAAGAAGCGGACCTGCGCAAGAACGAATTCCTGGCGATGCTGGCCCACGAGCTGCGCAATCCGCTGGCGGCCATCAGTCTCTCGCTGGAGCTGATCAGCCGCAAGGCCGCGCCCACCGCCGACGAAACGCGCAGCGCCCACGCGGTCATCGGCCGGCAGACCGCGCAACTCTCGCGCATGGTCAATGATTTGCTGGACGTTTCGCGGCTGACGCGCGGCAAGGTCGAACTGCATCGCGAGATCGCCGACGTCAATGGCCTGGTGGATACCGCGATCGAGATGACGCGCGCGGAGATCGCGCGGCGTGGTCATACGGTGCGTGTGCAGCACGCGCCGCAGCCGGTGCTGGTCGATGTCGACGTGGCGCGCATCCGGCAGGTCCTCAACAACATCATCCACAACGCCGCGCGCTACACCGCGAACGCCGATGAAATCCGGGTGGGCGTGACGCAGGACGAGACCCACGTGCATATCGAAGTGGCCGATCGCGGCATCGGCATCGCCGTGGATCTGCAGCCCCGTATTTTCGATCTGTTCGCCCAGGGCGACACCAGCATTTCGCGGCAGGACGCCGGGCTGGGCATCGGCCTGACCGTGGTGCGGCGGCTGCTCGACGACCATGGCGGCGCGGTGCGCGTGTTCAGCGACGGACACGATCGCGGCAGCCGCTTCGTGGTCACGCTCCCGATCGCGCGCGGCGCGGCGCTGGCACCGCCCGCGCAGGCGGCAAGTACGCCCGACGGCCGGTTGCAGCCCGTCCTGGTGGTCGACGACAACCAGGATTCGGCGGATGCGCTGGAGGCTTTGCTGGATATGAGCGGCTATGTCTGCCGCAGCGCTTACGATGGCGGCACGGCGCTGACCTACAGCGAAACGTTCCGGCCACGCGTCGGCATCATCGACATCGGTTTGCCGGATATGACCGGCTTCGAACTCGCCGCCGAACTGCGGCGGCGCTTCCCCGGCGACGGGTTGACGCTCATAGCGCTGAGCGGCTATTCGTCGGCGGATGTCCGGCAGGAGGCGATGGACGCCGGCTTCACCCACTACTTCTCGAAGCCCTTGCCGCTGGACCAGTTGCTCGTGCTGCTCGCCGAGACGATGGGCACCTGAGCGGGCCGGGCGCGGCTTGGCGCCGCCCCGCGGGCGCGACTGCCGTTCAGGCCGTTTCGAGACCTTCGTGCTTCAAAGCCAGCTCGACTGCCGGACGCGCTTTCATGCGCTCGCCGAACTGCTGCAACGCCGCCGGCACATCGAGCTTGACCCGCTTTGCCCACAGCAGCATGACGAACAGGTAGGCGTCTGCGACCGTGGCGCTCTGGCCGAACAGGTAGTCCCCGGTCAGCGTGCTCGCCAGGAAGTCGAAGCGCGTGGCGATCTTCTGGCGGGCGGCTTCCGCTTCGGCTTCGGAAGACGGCTTGAAGATGCGGCCGAACTGCTTGTGGATCTCCGTGGAGATGAAGGCGAGCATTTCGAGCAGGCGCACCGGCCCCATGTCGCCGGGCGGCACCAGCGCCGGCGTGCGCTGCGCGACCCACGACAGGATCGCAATGTTCTCGGTGAGCCGCTGGCCGTCATCGAGTTCCAGCGTCGGCACATACCCCTTCGGATTGATGGCCATGTAATCCTCGCCGTGTTCCGTCTGCT
The DNA here is from genome assembly GCF_026624755.1 of Robbsia betulipollinis. Taxonomy (NCBI): domain Bacteria; kingdom Pseudomonadati; phylum Pseudomonadota; class Betaproteobacteria; order Burkholderiales; family Burkholderiaceae; genus Robbsia; species Robbsia betulipollinis. The sequence goes on from NZ_JAPMXC010000010.1 coordinate 451,558, forward strand.
TGGTCTTGGTGTCGACCTTGACGCGCTCGAATTCCATCTTGGCTTCGTGCAGCGCGATATGATCGGCAAGGCTGCAAGCGCCGGGAGCCATATAGAGTTTCATGTTCGGATTCCGGTAGAGTGAACGTCTGATGACGGATGCTGCGTGCCCACAGCGCAGCAAACCGCATGCCACCTTTTCACCGAGTTTCGGACACAGCCCCTCCTTATGCGTTTTTTTCATACTGCGGACTGGCAGATCGGCCGCCATTACGGCCAGTTCGACCCGGACGACGCGGCGGTCCTCGCCGAGGCGCGGCTCGATGCCGTGGCGACGCTCGCCGCGCGTGCCACCGAACGCGGGGTGGACGCGATTCTGGTGGCCGGCGACGTGTTCGACCTGCAGGCGGTCGCCGATCGCACCGTGCGGCGCCTGTTCGCGGCGCTCGACGGTTTCGTCGGACCCTGGGTGCTGATCTCCGGCAATCACGACGCGGCGCTCGCCGACAGCGTCTGGACGCGGGCGCGCCGGCTCGGCTGCATTCCACCGCAGGCGCGGGTGGCCGAGCGCACCGGCATCGTCGCGCTGGAGGCGCTCGGCGCGGCCGTGCTGGCCGCGCCCCTGACCCAGCGTCGTACCTACGACGACGCGACCGCGCCTTTCGACACGCTCGACACGCCGGCGGGCTGGCTGCGCATCGGTCTCGCGCACGGCAGCGTCGCCGGCCGGTTGCCGGACAGCGCCGACCTGAGCAATCCGATCGCCGCCGACCGGGCGCAGCGCGCGCGGCTCGATTATCTCGCGCTGGGCGACTGGCACGGCTGCCTGGAGATCGATGCGCGCACCTGGTACGCCGGCACGCCCGAGCCGGACCGCTTTCGCGGCAATGCGCCGGGCGCGGTGCTCGATGTGCGGCTGGATGCGCCGGGCGCGCTGCCGGTGGTCGAGCGGCTCGAGGTCGGGCGCTTTCGCTGGACCGCGCTGGCGGAGCGGATCGTCGTCGCGGCCGATGTCGAGCGCGTCGCGGCGCGACTCGCGCAGGCCGGCGCGAACGATGTCCTGCAACTGGCGGTCTCCGGCGCGGTCAATCTGGACACCTGGGAACGGCTGCGCGCGGCGGTCGCTGCGGCTTCCGCCCGGGTCAGGAGTCTGCGCTTCGATGCGACCGGCCTGGACCTGCAGCCGGACCATGCCGACCTCGCGGCACTGGGCGTGTCCGGCTATGTCGTCGATGTCGCGCACGCCTTGCAGGCACTGCAGGAGGACCCCGCGCGCGGCGACATTGCGCGCGAGGCGCTGCGTCTGCTGCTGCAATTCGAACAGGAGGGCGTGCGCGCCACGGGACGGGAGGCGCGCGCATGACGACCGATGGCCGCATGAAGATCGACCGGATCGCGCTCGCGGAATTCCGGCGGTTTCGCGAACCGCTCGTGCTCGACGGTCTGAGCGACGGCATCAACCTCTTCGTCGGCCACAATGAGGCGGGCAAGAGCACCATCGCCATGGCGATCCGGGCCGCTTTTCTGGAGCGTTCGCGCACCCGCACCGTGACCGATTTCGCGCCGTGGGGCACGAGCGGCGCGCGGCCGAGCGTCGATATCGATTTCCGTATCGGCGCGCGCACCTACGCGTTGCGCAAGCGCTTCCTGACGCGCAGCCGCTGCGAACTGGCGATCGGCACGTGCGATGCGCCGGGTGGCGCCGATATGGCCGGTATGGCCGGTCATGCCGGGGGCGGCGCGGCGACCCGGCTCGAAGGCGAGGCGGCCGAGGACGCGCTTGCCGCGCTGATCGGTTTCGAATTTCCGTCGAAGGGGCAGAGCCAGCCGAAGCAGGCCGGCGTGCCGGGGCTGCTGTGGATTCGTCAGGGCGAGGGGCAGGAACTGGTCGATCCGGCCGCGCATGCCGGCACGCATCTGCGCGACGCGCTGCAGCGGCTGTCCGGGGAAATGGCCTCGGCCGACGGCGATCGGCTCTTCTCGCGCGTTGCGGCGGAACGCGGCGAACTGCTCGACGCGCGTCTGGGCCGTCCCAAGGGCATCTACCGGGAGGCCGAGGACGCGCTGAGCGCGAGCCGGCAGCAGGTGGACGCGCTGCGCCGGCAAAAGATCCAGTTCGACAGCGACGTCGACCAGCTTGCGCAACTGCGCGCGGCGCACCAGGCGGTGGCGTCCGAGCAGCCGTGGGCCGCATTCGAGGCACAGGCGGATGCCGCGCGCAGGCAGCTTGCCGCGGTCGTCGAGGCGCGCGACCAGACGCTTGCGCTGCGGCGCGAGCAGGCGCAGGCCGAGGCGCTGCAGGCGGAGCTGCACGCTCAGGTGCGGCGCGATCAGGACGAAGACGATGCCCTTCGGGCACAGTTGCGCGAAGCCGCGGCGCAGGGCATCGCCGCCGAGGAGGCGCGCACCCTGCTGGACGATGCGCGCGCGCGGCACGATGTCCGGGCCGCCGCGCTGGCGCAGGCGCGCGAGCGTCACGCGGCCGCGCAATCGCTGGCGGAGCGGCGCGACATCGACGCGCAACTGGCGACGTGGCGCCGCGAGGCGGCGCAACTGGACGCCACGCTGACGGAAGCGGTGCGTCTGCAGGGCGACATCGAGGCGCTCGAAATGGCCGCACGCTCCGACACGCGGGCGCCGTCACTGCCTGCGGACCTGGACGCGCTGCGCCGCGTCGAGCAGACGCTCGCCGAATGCCGGATCCGGCAGGAAGCGGCGGCGACGCGGCTGCATTACTGGCTCGACGCGGGTACGGCGCTGCGGCTGGCGCATGCGCCGGGCGAGGGCGCGGCGGACGGCCTCGCCGGCGACACCGCCGCCCGGGCGGTCGACACCGATACGGCAAGTGCCGGCGGCACCGCGGCGAAGTCGGTCGCTACCGACACGGCCGGTGCCGTCGACGCTACCGCGGCCGTGTTGTCCGGCGCAGGCGAGCGATGGCTGACGGCCGGTACCGACCTCCATCTGCCGGGGATCGGCCGCCTGCGCATCGCGCCCGGTGGCAGAGACCTGCCGGAACTGTCGCGCCAGATCGAGCACGCCCTGCGCGCGCGCGCGGATTTGCTGCAGCGTCTGGGTGCGGAATCGCTGGCCGCCGCGCAAGTGCGGCAGGAAGACCATGCGCGGCGCCTGCGGGATCTGGATGCCGCGCGCAAGGAACTGGCGATCCGCGCCCCGGAAGGGCCCGCGGGCGTGCGCCGCGCGCTCGATATCGGGCGGCAACGCGAGCAGGCGCTCGTGCTGCGCCGCGCGACGCTGCCCGGCGGGGCGGAGGGTGGGACGGAGGGTGGGGCGGAGGCGGCGGCCGGAGCGTCGATGGCCGCGGGCGACGTTTCCCACCGGCTCGTCGCGCAGACCCGGCTCGAATGCGACGCCGCGCAGACCGCGCTCGAGCGGGCGCTCGCCGCGCGCACGCTCGCCGAAGCCCGCTTCAACACCGCGCTGGCGACGGCGCGCCTGCTCGACGAACAGTCCCAGGCGCGGGCGCGAGCCCATCGCGACGCGCTCCGGCAGCAGGAGCGCGCGGCGCTGGTCGCGCGTCTCGTCGAAGCGCGCGGCCTGGCCGACGACTTGCGGCGTCGCGGCGACGCCGTGGCCGCCGCGCTCGATGCGCAACATGGCGAACTGCTCGAGCAGGACGTGCAGCGTTTCGAGCGCTCCGCGGCGATCGCCCGCGAAGCGCAGCAGCGTCGCCACCACGACATTCTGATATTGACGGGCGCGCTGGAGCAGGCCGGGGCGAGCGGCGTCGGCGAGGCGCTGCTCCTGGCCGAGGCCGAGACCGAACACCTGGGCCGCCGCCGCGACGAGATCGCGCGGCGCGCCGACGGTCTGCAACTGCTTTGGACCCTGCTGAACGAAAAGCGCGACGCCGCCACGCTGCGGCTGCAGGCGCCACTGGTCCGGCGCCTGAACCATTACCTCGCGCTGCTGTTTCCCGGCGCGCGCCTGCAACTCGGGGACGATCTGCTGCCGGTCGATCTGCATCGCGCGGATCAACAGGACGCGCTCCACAGCCTGAGCTTCGGCACCCGGGAGCAGCTCGGCCTGCTGGTACGGCTGGCCTACGCGGATCTATTGCGCGAAGCCGGACGGCCGACCCTGCTGCTGCTCGACGATGCGCTCGTGCATGCGGACGCGCAACGCCGGGCGCTGATCAAGCGCGCCTTGTTCGATGCGGCGTTGCGGCATCAGATTCTGATGTTCACCTGCCATGGCGAGGCCTGGCAGGATCTGGGCGCGGCGCAGCGTACGGTCGGGTGAGTGCCCCGGCGTGGGCGGTGCCGGTACCGGTTCCAGCGCTCGACCATCGGACGGCACGTTTCTTGCAAGATCCAACCGTTGGGCCGAACCCGGCGCCTCGCCATCCCGTACCTCACCTGGAGAACAATGACCGAAACGATATGGTTCCTCGTCGTCGGCGGCGTCCTGATTTTCATGGGCCTGGCCAGTACCACATTCAATCGTCTTCCCATCAGTACGGCAATGGTGTATCTGGCGATCGGCGTGGGACTGGGACCTTTCGGATTGCATCTGCTGCATATCGACCTGCTGCAGGGTTCGGCCATGTTGCGCCAGATCACCGAGATCGCCGTATTGGTATCGTTGTTCGCCATCGGTCTGCGCATGCGTGTGCCACCCACCGACCGCATCTGGCTCCTGCCTTTACGGCTGGGCATCGTCGCCATGATCGTGACCGTCGCCCTGATGACGCTGGCCAGCGTGTTCCTGCTGCATATGAGCTGGGGGCCCGCACTGCTGCTGGCGGCCATGCTGGCACCCACCGACCCCGTGCTCGCGCACGATGTGCAGGTGGAGGCGCCGGGCGACGTGGACCTGCTGCGGTTCTCGTTGACGGGGGAAGGCGGACTCAATGACGGCATCGCGCTTCCCTTCGCGCTGCTCGGCATCGCGGTGTGCAACTACGAGGCGTCGCCCACGCAGGCGCTTACCTGGCATTTCGCCCTTGGCGTCACGTGGGGTGTCGGTGGGGCGGTGGCTACGGGCTGGTTGCTCGGCGACATCGCCGTGCGTCTGATCGCATGGCTGCGCACGCGCTACAGCCTGGCGCTGGGACCCGAGGGCTTCTATGCGCTTGGCTTGATCGCGCTGGCGTACGGGTTCGCGGAACTGATCCACACCTACGCTTTTCTGGCCGTTTTCGCCGCAGGTCTGGCAATGCGGCGCGTCGAACAGCTGTCGAGCGGCGACAAATCGGCGAGCGAAGCGGTCGGTACCGTCGACGTGGGCGACATCGGTTCGACGGCGGCCGATCCGAACCGGGCGCACGCTTTCGTCGCGCAGCGGGTACTGGGTTTCACCGTGGAACTGGAGCGTATCGCCGAAGTGGTCGTGATGCTGATGGTGGGCAGCGTGCTCGCCAGTTTCTGGCATGAACTCTTCACCTGGCGCGTCGCGTTCGTCGTCGCCGTTCTTTTTCTGATCGCACGGCCGTTGTCCGTGCAGGCGTCGCTGCTCGGCTCCGCGACGACGCGACCGCAACGTTGGCTGATCAGCTGGTTCGGCATTCGCGGCGTGGGGTCTTTCTATTACCTGTTGTACGCGCTCGAGAATGCCTCGCATGCGGCGGTGCGGCCGTTGATTCCGCTGATCCTCGGCGTGATCGCCGCTTCCGTCATCCTGCACGGCATCACGTCCACGCCGTTGATGAACCGCTATCGCCGATGAGGCGCGACGGCGCCCTGCCGGCTCATGCCGGCAAGGCCCGATCCGTTCCGCTTACATCCCGTTTTTCATTCGCCGGTATTTTCGAATCCGACCATCGTGACCTTGCCAGAACTGGATTATGCGGGGATCTTCGATGTCTCGCCCAACCCTTATCTCATTCTCGACCTGCGGTTGAACGTGGTTGGCGCCAACCGCGCCTATCTCGCTTCGACGGGGTGCGACCTGTCCGATCTCCTGGGCCGGCGGGCCTGGGACGTTTTTCCCGCCGACGCCGAGACGCGTGAGCGTTCGATCGCTTCCTGCGAGCGCGCCATCCGGACGCGGCGAGTCGACATCATGGCACCACAGCGCGATGACGGCCCCCGCGTGCAGGCCACGGGCGATGAGGCCGGGAAGCGGTACTGGTGTGTCACGCACACGCCGCTCCTCGGCCGTGACGGCGCGGTGACGGCCGTTTTGCAGCACCCCGTCGATGTGACGGAACGGGAGCGATTGCGCAATATTGTCGGCGCCACGCGGGGCGACGGTGCGCCCCCGGCGCCCGCCCCGGCGCAAAGCGGGATGGCTCCCCGCGTGCCGGGCAGCCACGAAGCGAATCCCGCGATCCAGGAAGAAAGCGACCGGCTGCGCGGCCTGTTCGAACAGGCGCCCAGCTTCATGGCCATCGTGCGTGGCCGCAACCACTGCTTCGAGTTGACCAACCGTTCGTACACGCAGCTCATCGGTGGCCGTAAGGTCATCGGCCTGCCTGTCCGGGAAGCGTTGTCGGAACTGAAAGGGCAGGTGTTTTTCGATTTGCTCGACAAGGTCTATGCAAGCGGTCAGCCATTTGTCGGCAAGGGCATCGAAGTGTGGTTCGAGAACGGCGCGGGCGAGGACGGTGACCGGCAGCGGCGAATCATCGATTTCGTCTATCAACCCATCCTGACGCCCGACGGCGCCGTCTCCGGCATTTTCGTCGAAGGCAACGACGTGACCGACAGTCACGATGCGACGCGCGCGCTGCACGATCTGATGCAAACCCTCGAATTGCGGGTGGAGCAACGCACCACGGAACTCCGCAGCACGGAGGAGAAGTTGCATCAGGCGCAAAAAATGGAGGCGGTCGGCCAGTTGACCGGCGGCCTGGCGCATGATTTCAACAACCTTCTCACCGTGATATCCGGCAGTCTCGAAATTTTGCGGCGACGCGTGGAGGCGGGCCGCCTGGACGCGATCGGCCGCTACACGGACGCCGCGCAGGGCGCGGCCCGCCGCGCGGGAGCGCTGACCCAGCGGCTGCTCGCGTTTTCGCGTCGGCAGGCACTCGATCCGAAACCCACGGACGTGAACGGCCTGGTCGTCGGCATGGAGGAGATGATCCGCCACACGGTCGGACCGGATATCGCCGTCGACATCGCGGCCGATCCGGATCTGCCGCTGACGCTGGTCGATCCCGGGCAACTCGAAAACGCCCTCCTCAATCTGTGCATCAATGCGCGCGACGCGATGCCGGATGGCGGACGGCTCGTCATCGCCGCGGGCTGCCGGCAATCGGACGGCGTGGACGACGCCGACGAGATGCCCGCGGGCGACTATGTATCGCTGTGCGTGGGCGATACCGGCGTCGGCATGACGCCCGAGACCCAGGCGCGGGCCTACGAGCCGTTTTTCACGACCAAGCCGATGGGCGAGGGCACGGGCCTGGGACTGTCGATGATCTACGGCTTCGCGCTGCAGTCGGGAGGACAGGTGCGCATCGATTCGACGGTGGGAATAGGCACGCGGGTCTGGCTGTATCTGCCTCGCTATCACGGCACCGCGGAGGTGCCAACCGCGCCATCCGCGCCGCCCATGGGAGCCGAGCCGGTGCATTCGGCGCGGGGCGAACGCATCCTGCTGGTCGAGGACGATGTCTTCATCCGGTCGCTGGCCGCCGAGGTGCTGCGCGATTCCGGCTATGAAGTACTTGAAGCGGGCAATGGACGGGAGGCGCTGCATCTCCTGCGCCTCGCGCATCGGCTCGACCTGCTCGTGACCGACGTCGGTCTGCCGGGGGGCATGAACGGGCGGCAGATCGCCGATGCCTCGCGCGCGTTGCGCCACGGCCTGAAGGTCCTTTTCATCACCGGCTACGCTGCGAACAAAGCCCTGGGCGACGGGCAACTGGAACCGGGCATGGAAGTGCTCACGAAACCCTTCGACATGGAAGACCTGAGCCGTCGCGTACGCGGCCTGATCGGCGGGTGATCGGGTGATCGGAGACTCCGCGGGAACGTGTCATGCACTTTCACGGGTTGCTGTGGCACTATAGCGGCGATTCGCGATACCCCTCCCGCCGCACACCACTGACGCTTCAGGCGCAGGGTCATAACCAAAAAATGGAGACAGCATGAATGCAAGATCGGCTTCCGCCGACGGTGCCGGCACGCCAGCCAACAGCACGCGCCGCGTCATCTTCGCCAGCTTTATCGGCACGGCGATCGAATTCTACGATTTCTACGTGTACGCCACGGCGGCGGCGCTGATCATCGGACCGGTTTTCTTCCCGCATGGATCTCCCGGGGCGCAGGCGCTATCCGCGCTGGTCACGTTCGGCATCGCCTTCGTCGCGCGCCCGATCGGATCGTTCGTCTTCGGGCATTTCGGCGACAGGATCGGCCGCAAGTCGACGCTGATCGCCTCGCTGATGCTGATGGGCATCTCGACGACATTGATCGGGTTCCTGCCGGGCTTCGGTGCGATCGGCTATCTGGCCCCGGTACTGCTCTGCGTGCTGCGCTTCGGGCAGGGCATCGGCCTGGGTGGCGAGTGGGGCGGCGCGGCCCTGCTTGCCACCGAATACGCCCCGGCCGGCAAACGCGCCTGGTTCGGCATGTTTCCGCAGCTCGGGCCGTCCATCGGGTTTCTTCTGTCGAATGGGCTGTTCTTCGGTCTCGCGCTGTCGCTGAATGAGGAACAGTTCCGCAGCTGGGGCTGGCGCATACCGTTCGTCGTCAGCGCGTTGCTGGTCGCGCTGGGTCTGTATGTCCGGTTGCGGATCGTGGAAACGCCGGCGTTTCGCGCGGCGATCGCGCGCCACGAACGGGTGCGCATGCCGGTTCTGACCTTGCTTTCGGCATACTGGCGGCCGACGCTGCTGGGCGCCTTCGCCATGGTGGTCTGCTACACCGTATTCTATATTTCGACGGTGTTCTCGCTTTCCTATGGCGTGACGGCGCTGCACATTCCGCGTTCGCACTTCCTGGGCATGCTCTGCATCGCGGTGGTGTTCATGGCGCTCGCCTCGCCGTTGTCCGCCCTGGCGAGCGACCGGTACGGACGCAAACCCGTGTTGATTCTGGGTTGCATCGCGGTGTTTCTCTCGGGTTTCACCATGGCGCCGCTGTTGGGCCGCGGCGACGGGTTCCACGTCATGCTGTTCCTGGCGATCGAACTCTTCCTGATGGGCATGACGTTCGCGCCGATGGGCGCCTTGCTGCCGGAACTGTTTCCGACGCACGTACGCTATACCGGTGCCGGCGTCGCCTATAACCTGGGCGGAATTCTCGGGGCGTCCCTGGCGCCCTATGTCGCGCAACTGCTGGTGGCGCGCGGCGGTCTGTCCTGGGTGGGCGCCTATGTATCCGCGGCGGCGGCGGTGAGCCTGCTGGCCATTTCGTGCATGCGCGAGACGCGCGACGTGACGCTGGGCTGAGTGCGGGCGCCGCGCGGCCCTTCGCCACCCGCTGTCGGCGGCGGACACACGTTATGATGGAGGCTCCCGCGGTCAGCGCGTACGCTTCCCGGTGGAGATCGCCTGAAAGCAGGAGATTCCAGCGGCCCCGGAGCGCTGGCCGTGCCCCCGCCGCCTGCTCTCGCAAGCGGGCGGCGCGACCTGAAAGGATCGAAAAAGGACCAGACAATGAGCATATTCCAGAGGCAGGTTCCCGCGCTGCGACGAACCCACGCGAGGTCCGCATGACGGACCTGCATGCCACGCCGGAAAAAAAGCGCATCCTCATCGTCGAGGACGACGCGCTGATCGCCATGCTCCTGGAGGATGTCGTCGATCTGCTCGGCTTTACGCTTGCCGGCAGCGCCGCGACCGTGCCCGCGGCGCTGGCGCTGCTCGCCGAGGGCGTCGCGGTCGACGCCGCGCTGCTCGATATCAACCTCGCCGGCCAGCGCGTGTTCCCCGTTGCCGACGAACTGGTCCGGCGCGGCATTCCCTTCGCCTTTTGTTCCGGGTACGGCGAGGCGGGCGTCGATACCGCCGCCTACGCCGGCGCGCCAACCATCAGCAAGCCTTTCGACATCGATGGGCTGGGCAACCTGTTGCGGCGCCTGTAGCGTCGGACGCGGCACGCGCGGTGCTACGAAGAAGGTTTCGATACCGGAAGGACCGCTATGTTCAAATCAATGGCGCTGGGGGCCATCCGCCTTTACCAGCGACGCGTCTCTCCGCACAAGGGCTTTTCCTGCGCGTATCGCGTCCATGCGCAAGGCGCGAGTTGCTCGACCTATGGTCATCGTGTCATCGAACGTCATGGTCTGTGGCTGGGCATGCGGCTGCTGCGGCGGCGTCTCGAACAGTGCGCATGGCACCAGCATCGCCACCGCGTGGGATCGACCCGCGTGCCCGCCACCGTCGCGCCGCGGCTGGGGATCGGCAACGGTGGCCGGCGCCAGGCCGGGTTCGTCGATCCCGGCTGCGACGACGGCTGCGGCTGCGGCCCCGGCTGCGCGATCTCCGAATGCGGTCTGGCGGAACACTGCGCGTGCGACGCCTGCGAGATCGGCGCGTGCTGGGCGGTGCTGAGCACCTGCTCCGGTGGCGCATGCGGCGGGGGGCGGCGGCGCGAGGATTGGCGACGTGCGGAACGGGCGCAGCGCCGGTCACGGTATGGCCCACCGCGTTGGTAAGGCGTGCCGTCCCGTACCTGATGGCGTTCCTGGCCGGCTTGAGCGGGTTGGGGATCGGGCCATGTGCCTGGGGCGCCGATGCCGTGCCGGACCCGGCAGCACGGCCGGCGCCCGCGTTCGTCCTGCCGGCAGGGTTCGACCGTTGGCGTAGCGCCGAGCAGGCCACATGGCTGCTGGCGCAGGCGAATTCCGGCATGCTGGAACGCGCGGGGGACGACCAGTTGCTCGCCCTGCTCGGGGAATTGCGACCGCAGGCCCTGGTGGAATACATGCGCCGCGGCATCGCGCCTTACGATTCCTATCAATTCGAGGTGATTCGCCGGGAGCGTCACGACGACGTCTGGCCCGAACTGGCCGATGTCATGCTCGTTCGCTACCAGGAGACGCCGCGACGCGTCTACGCGCGCTGGCTCGCGGGCGGCGCGCATGTCGGGCAGGAAATCCTGTATGACGAAAACCAGGATGCGAGCCAGGTGCTCGGGCATTTCGGCGGACTCTTGCGCTTCGCCTCGATTACCTTTCCGATCGACGGCGTCATCGCGCATTCGCAATCCACGCACGGTGTCCGCGACCTGGGACTGCAATTCTCGATCCGCATGCTCGACCACGACCTCGGCAGTTACCGCGCCGAAAGGCGCGACGCCCGGCCGTCGCAGGTCGCGGTCGTTCACATCCTGTCCACGCGTCTGCTCGTCCTGACCTGGGACGCGGCGAGCGGGCCGCCCGCCCACTATGCGTCACGGGTGCGTCTGTCACTCGACCTGCGTCATCCCTGGCCGTACGAGGCGGCCTCGTGGAACCAGGATGGCCTGGAACTGGAGGATGTGCGGATCGAGCATGTGGTGAAGCGCGAATGGCCGGACGGCACTTTCAGCCGCGCGAACCCGGAATATGGCTTTCGTTGAAGCGGCTGGGGCGGGACCGCCTTTTCCGAGGCGGGGGTGCGACAGTGCAGGCGCGCCTCGCACGCGGCGCTCAGGTCTTCACCAATGCGCGGCGGCCAGGAAACCCTCGATGATGCCGCGGGAGGCCGGGGTGAGGGCATCGAACTGTATGCCGGATTTGAAATGGGTGCTGGCCAGCATGCAATACACGATCCGGCCGTCGCCATTGAACGTGCTGCGCACGCCGTTGGCGTACACCTGAAACGTCACCGAGCAGGGTTCCTTCAGCGGCAAAGGCTGTTCCGTCAGGATGCAAACGCCGCCCACGCTGACATCGAAGGTGCGCACCACGAGCTGGCTGCCATCGCGGCCCGTCAGGGTCGCCTGAACGCGCAGGGTTCTGCGCGGCGTGTTCCGCTGGTCTACGTCAAACATAAGGTGTCGGTGCTGAGAAGAAATATAAAGCGCGTCAAATAGCGAAAACGGGATTGCGCCTCGTCCGCCGTATCTAACGGATGAATCCGCCAAAAGTTTATAGCGAATTTGCCGATTTTCGTGCGCGACATCGGCATCCCGAATATCGGATTGACATACGATGTCTAATGAATTGGAAACAATCCGCAGCGCGCTGGCGGCGGTGTGCCCGGAATTTTATGGATACCCCAGGAGCGCTGCTTAGGGCTGTTATGTATTGACATTACTTTGACCGATACGCAGAATGGCGACGATCAAAAGTCATACGACATCTCATGAATATGACGAGAGATAAATCGGAGTCCACCGATAGTACCCGGTGCGGCTTTCTGTCCCGGTCCGGTGATCCCGCGACCGAATGCCGACGTTCGGGAGTCGTCGCAATGCGTAATTCCGATAACGCCACGGTTCGGACCGGTGCGCCGAACGCGATCCGGCGCGGCCTGCTCGGTGGCCTGTTCTTCAGCTACGTTGCGTCGTTCTACCCCTGGTCCGAGGCTGGCGCGCAGGGTACGCCCGCATCCGCTGCCCCTGCGTCCGCACGCGCCGTCGCCCCTCCCGCCTTTCTTCGCGTCTCCCGGTTGCTTACCGGGCGCGCCGCGCTCGATGCCGCGCAGGCGGACCGGCTGCATGCGGGCCTGTTGGCGGCGCAGTCCGATTTCCCGGCGTACTTGCGGGATCTGGATACCTTCATCGTCGAGCATGCGGCCACCGCCGGCAATCTTCAGATGCTGCTCGATGCCGCGCGGGTGCCGTACGCCAAGCTGCCGCGTCAGATCGCGATCGCCTGGTATGTGGGCGTCGTCGGCACCGGCGCCGGTGCGCGATGCGTGACGTACGAGACGAGCCTGATGAACGTGGTGGTGGCCGATCAACTGACACCGGCGAGTTATGCGTATGGACCGTATGGCAGCTGGGCTCGCCCGCCACGCGGCGCATGAGGCTTGGCGCCCGATCATCCGCCCGCCGAGGGCCGTCGTCCGCACGTCGCCTGAGCAACGCCTGAGCAACCTCACGCAAGGAACCCAGCATGTCCGACCCCCTATCCGCCGATGTCGTCGTCATCGGCTCGGGAATCTGCGGCTCGCTCGCCGCGCACCGGCTGGTGTCGCAAGGCGCGTCGGTGGTGATCCTCGAAGCCGGACCCCGCATCGATCGTGGCCGCCTGGTCGCGAATTTCCGCAATTCGCCGCGCAAGAACGATTTCATGTCGCCCTATCCGTTTTCGCCGTGGGCGCCGCATCCGGTCTGGCAACCCAGCGACAACGGTTACCTCGAGCAGGCCGGTCCCTATCCCTATAAAGCCGAGTACATCCGCATCGTCGGCGGCACGACCTGGCACTGGGCGGCGCAGGCATGGCGCCTGTTGCCGAACGACCTGCGGCTGCGAACGCTGTACGGCGTGGGGCGCGACTGGCCGATCGCCTATGAGGATCTGGAGCCTTTCTACTACGAAGCGGAAGTGAAGATGGGCGTGTCCGGCGCGCCGGACAACGGCTCGCCGCGCGCCCGGCCTTTTCCCATGCAGCCCGTGGCCGAGTCGTATCTCGAGCAGCGTTTCCGTGAGCGGCTTGCGCCCGGAGGGTTCGCCGTCGTCACCAACACGACCGCGCGCAACAGCCGCGAATACGACGGCCGCCCGGCCTGCTGCGGGAACAACAACTGCATGCCCATCTGTCCGATCGATGCGCAATATCACGGCGGGTTGTCCGCCGATGCCGCGGAACGGGCGGGGGCCAGGCTCGTACCGAACGCGGTGGTCTACCGCATCGAGCACGACGCCCGGGGCCGCATCGTGGCGGCGCATTACTACGACCCGGACAAGGGCTCGCACCGGGTGACGGGCAAGACCTTCATCCTGGCGGCGAACGGTATCGAAAGCCCGAAGTTGCTGCTGCTGTCCGCCAGCGACAAATACAAGAAAGGCCTGGCGAACGATACCGACATGGTCGGCCGGCACCTGATGGACCATCCGAGCAACGGGCTGGTCTTCGACGCCGACGAGGATCTCTGGCCAGGCCGGGGCCCGATGAGTCCCAGTTCGATCCAGTCCCTGCGCGATGGCGCGTTCCGCTCGGACCACGCGGCGTTTCGCATCGATATCTCGAATTCATCGCAGGTTCTGCCCGTGACGCAGGCGTTGATCGCCCAGGGCCTTTATGGCGCGGAACTCGAGGCGCAGATCCGCCGGCACGCCGCACGTCAGTGCAGCGTCAAGAACGTGCTGGAAATCCTGCCGGATCCGGACAACCGCGTCGTGCTCGGCGGCAACAAGGATGCGCTCGGCATTCCGCGCCCGCGCGTCCATTACGCGTTGAACGACTACGTGCACAAAGGCATGGCCGCCTCGCGCGAGGCGTATGTACAAATCGCGCAACTGATGGGCGGCACCGATCTGCGTCATACCCCCGATGGCGTCTATGGCAACAACCAGCACATTACCGGGACGATGAGCATGGGAAGTGATCCCGCCGATTCGGTCGTCGATGCGTTCGGCCGTACCCACGATCACGAGAACCTGTATATCGCCAGCACCGGCGTCATGCCCACCGCTGCCACGGTGAATTCGACCCTCACGGCGGTCGCGCTCGCCCTGCGCTCCGCCGCGCACATCCACGCGAACGCCTGACGATGACGCCTATCCGGAACAGAATCCCGCTCCGGTGCGCCGCGCGCCGGGCCATGATGTGCATCGTCAGCCTCGGCCTCGCGGTTTCCGCGCACGCCGCCCACGCCGCACCCGCCGCACCCGCCGCACCCGCCGCACCCGCCGCACCCGCCGCCGGGAACGCCGACCTGGTCGCGCGCGGCGCCTATCTCGCCACCGCGGGCGATTGCATCGCCTGCCATACCGCGCCGCACGGCAAACCGTTCGCGGGCGGCCAATGGCTGGCGACGCCGGTCGGGCGCATTTTCTCGACCAACATCACGCCGTCGCAGACCGACGGTATCGGCCGCTACACGCTCGCGCAGTTCGACGCGGCGCTGCGCCGCGGCATTCGCGCGGATGGCGCGCATCTCTATCCGGCCATGCCGTATACCGCATACGCGAAATTGTCCGACGGCGATGTCAAGGCCCTGTACGCGTACTTCGAATCCGGCAGCGTGGCGGCGGTGGACGTTGCCCCCGCGGCCGCCACCGATCTGCATTTTCCGTTCAACATACGGCTGGCGATGGCGTTCTGGAACCTGCTCTTTCTCGACCGCACGCCTTTTGCCGCAGATGCGACCAAAAGCGCGGAATGGAATCGCGGCGCCTACCTGGTGCGCGGTCTCGGGCATTGCAGCACCTGCCATACGCCGCGCAACGTCATGATGGCGGAGGACACGTCGCAGCCGCTGGCGGGCGCCGTGGTCGACGGGTGGTACGCGCCGAACATCTCCGCCGATCCGGTCAGCGGGATCGGCGGCTGGCGCGATACCGACATCGTCGACTACTTGCGCACCGGTCATGCGATCGGCCGCGCGCAGGCCGCGGGGCCGATGGCCGAGGTGATCGACAACAGCTTGCGTTATCTGGCACCGGCGGATCTGCGGGCAGTGGCGGTCTACCTGAAATCCACGCCGCCCGTGCGCGATGCCGCCGACACGCGGCCGGCCGACCGCTGGGGCGCGCCGGGACCGGGTGCCGACGCGATCCGCGGCATACCGCTGCCCGCCGACGCGAACCGCATGAGCGGCGCGCAGCTGTACGATGCATACTGCGCGACCTGCCACCAGGCGAAGGGGGAGGGCGTGGGCGCAGGCGCGGACGTCGCGCATCCCGGTCTGCCCTCGCTGTTTCACAACACGGCACTGGGCCACCGCAACAGCAACGATCTCGTGATGGTCATCTTGCAAGGCGCGCGGCGGCAGGCCGGCACCGTCACGGGCGCCGCGTCCGGTGTCGCCAATGTATCGATGCCGGCCTTCGGCGGCCTGCTGGACGACGAGCAGATCGTCACCCTTGGCAATTATCTGCTGCAACACTACGGTAACCTGCAATCCCGCGTGACGGCCGAACAGGTCCGCACGCTGCGTACACGAGAGTCCACTCCATGATCAGACAGGTTTTTTCGCGCGCCATCGTCAGCGCGTGCATGCTGTGCGCCGCGGCGCCGGTCGTGCATGCCGCCACCTATGCGTATGTGTCGAACGCCGACAGTGCGTCGATCTCGGTTTTCCGCCTCGACCGCGCGAACGGCGCGCTGACGGACGTGCAGACCGTCGCCGTGGGGGGCACGGTGATGCCGCTCGCGCTGTCGCCGAACCATCTTCGACTCTATGCCGGCCTGCGTTCCGCGCCGTATCGCGTCCTCAGCTTCGCGGTCGATCCGATCGACGGCCATCTCATCGACCTCGGCGCCGCGCCGCTGGCCGAAAGCATGGCCTATCTGTCGACCGACGCCACGGGCCGTTATCTGTTCGGCGCATCCTACGGCGGCAAGCTGGTATCGGTGAACCCGATCGGCGCGAACGGCGTCGCGGGCGGCCCGCAGCAGATCATCCGCACCGGTCCCATGGCGCACGCGATCCGCAGCGCGCCGGACAACCGCTATGTGTTCGCGTCGGTGCTGGGCGACGATGTCTGGTTGCGCTTCGCGTTCGACCCGGCCACCGGTACGCTGACGCAGGACGCCGCGCCGGCCTACCGGCTGCCGCCCCGGTCCGGGCCCCGACATTTCCAGTTCTCGGCCGACCGGCGCTTTACCTATCTGATCGACGAACTGGACGGCAAGCTGCACGTGCTCGCCTTCGACGCGCGGCACGACACCGCCCGGCCGGTGCAGACCGTCTCGGTCCTGCCGGACGGTTTCACCGGCACCCCGTGGGGGGCGGACCTGCACCTGACGCCGGACGGGCGCTTCCTGTATGCGTCGGAACGGACCTCGAGCACGCTCGTGGCGTACCGCGTCGCGCGCGGCACCGGCAAGCTGACGCGCATCGGTACCTACGCGGCGCCGCATCAGCCGCGCGGCTTCGGCATGGATCCGGCCGGCGACTATCTGCTCGCCGTGGGACAGTTGTCGACCCGGATGACGGTGTACCGGATCGACCGCAAAACCGGTGGCTTGCAGGCGCTGGGCGACTATCCGGTGGGCAAGAACCCGAACTGGGTGGAAATCGTCGACTTCGACGGCACGAACTGAAGCGGTCCGGCGGCCTGGCGATCCGGCGATCCGGCGATCCGGCGATCCGGCGATCCGGCGATCCGGCGATCCGGCGATCCGGCGGCGCGGCGCTATTGCGATTACCATCGGTGGGGCGCCGCGAATCGACGGCGCCGGCCGTTTCGCTGGCGCGCTCGACCGAACGCGCCCGGATCGTCCGAACGAGGATGCCCATGAAACGCGTGCACGCCACTCTGTTGAGTTTTGCGTTGGTCCTTTCCTGCGCGGCGCAGGCGGAAGAGGTCGCCAGCGTCAATACCAATTTTCATTTCACGGGGTCCGACCGGGTCTCGGTCGAGGCCTTTGACGATCCCGTCGTCGAGGGCGTGACCTGCTACGTCTCGCGGGCGCGCACCGGCGGCGTCAAGGGCACGCTCGGCATCGCCGAGGACCCCACGGAAGCATCGATCGCCTGCCGTCAGGTGGGTCCGGTGCGCATCCTCAAGGCGCTCAAGCCGAAGGACGACGTTTTCTCCGAACACCTGTCCCTGATCTTCAAGACCTTGCATGTGGTGCGCATTCTCGACGCGAAGCGCAATACGCTCGTGTATCTCACCTACAGCGATCGCATCGTGAGCGGCAGCGCGAAAAACAGCGTGACGGCGGTGCCGCTGCCGGCGGGCACGGTCGTCCCGACTCGCTGATTCCGCCGATTTTCAATTCAAGAACCCTCCGCCGCCTGCCGTTATCAAGGAACAAAGAAACGGCGAAAGCGGGATGGGACGATGCTCGATTTGATTTTCACGCGTGCCTTGCTGGCCGATAGCGTGGACCAGTTTCACCGCCATGCCCTGGCGCGGCTGCGGCCATTGGCGGTGATCGTCATGGTGTTCACGGTATTCGCCTACGTGATGTTCATTGCCGGGCGTTGCGTGTTGGTGATGTCGGCGGCGCCCCTGCTCCCCGCCTTGCCCTTCGTGCTTGGTCTGAGCCTGTGCGCGTGGGCCAACGGCCGCACGCAGAGCGTCGGTGCCTTCGGCGTATGTGGCGTGCTGTACGTGATCATATTGCAGGTCGGCGCCCTGTTGAACGCGCTGGATGCGCCGACGACCCTGCTCTGGCTCCTGCCCACCACCCTGCTCGTACCGATGTGCGCCGCGCCATTCTGGCTCGCGCGCAGCCATTTCGTCGTGGGGACGCTCGCTTCGTATGCGATCACGATGCCGTGCATGCTGCATCTGTCGACGACACGCGAGGAAATGGTCCTCGCCATCATGTGGTTCATCATCGGCCTGCCGAGCGCGGTGACGTTTCACCTGCTGTTCTACAGCTACCGGATACAGCATTTCGTGCTGGAGGCGAGACTCGCCGATCTCGCCGCCACCGATCCGCTCACCGGCGTGCGCAACCGGCGCGATTTCCTCGCACGCGCACAGTTGATCATCAAGGAATGCGCGGCCAACGGGCAGGTTGCCAGCGCCCTGTTCATCGACATCGATCATTTCAAATCGATCAATGACAAATACGGCCATGCCATGGGCGATCGCGTGATCACCCAGGTGGCGAACGTGATCGTGTCCCAGACGCGCACGCAGGATCTGGTCGGCCGGCTTGGTGGGGAGGAGTTCGCGGTGCTGATCACCACCTGTCCGCTGGCCACCGCGATCACGCTGGCCGAGCGCCTGCGCGTCGAAGTGGGCGGCATCCCGATGCCGGACGGGCGGGTATCCGTCAGCCTCGGGGTGGCGGAACTGTCGCCCGGCGAAAGCCTCGCCACTCTGCTCGAACGGGCGGATTACGCGATGCTGGACGCCAAGCAGCGTGGCCGGGACCGCGTCGCCGTGGCCGAGAATCCCTATCGGATCGCCTGAGCGCGGGTGGGGTCGGCGCCCGCTTCCGCCTGCTTCAGTGCCTGGGTGTCGGCTTCGGCCGGCGTCGGCGCCGCTTCCAGCGAGCGGATATCGCGCAGTGCCGGGAACAGCTTCATCCATAGCAAACTGACGAGAATGGTGCCGATGCCGCCGATGACCACCGCCGGCACCGTGCCGAACCACGCGGCGGTGGTGCCCGATTCGAATTCGCCGAGCTGGTTCGATGTGCCGATGAACAGCATGTTGACGGCGCTCACGCGGCCCAGCATATCGTCCGGGGTCTGCAACTGCACCAGCGTGGTCCGTACGACGACGCTGACCGCGTCGGAGGCGCCCAGCACCATCAGGGCGACGAGCGACAACACGATCGAGCGCGAAAGCGCGAAAACGACGGTGGCCGTGCCGAAGAGCAGCAGGGAACCGAACAGGATGCGGCCGATCGGGCCCGCAAGCGGTCGCCGGGCGAGGCAGACCGACATGCAGAGCGCACCGATGGCGGGCGCCGAGCGCAGCAGTCCCAGACCCCAGGGGCCGGTTTTCAGGATATGGTCGGCGAAGATCGGCAGCAGGGCGGTGGCGCCGCCAAGCAGGACGGCGAACAGATCGAGCGAGATGGTGCCGAAGATGACGGGCCGGCGCACGATGAAGTGAATTCCCGAAAACAGGGAGGCCAGCGTCACCGGCTGGCGCGACGTCGGGCGGCGCGCCAGCCGCAGCGACGTGATCAGCAGCAGGCCGGTCAGGAACAGCAGGGCGCTGCCCGCGAACGCGGCGCCGGCGCTGACCGCGTAGACGACGCCGCCCAGCGCCGGGCCGAGGATCTGCGCGGTCTGGTTCGACGACGAGGACCACGCCGTCGCGCGTGCCAGATCGCCGCGCGGCACGAGCGCCGGAATCAGGGTGGCCATCGTGGGGGATTCGAACGCGCGCGCGCTGCCGCCCAGTACGATGAGCAGGTAGATCAACGGCAGCGACAGGTGGTGCGTGAAGACCCCCAGCGCCAGCACGCCCGCGCAGACCGCTTCCACACCCATGCAGATCGCGACGATGCGGCGCCGGTCGAAGCGATCCGCGAGATGGCCCACCAGCAGGGTCAGCGCCACCATCGGCAGGAACTGACACAGGCCCACCAAACCCAGCGCGAATGCGCTGCCGGTCTGTCGGTAGATCTGCCAGCCCACGGCGACGGACAGCATCTGAAATGACAGCGACGACGCGATGCGCGCCATCAGGAAACGGATAAAGCGCCTAATGTCGGCTTCGGGCATCGGGTGTGGCTCGGATTCGCGTTCCGGGAATTGTACGCGGTATTTGCCAGGCTTTCGCACGGTATGGCGCGTGCCCGAGACCACCCGCATGGGACGATGGTTCGACAGGTGGCGCGGGTACGCGATGCCCCGGCCCGTGGGTTCATGTCAGCAGCGCCGCGAGCGTGCGGCGGTATTCGGCGGCGGCTTGCTGCTGCAGCGCATGCGTGCCGTTGTCGACGACCTGGCGTCCGGCGACGAAGACATCCCGCACCGGCGGATGGCCGTGCTCGCAAAACACCATCGCAGAGAGGAGTTGTTCCAGCGGCCGGTGGTCGAAATCGGGATGCGTGGTGTCGAGGATCACCAGATCGGCACGCTGTCCCGTCGCCAGCCCCGCGAGCGGACGTCCGCTCGCCGCTGCGCCGCCGCGCACGGCCGCGAGATAGAGGCCGTCCGCCACCGCCGGTGCCGCATCGCTGGACAGCACGTTGCGCCGGCGGTGCAGCAGCCGTTGTCCGTATTCGAGCAGGCGCAGTTCGGCGGCGGGCGATACGCAGACCTGGCTGTCCGAGCCGATACCCCATTGTCCGCCATCGCCGAAGTAGCGCCGTGCGTCGAAGACGCCGTCGCCCAGGTTCGCCTCCGTCGTCGGGCACAGGCCGACGATCGCGCCGCTGCGCGCGGTCATTCGATATTCCGCGTCGGACATGTGCGTGGCATGCACCAGGCACCAGTGCGCGTCCACTGCCTGGCCCGCGAACAAGGCTTCCACCGGACGTAGACCGCAAGCGGCCATGCAGGCGTCCACTTCCTGCTCCTGCTCGGCGATGTGGATGTGCACCGGGGCGGTGGCGTCGGCGCGGCGCAGCTCGGCGATCAGCGGCGCCAACGTGTCCTGTGCCACGGCGCGCAGTGAATGCGGAGCGAGACCGTACTGGAGCGTGGCGTGCGTCGGGTGCGAGCGGCGCAGACGCGCAAGCAGTTCGGCGATCCAGTCGGGCGAGGTCACGAAGCGCGCCTGATGTTCGAGCGGAGGCGCGTGACCGAAGCCGCCGTACTGGTACAGCACCGGCAGCAGTGTCATGCCGATGCCGGCATCTTGCGCGGCGCGCAGCACGCGTTCGGCATGTTCCGCGGGATTCGCGTACGCATGGCCGCCCACTGCGTGATGCACGTAATGAAATTCGCAGACCGAGGTATAACCGGCGCGCAGCATTTCGATGTAGAGATGACGGGCGATGATCTCCAGGTCCTCCGGCTGCAGGCGGCTGGCGAAGCGGTACATCAGGTTGCGCCAGCTCCAGAAAGAATCGGCGGGATGGTCGCGGGTCTCGGTCAGCCCCGCCATCGCTCTCTGGAACGCATGCGAGTGCAGGTTGGGCATGCCGGGCAGCACCGGCCCGCGGGCGACGGGCAGTCCGGTGGCATTCGTGGTGTCGGCGCGGACCGCGGTCAGTTCTCCCGCCGCGTTCCAGTGCAGCGCGACGTCACGGCGCCAGCCGTCGGGCAGCAGGGCGGCGTGCGCGAACAGGCCGGACGGCGTGGCGACGTCGCGCGCCGGCAGGGGGGATTCTGTAGACATCGAACGCAAGGCCCTTCAGGAAGCCGTCGCGGCGGGTGAGGCCCCGGCGACGTGTGCACCGGTATCGGCGGCGGTGTATGCGGCGTGATGTGTCGCGACGGCGTCGGTGGCGTCGGCGGCGCCGGCGGCGCGCTGCATGGCGATGCCGACGACCAGCACCACCGCCCCGGCGTCGAGCGCCACGCAGGCCGCCGGGGCGCGCGAGACGGCCGGTGCCACGCTGTCGAAGCGCCTCAGCGTGTGCGCATCGGACGGGGCGGCACCGCGCGCGTGCCACGTCGCGGTGCCGTGCGCGACGAACAGCAGAACGCTGTCCGCGGGCAAGGGGAACGTGCCCGCGCCGCGCCATGTCGTGAGCGTGCCGCGCGCCGCGCCGCGCCGGACCATGAGATTGAAATCGTGCGTCGGCCCGTCGACCAGCCGCGCGTGCCATCGTGTGCCGCCGTCGAATGACAGCGGCACGTAGGGTTCCCGCAGCGCGTGCCGGTCGAGCGTCGGGCTGAGCGGGGCCGGATGCGCCGGCAGGTCGGGCGACGTTCCGGGCGGGCGTTCCAGATCCATGCCCGCGCCGTCGAGCAGGACGATCGTCCGGTCGACGCCGGGAAAGTCGGAAAACGCGCCGTCCCGTGCGATCTCGGCGACGCTGACGCGCCAGATGAAATCGTCGAACGACGCGGCGACGGGCGACATCGCGATTTCGCGAGTGGTGCCCCCGCCGTTTTTCCAGGGCACCGGGACGAGCGTCGCCGCGCGCCGCACCGTGCAGGGGAACGTTTCCCGTTTCGGCTGATCCATCATGCGCCGCTGCCGGTCGGGAGCGGCGCCGCGGCGTTGCCGCCGTGCAGCACCGCCTGCAGGAATTCCCGGGTGCGCGCCTGCCGCGGGCTGGCGAAAATCTGCGCCGGCGGCCCGCTTTCGAGGATGCGGCCCTGATCCATGACGACGACCGTATCGGCGACGTCCCGGGCGAATCCCATCTCGTGCGTGACGATCAGCATCGTCATGCCGTCGGCGGCCAGCGCCTTCATGACCTGCAGCACCTCGCCCACCAGTTCCGGATCGAGCGCGGACGTCGGTTCGTCGAACAACATCAGTTGCGGCCGCATCGCCAGTGCCCGGGCGATGGCGACACGCTGTTTCTGGCCGCCGGACAGGGTGCCGGGATAGTCGCCGGCCTTGTGTTCCAGGCCGACCTTGCGCAGCAGCGCCAGGGCGTCGCGCGTGGCGTCGGCCGCGTTGACCTCCGTCAAAGACCGGGGCGCGAGCAGGACATTGCCGAGCACGGTGAGATGCGGGAACAGGTTGAACGACTGGAAGACCATGCCGACGTCGCGCCGCAGCCGGTTCAACCCGTGTTCGCCGATCATCCGGCCATCCCGCACCAGCGCGTGGCCGCAGACGTCCACGCTGCCCCGTTCCGCGGTTTCCAGGCCGTTCATGCAGCGCAGCAGGGTGCTCTTTCCGGAGCCGCTCGGGCCGATGATCACCACCACCTCGGAGCGCCCGATATCGAGATCGATATCCTGGAGCACGGCGTTCGCGCCGAAGGATTTCGCGAGCCCGCGCACCGCGACGACGGGGCCCGGGAGGGTGCCGGGACCGGCGTCGCGGGGGATATGCGCGGCATCGCGCGACGTCGCGCCGCTCATGACACCCTGCCGTCGGCGCGCAGCATGCGTTCGGTGCGACGCAGCACGAGCGTGGTGGCGCTGGTCAGGATCAGATAGACGAAGGCGATCACGATATACACTTCCAGCGAGCGGTAGGAAACGCTGATGATCTTTTCGCCTTCGTGCATCAGGTCGTCGATCGTCAGCAGCGACACCAGCGCCGAGTTCTTGATCAGGGCGATGAATTCATTGCCCAGAGGTGGAATCATGCGCACGAAGGCCTGCGGCAGAATCACCTTGAACAGCGCGGTACGGTGCGGCATGCCGAGGGAGCGCGCCGCTTCCATCTGACCGCGGTCGATCGACTGGATCGCGCCGCGCACGATCTCGGAAATATAGGCGGCGCTATAGATGCCGAGCCCCAGAATGCCGCAGACGAACGCCGGCAGGATGATGCCGAATTGCGGCAGACCGAAGAACAGCAGAAAGAGCTGGACCAGTAGCGGCGTACCGCGCACGAACGTCAGATAGGCGGTGCACGCGGCGTAGATCGTGCGGTGTTGCGGCGCGAGGCGGCCGATGCCGATCAGCAACCCCAGGACGACACCCAGCACGAGCGAGGCCGCGGTCACCTCGACCGTCGTGGCCGCACCGTGCGCGAGCGCCGGCCAGTTCTGCCAGACCGGCGAGAAGTCGAACGTCATGACCTGCTCCGGGTGCGCGGCAAGAGCGCGGCGCGACAGCGCGGAACGAGCGCGGCGCGGCGTGCGGTGTGCGTCATTCCGACGGGCCGAACCATTTCGCCACCAGTTTGGCGTAGACGCCGTTCGTGCGCAGCGTCTGCAACGCGGTATCGAACTGCGTCGTCAGGGTTTTTTCGTCCTTGCGCAGCGCAAAGCCGTACAGTTCCGTCGTCAGGCCTTTGTCGAGCACGCGCACGCTGCCTTGCGATTTCGCGAACTGAACGGCGGCGGGGCGGCCGGTGACCGCCGCGTCGACCCGGCGGATCATCAGCAGGTCGAACATCGCCTGGTTTTTCTCGACTTCGACCCGCTGCACCGTCGGGTAATTCTGTTTCAGGAAATCCACCGACTTGGTCCCCACCTGCACCGATACCTTCCGGCCCGCGAGATCCGCCGGAGTCCGCAATCCGGGCTCGTCCCTGCGCACCAGTACGGCCAGACCGCCCTTGTAATAGGGATCGGTGAAGTCGACCACCTGGCGCCGTTCCTCGGTCATGTAGATCCCCGAGGCGGCCACATCGAAGCGGTGCGCGATCAGACCGGGAATCAGGCCCTTGAAATCGATATCCACCCACTCGACCCGCTTGTTGAGCGTTTTGGCGATCGCATTGATGAGATCGATGTCGAAGCCGGTCCGTTGACCGTCCTTGACGAATTCGAGAGGCGGGAAAGTCGCGTCGGTGGCAACCCGCAGCACATCGTCGGCGGCGTGGGCCGTCGCGGCGCACAGCATGCAGGACAGCACGGCGGCGGAAAGCGCGCGGAAAAGCTTCATGGACGTTTCCTGGGAAAGAGAAGGGAAAGGGAGGGGAACGCGCGGCATGTCCGGGAGGTTACAGGCGCACGCTGATGCGATCGGCGGTGGCCCGCGTGAGACGGGCGATTTCGAGCTCGCGACCCGCCAGCCGTCCGAGCGGCGCCATCAGGGTGATCGTGCCTTCCAGCCGGCCGGCATCCGAAATCAGCGGAGCGCTCACGCCCCAGATGCCATCGTCGACCTCGTTCGCGCTGATCGCATAGCGTTTTTCCCGGATATCCACGAGTTGCGTCCGTAGCGCCTCCGCCGTCGCCGCGTCGCCCACCTGCGCGGCGATCAACGCTTCCGCGCGGCCGGCCGGCAGGAACGCAAGCAGGGCTTTGGCGGAAGCGCCGCGTGTCAGGGGATGACCCCGGCCGCGGGTGAAGGAACAGCGCAAGGGCTGTTCGGTTTCCACCATCGACAGGCACACGACCTGATCGTCGAGCGGCACCATCAGTCCGACGCTCTCGCCGGTGCGATGCATCAGTTCGGCCAGCGCTTCGCGACTGTGATTGATCAACAAAGAGTTCTGATCGAAGCCCCAGGCCAGCTGCACGCCGGTCGGTCCCGGCTCGAACAGCCCGCTTTGCGCGTGCTCCTGCAAGAGGCCCCATTCCTTCAACGCGGCGAGATGCCGATAGACGGTGGAAAGCGGCGCGTCGACGCCCGCAGCGATCTGCTTCGCGCCGATGGGACGGCCGGCGCGAGCGACGCAGGTCAGGACGTGGAGGACGCGCGAGACGACGGAGGAATGCTGGGCGGGTGGCTTCATGCAGCGGAGTCTCACTCACCAATTCTCAAAAATTAAATTCTATTCCCATCGCGCGGGAAACGTCGCACCGTTTTGTTGTCCCGCCACAGGCGCGACGCGATGCATGCGCCGCGCGCAAGGCGGCATGGGAAAACGTCGATGACCGGAGGGCGGCATTCTGGATAAAAGATCTACTTTATGGTTAATAAAGAGATATTTTTTAATGCATTGGCAATTAAATGCAGGGGCCCATTCGAATGGGCAGTGGATTGTTGAAATTGGCGCCTCTGGTTTTCGATAAAGTCGTTGCCAGCAGAGGCGTCCAAGCGCTTGACGCAATGCCATCTCGACACGCGGGTGGCGCGGCGGGAATCGCTGCCTGGTCACTGCTTCACCGGGATATGAACAGGAGCACATCCATGTTTTCACCACTGTATTTTCCGCTGGTGGCGGCGCTTGCCGCCCGGCACGACACCCTCGTCGAGCGGCTCGCGGATGGCCGCATCGGCGATGCGCTGGCCGCTGCCGCCCGTTTGCTCGAATCGGACAGCAACCACGCCGATGCCGACGTAATCCGTCTCGGCGCGGATCTGCGCCTCGCGGTCGACCAGACCGAGGATGCGGAGGACGGCTACCGCAAGACGCTGCGCGTGATGCGGACGTCGCATCAGCTACGCGCGCTTTCCTGCCGCGATACCGGCTGGCTGGCGCTGTTTCGTCATCGTGCCGCCACGGCGCTGACCTGCTTTTCCCGGGTCGTCGCCGAGAACCAGATCGCGCCGGATCGCCGGCGCGAGGCGCGTTTCGCCCTGGTCGTTACCCTGGGGGAACTGGGTCGTCTCAACGAAATGGACGAGGCGCTCGACGCCTTCGATGCCGACGTTGCCGACGCCGACGCCGACCCGCGCTGGCGTGAGATCGCCCAGTTGCTGCGTCACGACATCGCCGTGCAAAGCCATGTTCGGCAATCCGAGCCGCTGGCCGACCACGTCTATTGGCAGTCGTTGCAGCGCGACACGACACGCGGCGGGGATGCGGCGCAAGAGACGCCGCCGGCCTGCGCGCTGCTGCGCGCGCGTTACGAGTGTCTGCACAATCTGCGCATGCTCTCGCATGGCAATCGGGATGGTTATCTGGGCCTGGATACGCATCTGCGCTGGGCGCAGCAGGAAGGCCTGATCGATTACCAGCGCGCGCTGCGCGTCGAAATCGCGGTCGCCGCGTTGAGCGGGGGGCTGTCGAACCTCGCCGAACAGGTCTTGCAGCCCGTCAGCGAACAGGCGCGGGAAAGTGGCGGACGCCGGCTGCTGGAGTATCTGTACTGCATCGCCAAGGTGAGGCGGGACCAGGGACGCACGCAGGACTGGCATCGCCTCTATAGCCGGTATGCCTTGCTGGCACTGCGCGCGACACGCGACGAGAGCCGCGTCGCCACGCCGTACTCGGTGCGCGAGGCGGGCCGGCCGGACGCTCCGCTCGACGACGTGGCCGCGCGCCTGCCCGCGAAATACCGGCGCGCCTATCGCTACCTGCTCGCCAATCTGGAGCGGCGCGATCTGTCGGTCCGGGAGGTCGCGGCGGAAATCAACGTGACGGAGCGGGCCCTGCAGACCGCTTTCAAGAATTTCGTCGGGTTGACGCCCACCGAGGTGATCCGGCGCCGGCGCATGGAAT
The DNA here is from genome assembly GCF_026624755.1 of Robbsia betulipollinis. Lineage (NCBI taxonomy): Bacteria > Pseudomonadati > Pseudomonadota > Betaproteobacteria > Burkholderiales > Burkholderiaceae > Robbsia > Robbsia betulipollinis. The sequence goes on from NZ_JAPMXC010000010.1 coordinate 478,837, forward strand.
CGATTCACGCAGAGTTGTCGAACCAGGACCATGACGGCAGTGTGCTCGACACCGCGCACCGCTGGGGGGTCATGCACCGCTCGACGCTCGTGAACGGCTATCGCAAATATTTTGACGAGGTGCCGTCGGAGACACTGGCGCGTTGAGCGTGCGTCACGCTGCGACGGCCTGCCGCGAGCAGGGCTCCCCGCACCGCGGCAGGCTCCGGGGTACGCTCGCACCACGGGGCGAGGTTCGCAGGCGGCGCCGGCCGCATTCCTACACGGCGACGGGGGGAGCGGCTTTGTCCCGTACGGGTTCGCCAACCGGCGTCGAAAACGTTTCGGACTGGAACACCTCGATCCGGTAGCCGTGCGCGTACTGGGTGCTCAAGCGCGCGCCATGCAGACCATTCAGCGACAGCTTTTTCCTGAGCTTGTAAATGTGCTGCTCCAGGGTCCGGCCCGCCACTTCCTCGCTGCAACCCCACACCGCGGTGGCGATCTGGGCACGGCTCAGATACTGGCCCTGACGCGAAAACAGCATCCAGGCGATGGCGAACTCGCGCGGCGTCAGCTGCACCGTATCGTCTCCCGCCACCACCACACCCAGGCGCTTGTCCAGGCGATAGCCCGCCAGGCTCAGCATTTCGCCGACGTGGGGGTCGCTCTGGCAACGGCGTATCGCCCGTAATGTCCGCACGTAGAGTTCGTCAGAATCGATCGGCAGGCGCACGACATCGTCCGCGCCGGCGTTGAACGCTTGCACCAGGCTTTCCCGATCGGTGAAATGGCCGACGAGGATGAGGGGAGCGTGCAATTTTGCCTGGCACGCGCGCGACGCGAGCACCGGGCGGGACTCGCGCTGGCCGAGGCCGTCGGTGGCGTCGATGATCAGCGCGCTGAAGCTCTCGCGGGCCAGCGCGCGGATCAACCCCATATCTTCCGTGAACCGCACGACGTCGAGGCCGCCCTCGACGAAACAGCTCTGCACCGCATCGTATGTCCGCTGGTTGGTTGTGACAATGGCAAGTTTCACGGCTGACACCTGTGAGTGAGACGGGATAAACGGTTTGAAACCGTGGACTGATCGCGATTCTGGAGTTTATGTAACAAAGTGTATTTGTTTGGTTCCGCGCTTCGCTGAAGGCGCGCGAATTTCGCCGAAACCGAAATTTTCCGCAAGCTGCGGTCCACGAATCGGACCGTCAAGGCGAGCCATGCCGGCGCGCACGGCGATTTTTTGGCGGAACCTGGCGGAAGCGGGGAGTCGCGAGACGAAGCGCGCGGGTCGCTCTCAGACCGGGGGCCCACGCACCCGGGCCAACGGATGTGGATGAGACGCTAGGATGACGCGTGTTTCTTTCTGCGAGACCGTATGCTTGTTCACCGAAAGTATAATGTCGTCACGCCGTCAGGCAGGCCAGGAAGCGGATTCGCACGGCATGGCGAGGTTGTTCGCGTCGCGCCCGCATGGATGGTATTGTCGGCGTTCTTGACGTGAGGAGCCTAGACGTGAGACCCATCGACCCCAACGACAGGGCGCAACGGTCGAATACCCATGATGCGTCCCGCCATGGCGCATCGGACGACGCTCCTCCCACCGCGACGCCGGGCGGACGACCAGGCGCCGTGCCGCCCGCCGCGTCGCCCGCCGCGTTGCGTGGCGTGCCGTTCTCGACGTCCCGCCGTGACCAGGGCCGCAGCGAGAGCGCAGCACTTGCGCACGCGCTGGGGCAGGCACTCGACTGTCTCGACCAACTGCCTGTCGCGGCGATGCGCTCGCCGGCCGGTTGCCGGTCGCTGTTGACCGCGATCTTCGCACCCGCCATGCCGGGCGATGCCCTGATCGACCCGCAGTTCGCTGCCGTGCTCGCCGATCTTCAGTCGGCGAGCGGCGGTGAGGCGGGACTGGGCGATGCGAACGTGCGGCAGCCAAGCCGCGCCACGACCCTGTTATCCGCTCATCTCTACGCCGTCGCCTGTCCCGACCTCGCGTTCCATCCGGACGGGGCGTTCAATGTGCCCGGATGGCGGCGCTTCGTAACCCAGGGCCTGGCCGGGCTGGCTGGCCTGGAGACCCTGCATCTGAGTCCGATCTTCGTCGAGGAACTGCGTCTTCCGGATCCCGCCACGCTGTTTTCGCGCAGCCTGCTCGCGTGGGCGGGCGAAGTCCCCGCGGATGCAGCCGAGAACCGTGTCGAAGCCGCTTCCCTGATCCGCAGTTGCAGCGAGGAGGGTCATGCCGCGCTCGATCTGTCCTACCTCGGGCTCACGTCCTTGCCGGGCGCGCTGTGGACGGTGGACCGGGAGGGCAGTCCGTGCTTTGCCGCGGGCGGGCTGCAGGAGTTGCGCCTGAACGGCAATCGCCTGACCCATTTGCCGGATGGCATCGGGCAACTGCGGCAGTTGCGCCGTCTATCGCTCAACGAGAATCAGTTGAACAGATTGCCCGATGCCATCGGCGAACTGCAGGCGTTGCGTTCGTTGCGCCTCGCCGACAACGAGTTGAGCATGCTGCCGGAATCGATCGAGCGGCTGCAGCGGCTCGAATCGCTGGTGGCCGATGGCTGCCTGCTGGGCTGCCTGCCGCCTGGCATCGGCTCGCTGCGCCAGCTGCGCGAACTCGAACTGGAAGACAATCTGCTCACGTCGTTGCCGGGAAGCCTGGTGGACTTACCGTCCGGGTGCGTGGTGCGCCTGTTTCAAAATCCGCTCTCGCCGCCGGTACGAACGGCTTTGCTGGCACTTGGCGCGGGGCCGCTGATCCTGGTCGACCCGTTGCCCGAGCCGCGGCCAGGCGCGTTGCGGCTGGCGCGGCCTTTGAGCATCGCCGTCTTCGACTGGTTGACCGATGCACGGGAACGCTCGTCCGCGGCGTTGGCACGCTGGCATGAATGCGAGGCGATGCCGCATGCGCGGTCTTTCGCCTTGCTGCTGGACCGCTGGAGCCAGCTTCCCGAGGCGCTCAGCTGGAATACGCGGGCCGCCTTCCGTACGCGCATCGACGACCTGCTGCGCAGCATCGGCGAGCGCCCCGGGCTGGCGCGCCTGTGTTTCGCCGCGGTGAAGGAGCGGCAAACCGACGTGCCGGCGAACTGGCAGGCGTGCCTGACGCATCTGGAGGCGCTCGTCGTGGACGACGACGCCCAGCGAGGGGGCTATGCTGTGCCCGACATCCTGCGTCTGGCCTTGCAGCGTTACCGGCTCGACGCGCTGGAAACGCTTGTCCGGGAGAGGGCGGCCGACCTGCGTTTCGCCGATCCGACGGATGTGTACCTGGCGTATCGCGCGGCGCTGGCGGGGCGCCTCGACTTGCCCGAGGACGGGTATGGCGTGGAGGATTTCCAGCTTGCGGGCGTCAGCACGGCGGATATCGCACTGGCCGTCGAACGTATCGCCGCAGCGGAGGCGGGCGATGCGGTCGTGGATTTCCTGATAGATTATGCCCCCTGGCGCGCGGGTCTTTGCCGTCATCAGCCGGAGGTCTTCGAGCGCGTGCTGGCCAGGTTCGACGGGGAAGCCGATCAACTGGCACTGTCCGCGGCGAGATCGCACTCCGCCGCGTTCGTCGAGAGCCGTGACACGCTGTTTCGCGCGCTGCAATTGAGACGTAACGCCGCGTTCAACACCGCGTTGCGCGAATTGACCCGGCAGTGGCTCGACCGGCGATGATTGCGCCGTGTGGCGGCGCGGACATGTCGCGCGGCGGCGTCCAGGCTGCCGGTGCGTCCGACGGCTCAGGCAGCGAGCAGGGGACCGGTACGTTGTACCGTCTCGCCGGTGACCCGGCCCAGTGGCGCACCCTGATAGGTGAAGCGCGTCGCGCGGCGCATATAGAAAATGCCGTCGGTATGGCTCACCAGCGTGGTGATGTCCCCCGTCAGCGGATCGACGATATCGAACAGCGGGTCACCCGCGCGGATCACGTCGCCGATCGCGGCACGGTGCACCAGGATGCCGCCGATCGGGGCGTTGAACTGTTCGCTGCCCGCGAGCGGCGTCGGGCCGCCAAGCAGCGGCGGCAAGGGGCGAGGGGTGCCGGCGATCACGCCGCGCGCGATCAGGAAATCGATGATCGCGTCCGCGTCCTGCTGCGCGAGGTCGTGGGTGACGTCGCGTTGTCCGCGCAACTCGATGGTCACCGACACGCTGGCGTGCGGCACGGGCCGCGCATCGCCGAAGCGCTGCCGCAATTTCCACCAGAGCAGGCTGTGCACCTCGTCGAAGGCGTCGCCGCCGGAATCGGTGGCCAGCAGCGAGACGGCGGCGCCCATGTAGCGGGACAGGGGCTCCACCTCCGGCCATAATGCCTCCGACGTGTAAATGTGAAGATTGGCTTCCAGCGAGCAGTGCAGATCCAGCACCACATCCGCATCGATCGACAATTTCAGCAGCGCGAGCTGAAGCGAGTCGAACTCCGTGAGGGGTACGCGGGCATCGAGCAGGGTGCGCAGGCCGGTGCGTATCGCATTCCGGTTGGCGACTGCGTCCGCACCCAGGTCGTGCTCGACCAGATCGCCAACCGTGTCGAGAAACGGGAACTGGCGGTTGAAATTGTGTCCGCTGCCCATTTCGAAGCGGCCCAGAAACTGGCCGAGTATCTGTTGCGAAAGGCCGATGGGGTTGGCGATCGGCACCAGGACGATTTCGCCGCGCAGCCGGGACTGGGACTCCAACTGCTGCAAACGCTCGCGCAGCGCCACCGCGGTCAACATCGCGGGCGTTTCGTCGGCGTGCAGGGCGGCCTGGATATAGACTTTTTCGCCGCTGCCGGGGGTGCCGAAGTGATGACTCAGCAGTTCGCGGTGCGTGCCGGGAGCCGGCGAGATGAGAGGGGTCTGGCGTGATTGCATGAATGGTCAGCGGTAAGGGGAAGGAAAGCCGACGGAGCGGACGGCGCGCCGGTTCTGCACTACGATGTCGGGTCTTGTCGATACCGGGAAAAGCACCATTGGTAACAAAAAGACAGCGTGAGGCAATATTTACGCCGGGGTCGAAAATCGCTGTATTTCGGCAATATATACCTATAATGTGGCGTAAGAACTTGCGGCGCCCCCGACGTTTTCCTTACTGCCTTGCCGACAGCGCCGGGCGGATCCGGCAGCGGACAGTCGACGTCATCAAGCGCGCTTCTGCACCGGGCGGCGCGGCGATGGGCGTACCCCGTACCGGTAGTGTAATTCAAGCAACACGACCTCAGCGTTTTTCCCGGCAGCTGAGATATAACGGTTTCGATGTGCAAGAATAGTTTCGATTTGAAAAGGTTTTGTACGGCGCCGTTGAAAATTCCTAGAATGTCGATCTGCTCCAGGAAGTTCAATTGGCGGCATTTATACATGACGATCTCGTAATTCCTTGAGGCACGGGTCGCAAATTGGGCATCCTGTCTCTTCGAAGTGGTTGGACAGGTTCTCCCAGGAATGACCAATGGATTCCCATCAACGCAGTTGTCTTTATCTGACACGCAAAGCGGACGATTTCCTGCAACAGTTGCTGATCGCCCGTGGCTGGACCATGACGGTCGTCAATGCCCCGGCCGAGGCGATCAAATCATTCAAGAAGCGCCCGTATGTCGGCATTCTTGATCTGAGCAGCGGCTTCGCGCGCGAGCAACTGAGCGCCGTCGAGCACTGCCTGTTGCAGCCGGATGGCGGCTGGGTGGCGCTCGCGAGTGCCGAGCAGATGCGCGAGCCCCTGTTTCGCCGCCTGGTTGCGAAGTATTGCCTGGACTACCTCGTCACGCGCGTCAGTGGCGACGCGGTGGCGGACGCGATCGACCGCGCCCATCGCATGGTGGTATTGAACCAAAGTCCCCCGTCCTTGGGCACGGATACGATGGTGGGCAGCAGCGATGCGATGGAGCACCTTTTTCGGAACATCGCGAAAGTATCGAGCACGACCGCGCCGGTTTTCATCTCCGGCGAGTCGGGCACCGGCAAGGAGTTGACGGCCGCCGCGATTCACCAGAACTCGGGACGGCGCGACCACCCGTTCGTGGCGATCAATTGCGGCGCGATTCCGCATGCGCTGGTCCAGTCCGAACTGTACGGCTATGAGCGCGGCGCATTCACGGGTGCCCACGAGCGGCGCGCGGGCAAGATCGAAAGCGCCCATAAAGGCACCTTGTTCCTGGACGAAATCGGCGACCTGCCAATGGATAGCCAGGCCAGCCTGTTGCGCTTCCTCCAGGAAGGGCAAATCGAGCGTCTGGGTTCCAGCACCCCGATCAACGTCGACGTGCGGGTCATCTCCGCGACCCACGTGGACATCGATGCGGCGGTGCGTGCCGGCCGGTTTCGCTCGGACTTGTTCCACCGCCTGTGCGTACTGCGCATCGACGAGCCGCCGCTGCGGGCGCGCGGGCGCGACATCGAACTGCTGGCGAACCACATGCTGGAGCGATTCCGCGACGAGGGCTCGCGGCGCATCTCGGGATTTTCGTCGGGTGCGATCGAGGCACTGTACAACTACGACTGGCCGGGAAACGTTCGCGAACTGATCAATCGCGTCCGGCGCGCGGTGGTGATGGCCGAGGGGCGCGTGATCACGGCCGACGATCTCGAATTGACGCAGTGGGCAACGCCGCGTCCGATCACGCTTGCCGAGGCACGCGATGTCGCCGAGCAAGCCGCGATCCAGAAGGCCTTGCGCCGACATCGCAACCGTTTGAATGACGCAGCCCAGGAGTTGGGCATCTCGCGCGTTACCCTCTATCGCCTGATGGGCGGACAACGTATCCGCGACACCTCGAGCGCCGACGGCGACCTGCGCCCGGTCGCCTAGCCACCGCCGCGCTGGGTCCGGGGCGCCACGCGCCGTGCGGCGTTCGGTGTCGCGCTTTCCCCTGCGCCCAACCGTCGCGTCGCCGCCACGCCCGGCGAACCGGCTCCCCAACCGTCCTGTTCCCACCCAGTGATAAAACGCCCGGTCGGCGACGTTCCCCTGCATTTTGTGTAGAAGATACATACCTTTACACTTAAAGGCAGTAATCATGCCCAACATCGGCGAAAATAGAAAAACCATACCGCCGGCGCTTGCTTAGATGCCACAATATTTATTGCGACAATGGCATTCTCCGTGCGAGGACGAACATTGCCGGGTCAGCTAAAACCGTAGACTTCGACCTATCAATTCATCTTCGTTTTCGGACCATGTCGGGAGTTAGTGATGCGTCCTATCGTTTTCAATGAGTGCTTCGGGTGGTTGCATGACGCCGAGGGTAAAACAGGCGTGATCCTGTGCAATCCCTACGGGCATGAGGCACTCTGGACGCACCGCGGATGGCGCGCGCTGGCGGAGAACCTTTCGCGCAACCACTTCCCGACATTACGTTTCGATTACCGTGGCACGGGTGACTCGGCGGGAGCCGAAAACGAAGGCGACGCGATCGAGACCTGGCTGAACAGCATCGAGGATGCGGTTCGCTACATGCGTGAGCATACGGGCGTCGCGCAGGTCGTGCTGTGCGGCATCCGTCTGGGCGGCACGCTCGCCGCGCTGGTGGCGAACCGGATCGCCGTCGATGGACTGGTCATGATGGCACCGGTCACGTCCGGGCGCGAGTATCAGCGCGAATTGCGCCTGATTCAGCGGCGCTGGCGCAATACGGCAGCGCCGCATATCGAAGCGGAAAAGCACAAGCCCGATTATCTGGAAACACTGGGATTCCGTCTGTATCCGGAGACCCTGCGCCATCTGGAGCAAGTCGCCCTGCCGCAGGACCTGCAGCCGGCGGTGCCCAATGTGCTGTTGCTCGATCCTGAAAAGTCGCGTGCATCGGGCGCGGTGCTGAACTTCTACCGGGAACATGCGGTGAACGTGGAGGTCGATGCCTTCGACGATTACACCGCGCTGCTCAGCGAAATCAGCGACACGCCCGCGCCGCATGCGTCGATTCAACGGGTGGTGACCTGGTTGCGGACGCATCTGGGCGATGGAATGGGCGTGCGTTCGCCGTCCGACCTGCCGACGGCAGCCGTCATCAACGACGCGACGGCGCCGGATGTCATGCACGTCGCACCGATGCTGCACGGCAACGGGTTTTGCGAAACGCCGGTGATATTCGACAATGGCCGCCTCTTCGGCATCTATTGCCGTCCCGAGACCGCCCAGACGGACGGGCCCGTGCCCGACGACGAGAGCGTCGACGATTTGCTGCGCGACATGCAGGTCGATCTGACCTCGGCCGCGACCGGGCAATATGCGGTGCTGTTCGCCAATACCGCTGCCAGTCATCACATCGGCGAGGCGCGCATGTGGGTAACCCAGGCGCGGCTCCTCGCCCAGCGCGGTATCGCGTCGCTGCGTATGGACGTGGGGATTTTGGGCGACAGCGCGGGCGCTCAGGAGTCCATCGAAGCCACGATGCTGCACAGCATGCGCTCGTGTGCCGATGTCAGCGAGGGAATCAGCTGGCTGGTGGACGCCGGCCATACCCGGCCCTCGCCGGTCGGCATCTGTTCCGGCGCCTATCTGTGTTTCCACGCGACGGTGATGAATCCGCGCGCCGTGGGTGCGGTACTGATCAACCAGAATTTCTATACCTGGTCCGACAAGGACGCTACCAGGCCGGAAATGGTGGTTGCGGCAACCCGGGTCTATCTCGCTTCGATTCGCCGCGCCGACAAATGGAAGCGTCTCTTCAGCGGGCAGATTCCCGTGGGGACGATCGCTGCCACGCTGATGCGTCGTCAATTCGAAAAATGGGGTCGCCGGGGCGCCGACATACTGAAAGCGTTCGGCGGGCAGGAAAACCACACCGGCGCCGTTCGCAAGGCGTTCAGCACGCTGGCGCAACGCGGGGTCCGCGTCCGTATCCTCTATGGCGACTTCGACGTCGGCCTGGAGGAATCGGAATCGTACTTCGGGCGCGATTTCAAGTGGCTGCGCGGTCTTCCCGGCATGAACATCTCGACCGAGCGCTCGCTCGACCACGCGCTGTTTCTCTATCCCGCGCGTCAGATCATGCAGGAAGTCATCGAGCGTCATCTGCACGAACAGGCATCCTGTTCGGCAAACCTGCAGGCAGGCGGTGCAGCCAATGCTTCCCGACCGCAGTGGAACGCCTTCGGCCGCCAACCGCCGCTGCGCTCGGTGGCGGCGAAACGCTAAGACACACCCGCACGCGTACGTGCGGCAGGGCGGGCCGTGGGCCGCGTCGTAAAACGGCGCCGTCCCGTTCGCGCCCGGTTCGATGCGCCGCCCGTCAGCGCGTCGGTACCGGCGCGCGCCGCTGCAAGGTTCACGCAGCCACGTGCGTTGCCGAACTGAAACGTTGCCGTATTGCAGGTCTAATCAATCGATCGATCAATCGGAATTTCGGACGCCTCGCGCCGAAGCGCCGCCGCATACACCTAGCCCCAGTCACTGGATGGCGTTAACGATGAACCAAACCTTGCTCGCTCGAAACCCCCTGCCGGATGCCGAAATCCGCACGAAGATCCGTCACGTATTGTCGGAGGCCGCCATGCTCGACGTTCCTCTGGACACGCTGAGCGATCACGCCGACCTGTACGCCGCGGGTCTCGCCTCGGTGACCAGCGTGCGCGTCATGGTCGCCCTCGAGGACGAGTTCGAAATCGAGATTCCGGACCGTCTGCTGACCCGCCATCTTTTCGCCAGCATCGACAGCCTGTCGCGCGCCGTTGCCGAATGTCTCGGCTCACAGGACTAGCCAAATCATGATCATTGCCCGCCCGACGGCCTCCCGGTTGGAAAGCGTCGAGAACCCGCGCGCGACGAGCGCATGCCGTATGCCCGGTCGCGACTGGAATGCCGCCGCGAAGACGGCGGCCGGCGTGGCAGCCGAATTTGCCGACGCCGTGGACGTCGAGGGCCGATTTCCGGCGGAAGGCATCGCCGCACTGCGTGAACAACGCTTGCTGGCCGCCGCGATCTCCAGCGATCTGGGCGGGGATGGCGCCACGCTGCGCGATATCGCGACGATTTGCCGTACGCTGGGGACGGCGTGCGCGTCGACGGCCATGATTTACGCCATGCACCAGGCGCAAGTCTATTGCCTGATCAAGCACATGCAGGACGATGCCTGGTTCGCGACCTTTTTCCAGGATATGGCGCGCGCGCAGTGGCTGCTCGCCTCGGCGACCTCGGAGGACACGGTGGGCGGCGATCTGCGCAGCAGCGTTTGCGCGGTCGTCGCGGACGCGGCGGGCGATTTCACGCTTTCCAAGCGGGCGTCGACCATCTCCTATGGGGCACAATCCGACGCGATCCTCGTTACGGCGCGTCGCACCCCGGACGCCGCGGCATCCGATCAAGTGCTGGTCATGCTGCGGCGCGAGGATCTCTCGCTCCAGCCTGTCAGCGGCTGGAATACTTTGGGCATGCGCGGTACCTGTAGCGGCGGTTTCATGCTCGAAGGACGTGGTCATGTGCAGCAGGTGTTCCAGACGCCCTTCTCGGAGATTGCCTCAAGCACGATATTGCCCGTCTCGCACGTCCTGTGGGCCAGCGTCTGGCTCGGGATCGCCACCGACGCGGTGCGCCGCGGCCAGAAATACTTCCGCAAACAGGCGCGCTCGGGTTCGAGCGCGGTGACGCAAAGCGGGCTGCGGCTGGCGAACGCCCTGGGGCTGCTGCGCACGATGGAGGCATCGGTGCACTCGGCGCTGCTGTTCTACGAAGACCAGCAAGGCGCCAACGCGGAAGCGTTGTCCTTCGGCGCCGCCTTGCGTATGGACGACCTGAAGATACGGATGTCCAACATGGCACTCGAAATCGTCGGCGAGGTCATGCAGTTGTGCGGCATGGCGGCCTACAAGAACGACACGCCGTTCAGCCTGGGACGTCATTTGCGCGACCTGCATTCCGCGCCGATCATGATCAACAATGACCGCCTTGCCGCCAGCATGGCAGTTCTGATGATGGCTGAACGTGCAATCTGAAGGTCCGCAGTCTCCGTTACCTCGCGCCGTGCATATCCCTCATGTCCTGCACACCGGACAGCGGCTCTGGAACCGGGCGAACTCGTACGCCTCTTTGTGGATCGAACTGTTGCACGGCTGGGGCTTCGAGCCGCTTGCCGCGCTGGCATGCGCGATCGCGCTGGACTTCGATGGCGACCAGTTCACGGTGCTGTCGCTGCCGGAAGAAGATCTGAAGGTGTTGTACGGCGTAACGACCTTCCGTCTGGCGATCTACGACCGGCTCGAGGCGCATATCGCCACGCAAACCGACGCGGGCAATGTCGTGCTCGCGGATGTGGATACCTTCTATTTGCCGGATGTGCCCAGCCTGTACGGGACGTTGCACGGGCCGACGCTCGTGGGGATCGATCGCCTCGACATGAGGGCCTGCGCGGCCTCGTACTACCGGCAGGGCCGGCGTTACGAACTCGGCGGCGACGACTACGGTGGCATATTCCGGCAGCCGGCGCTGGTCGAGGGCTATCACGATGCCCTGATCCGTCACGTCGAATGCGCGAAGCGCGCATTTCCACCGGTTTCGGAAGAGGCGTTGGCCGCCGTGTCGGTGCAATTGTTGCGCCGCCACCTGAGCCGGGTGCCGCAGCGCAGCCCGATCGCCGCGTTTCGCGCGACCCTTTCCAGCACGCTCGAAACGCTCGCCAACAGCGGCGAGACATTCCGGCACTCGTTCGCGTACGGCACCCTGTCGCAATTCGGCAGCCATTTCGAATTGTTCACCGCCTATCTGCAATGGCTGGAGCACCGTCACCATCCGCAGCCGGCGGGATGCATACAGGCCAGTCAGCGTCTGGTGTCGGAGTCGCTGGTCTGCCAGATGCGATTGCTGCGTGCCACCACGCGCGGAAAGATGGACCCGTGCGAGGATAGCCTGGACCGTATCGAGACGCATTATGAAGAGTTGATCGCCTGTCTGCGGACGTCGTAAAATCCGTTTCGGATCGCCGCGAGAGCGCTGGCGAATCTGCGGGAAAACCCTTAAAAAACGACGATTCAAAAGTGAAACGCTTTTAGTTCAAACGTTTGACAACGTTTCCGGCAAATACGATATTCAACAAGCCTCGGCAGGCCGACGAGCGGTTTTCTTGCTGAAGCAATAGTAATAATGACCGAAAAAAATGTCCCCCAGGTCGTCCTGACCGATGCGGTGCTGCCGGGTAAAATGCTGTAAACCTTGCGATTTCAAAAAAGAAACGTTTCATGCCCCGGCATCGCGCCCCCTCTCACCGCTTATTTGCTGCCTTGCGTCGACAGGCCCGTCGTACAAGGGTTTTCGACTGCTGGCACGAATATCGCTTTATAAGATCAAGTGACCGGCAGCGAGTCGATTTTTCAGTCAACCAGGAAAAATCCTATCGTCTGCCAGCAGCCGGATGATCGCAGTCACCGGCGATGCAAGTAAAATTCAGGGCGCAAGCCCCACACATACGAAACAATATTTAGGGTGGCGGACATGACAAAAACAGCGTCGATCGGAATGGTTCACAGCAACCGGCTGCTTGCCGTATACCCGGCCGCCGGCCAGATCCTGCCCTCGGCGGATCTCGAACTGGTGCATCTGCCGGCCGGAAGGCTGCTCTACGATTGCGGACAGCGGATCACGCATGCCTATTTTCCGGTAACGGCGGTTGTCTCGCTGATGTTGCTGATGAAGAGCGGCGCGACGATGGAAATCGCGTCGGTGGGTGACGAAGGGCTGGTCGGCCTGCCGCTGGTCATGGGCGGCGATGTCATGCCGAGCCGCGCCGAAGTGCGCACCGGCGGCCTGGCCTATCGCATCAAGGCGGCGGATCTGAAGCGCGACTTCGGCGATCTGCCGCTGATGCGCACGGCGATCCTGCTGTACGCGCAGACGCTGTTGACGCAAGTGTCGCAGTCCTCCGCCTGCAACCGTCACCATTCGGTGAGTCAGCAGTTGTGCCGCTGGTTGCTGCTGGCCCTGGACCGCGCGCAGTCCAACCAGTTGTCGATCACGCACCAGTCGATCGCCAATATGCTGGGCGTGCGTCGCGAAGGCGTGACCGAGGCGACCGGCAAGCTTGAGCAGGCCGGTATCATCTCCCACGTGCGGGGCAAGATCACGGTGCTCGACCGTCCGCGCCTGGAAGCGGCCTGCTGCGAATGCTACGGCATCGTTCGCGACGAGTTCGCACGTCTGCGCGAACGTGCCACGGAACTCGCCGGTCGCGACGACCATGCCGAGAGCCTGACGATGCGGCGCTGGTCCACGGGCTCCGCCCCCCAGGAAACGCGTGTCACGGTCGGCGAAGGACGCCACTGAGCACGTCGCGCGCTGTCGTGTAGCGGCGCCTGAATTTCTTCCGACATCATCGGACCGGCCCGTGTGCCGGTTCTCACGGCCCGTGGCGCAGTACTGCCCACGGGCCGTGACGTTTTGGCCCGGCGCGATAGTGCCCGTCGTGCGTGTGCTGTCGCACGGAGCCTTTCCGCTCTCCCGTTTATGCTTCCCCGACGCGTCCATGATCCGTATGGGAGATCGCTCCAACGATCCTTGTGGCGTCCGTCGAAATATCCGGGAGAAAATTCGTGAACATCAGTAAGGCGCCGCAGCAGAAAAAACATGAGGAATCGCGGGTTTTCATCCGGCTTCACATGAGCGAGGCGGTGGCGCGCGGCGCATCCCATATCCGTAGCAAGCGGCCCGCTTCCCTGCAGGACGGCATCGATGAGGTGCGGCGCGAATATACCGTGGACTTCGGCGAAGACACGGTCGCGGCGTTTCTCGAATGCATCGAACTCTGGCTGAACGACCGCGGCAATACCGTCGCGGCCGCGGCGCTCCGACTCTACATGCAGGACGCGATCTCCCCCGACTACCGTTCCTCCTGCCTGCATGACGTCGAGGACGACCTGGCCGATGCGGAGCATTTCGGCGCGCGCGATGGCTCGCACGATTCCGACGCCGTCGGTGCCCTGGCATTCCCGCTGGCGGCGTCGACCGTCTCGATGTATGCGACCGATCATTTCGCCGCGCCCGCCGATACCGGGGAAGCGCGCCACACACGCGGCGCACCCGCATCGCGCCTCAATGCCGCCGTCGCGCCTCGCTCCGGCACGCGCGACGAGACCCGCCCGCGCGTGCCCGGCGCGGTGGTGGCTAGCCGGGCTGCGCTACGCGCGCCACGGTTTGCGGACAATGGCCCAGCAGCGCATTCCTATCGATCTTCCCGTTCGCGTTGACCGGAAACGCATCGAGCCGGACGACACGGCTCGGCACCGCGTAGAGGGGCAGTTGCTGTCGGCAGGCCGCGAGAATCGTCACGTCGTCGCGCGCGGTCCCGGTCACGAATCCCACGAGTCCATTGGCCATGCCGGTCGCATCGCGCGGCCACGGTATGACCGCCACCATCAGCGCACCGCTTGCCAGCCGCAGCGCATGCTCGACTTCCTGCGTTTCGATCCGATGGCCGCGAATCTTGACCTGGCTATCGGTTCGGCCGTGGAAGCGCATGCCGTGGGATGCCGAGACGCTCGCCAGGTCCCCGGTACGATACCAGCGCCGCGCCGTGCGTCCGGCATAGACGCGATCGAAGAACTTCGCATGGTCTGCCGGATTGTCCGAGATGTAGCCCGCGGCAAGCTGCGCGCCGGCCAGCAGCAACTCGCCTTTTTCGCCGTCGGCAACAGGTTCGCCTTGTGCATCCACGACCAGCGTTTCCTCGCCCGGCAGGGACCAGCCAAGGGGCACCACGGCATCCGTGGAGCGGGCAAGCGCGGGGCGTTCGACCTCGAAGCGCATGCACGCAATCGTTGCCTCGGTCGGGCCGTAGAGATTGCGTATCCGGCTATGGGGCGCGGCGAGCGCCCAGGCTTGCGCGAGCGACGTGGGCAACGCCTCCCCGCAGAACATCGTCATGCGCAACGACGGAAAGACGTCGGGTTTGAGCTTGCGAAACTGCTGGATGAAGGCGGCGGTGGAGGGCACCGAACCCCAGTGCGTCAGCGCATGTTGCCGGACGAAGGCGAACAGGGTCAACGGATCGCTGCTGGGCGGCACGTAGAGACATCCCGCATTGGCCCAGCAGACGAACATGTCGTGTACGGACAGATCGAACGTGAGGTCGAACGCCTGGCTGTAGCGGGCATTCGCCGCAGCGGGGTCGACCGCCACCTGGCTGCGCATGTACGCGGTGGCGTTCGCATGCGTGACCTTGACGCCTTTGGGCACGCCCGTCGTGCCGGAGGTGAAGAGGACGTAGGCGAGGTCGGCGCACGTGCGCCGTGCGTGTACCACGCGTTGCGGCGCATCCGGCACCGCAACGGCTTGTTCCGCGGCGAGCAGGCTTTCAATCGCGACGATGCGGATCGCCGGGTCGAGCAGCGGTTGCAATTCGGCGAGCCGCGTCGCGCAGTCGCGGTCCACCAGCAGGACGCGGGCGCCGGAACGCCGGGCGATCGCGGCATTGCGTTCCGGCGGGAAATGCGCGCCAAGCGGTACATACGCGTGACCGCTGGCCAGGATGCCCAGCAGTCCGCCATAGGCGGCCGCGGAACGATGGGCGAACAGCAGGCAGGCGGGCGTGTCGCCTTCCCGCGCCGGAACGATGTCGGACGTCAGCCGTTGCAGGCCGTCGGCGACGCGATCTGCCTGTTCGGCCAGCGTTCGGTAGCTCAGCAACTGCGCGTCGACCCACAGCGCCGGCGCATCGGGAAGGCGTGCAGCCGTATCGAAGAAAAAGGAATCCAGCATGTCTGAACTCGTCCTTGATGGAGGCTGCGCCGATAAATCCCGACACAGCGGTGCGATGAATGATGAAGAGGCCCGACTATAGCAACGTTGACAAAACGCGATCGTACTCAGCCGTACAATGGCGCGATGTTCACGCAATGTCGTTCTCACCGGGCACCGGGCGCCCTGTGCCGGACCGGACATTGCTGTTTTGCCTGTTTTGTCAGAAGATGGCGGCCTGCGGTCGCAGCAAGTCATCGGGGTGGAAAATGAGAAGAATCGGCGTGTATGTAGACGCAAGCAATATTGGCATGAACGGCGGACATGGCCTGCGCTACGACGTCTTGCGCGCTCTCGCGTGCCGCGGTGGCGGCGAGGCCCAGCGGTTGAATGTCTATCTCGCGTTCGACGAACGGCGCGCCGCGCAGTCGCCCGATTACGGGACCAAGGCGATGTCCTATCAGGCGGCGCTGCGGGATCAGGGGTTTCGGGTCACGGTGAAGACCGTCAAGCATTTTCGCGACGAGGACGGTGTGGAGACCACGAAATCGAATGCCGATCTCGACATGGCCGTCGACGCGCTGATGGAGTCGGAGCGGCTCGACACGGTGTTGCTTGCGACCGGCGACGGTGACTTTATCCAGGTCGTGCGCGCGCTGCAAAGCAAGGGGTGTCGCGTCGACGTGCTGGGTTTCGACAATGTTTCGCGGGAACTGCGCGACGCGGCCGATCAGTTCATCAACGGTTATCTGGTGCCGAATCTGCTGCCGCTGCGCGAACCCGGCGTACCCGTGGCGCGCTGGGGGCAACTGGGTGGCAAGGTGCGGGGCGTGTGCAACAAGTTCGGCGCGGAAGAGGGTTATGGATTCATCGCCTACTGGCCGTCCCTGCCGGAAACCCCGGTGCTTGCCGCCACCGATACCAAGCCGGCCTACTTCAAGACCGCGAGCCTGCAGGACGCCTCGATCATCGCGCGGCTGCCGTCGCGCAATGTCGTGCTCGAATTCGAATTGAATGCGCCGGCGAAGCCGGATGGCGCACCCGAGGCGCGGCGCATCCACGTCGTCGCGTCGTGAGTGCGTGACGTCATGAACTCACGCGCATAGCGCGACGCCCCGACGCAGCGCGGCGATCGCCACGTCGACATCGGCGTCGCTGGTGAACCGGCCGAGACTGAAGCGGACCGTTCTGCCGGCATCTATCGGGTCGAGCCCGATCGCGCTCAGCACATGCGAAGGCGTGCCCGCCGCCGCGCTGCAGGCCGACGTGGAAGAGACGGCGAGCTCGCCGGCGAGCCGAAACGGAAAGAAGCCGTCACGCGCGATCGTCACACTCAGGGTATGCGGGATCCTTCGCGCGTGCGCGCCGTTCAGGCGCACGCCGTCGAGCGCGAGCGCACCGTCGAGCAACCGCCGGCTCAGCGCCGTGATGCGCGCGTGCTCCGCGCATTGTTCGCTCGCCGCCACCGCGCAGGCCGTGCCCATGCCGACGATCTGATGCGTTGCCAGCGTGCCTGAACGCAGTCCCCGTTCGTGACCGCCGCCATGCATCTGCGGCGCGAGATGGGCGTCGACCGACCGCCGGACATACAGCGCACCGATGCCCTTGGGTCCGTAGACCTTGTGCGCGGACATCGACATCAGGTCGATTCCCAAGGTGCTCACGTCGACCGCGATCTTGCCCAGGGCCTGCGCCGCATCCACATGCAGGAGCGCGCCCGCCGCGTGCACCAGCGGCGCGATCGCGCCGATCTCGGTCAGCGTCCCCAATTCGTTGTTGACGAGCATCAGCGACACGAGGCCGGTATCGGGCCGCAGTGCGGCGGCGAGCGCGGCCGGCGTGATCGCGCCATGGGCGTCGGGCGCCAGGTACGTCACCGGGAAACCTCGCTGCGCCAGGCTCGCGGCGGTGTCGAGAATCGCTTTATGCTCGAGACTGCTGGTAATGATATGGCGTCTGTCGCCCGCCGCATCGGCGAATCCCTTCAACGCCAGGTTGTTCGATTCCGTGGCGCCCGAGGTCCAGACGATTTCGTCGGCATGCGCGCCGATCAGTGCCGCGACCTGCGCGCGCGATGCTTCGACGCGGGCGCGTGCATCCTGGCCCGCTTGGTGAGATAGCGACGCAGGATTGCCGAAGTGACCCTCGACGCCCAGGCAACCCATCATGGCGGTGATCACGCGGCTGTCGGCGGGCGTGGTGGCGGCGTAATCGAAATAAAGCTGGGAAGAGAACATGGTCGGGCGTTGGCAAAGGAGGAGAAGCTCAAAATTTTACGTTTTCAGCCTAGGGAAATGCTGCCAAATTACCCATTTTGTCTGCTTTTTTTAAAAATATATTGCTACTTTAACGGTAAATTTGGGAATATCATTCCAGATCGATGGTTCCGTCCCGGTTGTTCCGTTCTGGTGCGCATGTGTTAGATAAAATCGACAAGAAAATCCTCGCGATCCTGCAGGAAGACTGCACCGTCTCCGTGGCCGATCTGGCTACCCGCGTCAATCTTTCCGCGACGCCCTGCTGGCGGCGGTTGCAACGTCTGGACAAGGACGGTTATATTCTTCGGCGCGCCGCGCTGCTGGATGCCGATAGGCTGAACCTCGGTGTGACCGTGTTCGTCGAGATCAAGACTTCGGAGCATTCGCCTGCCTGGCTGGCGAGTTTCCATGAGGCGATACGCGACATTCCCGAAATCGTCGAAGTGCACCGGATGAGCGGGCACGTCGACTATCTGCTCAAGGTGGTCGTGCCCAGCATCCAGGCATACGATGGGGTCTATAAGAAACTCATCTCCGGGGTGGCGCTGTTCGATGTCAGTTCCGGATTTTCGATGGAACGGCTGAAAGCCACGACGGCCTTGCCGCTGGATTACGCGCAGTGACCCGAGCGCTGCGCGCCATGCGTCTGAACTTTTTCAGCAGAGGAGCAGTATGAAGACAACAGGGCGCATGCTCGCGCCGGCCTGGCTGCCGACCGCTGCCGCCGTTTCCGCCATTTCCCTGGCCTTGCTGCTGGCCGGCTGCGGCAGCAAGAACGACGCCAGCGAGCGCAATTTTTCCGCGGCGCTGACGCATTACCTCGACGACAACGGCGACCTGTGCCTGGACGTGGGACCCTTCCCCGTGGACGTCTCCGAGGTCGATCTCAAGCAGCAGGCAAACGAGCCTGCCGGTCACGCGGCGCAGATGGCCGCGCTGCAGCACGTGGGGCTCGTCGGTTCGATCGACGTCTCCCTGGGACAGTTGGGATTCGTCGACGACCGTCCCACCGGCCATCGCCTGCGCGTGCGGCGTTACGATCTGACCACCGCGGGGCGTGACGCTTACCGGAAGATCGTGGCGGACGTGGTTGCAGCGAGCGGCAAGAAAGAGCCGGAGCGGGGCGACATCTGTTACGGCAAGCTCGCGCTCGGGAAGGTGACGGGCTGGGACGGCCCGACGCAGGTCAATGGCAGGCAGGAAGCCTCCGTCCGCTACACGTACAAGGTGGAAAGTCTCGCCGACTGGGCGAAGGGGCCCGAGGTCGGCGCGGCGTTCCCCTATGTCACGAATACGGTGACAGGCGCGGGAGAACAGTCCCTGACGACGGTGATGGTACTGACCAGCAAGGGGTGGGTGGCCAAGACCTCCTGAAAGACGCGGCAATGCGCGGTAATGTCGTGCCGCGTTTCCCCCACATCTTGAAACACATGCACAAGCCTTGAAATACGCCGATGTGCGAGGATGTCGACACGGCTTCTCTTGGAAGTTCACCGCATCATCCGGCAGGACGATTTCTGTCGCCGTCTTATTCAACAGGAGAAAAATATGAAAATCAAAACCGTCGCAACAGGCTTGGCCTCGTTGACGCTATTGCTGTCCAGCGCGGTCTTCGCGCAGGGCGCGCCGGACAACCATGGCGGCGATCAGGGCGGCAATCAGGGCGGTGCGCACGGCAACGCGGGCGGCCCGGGTCACGACCAGGGCGGGCAGAATCGTGCGCCCACGCAGGCACAGGGCGGCCCCGGCCCCATGGCGCAGCACGACGGACATGGCCCGCAGCCGCATAGCGATTGGCATAAGGGCGGCCGCGTTCCGGCCGATTACCGGGGTGGCCAATACGTGGTGGATGACTGGCATGCGCACCAACTGCGTCAGCCGCCGCGCGGCTACCATTGGGTCAACGTGAATGGCGATTATGTGCTGGTCGCCATGGCTTCGGGCCTGATCGCCCAGATCATCTCGGGTCATTGATACCTGCCAACTGATATGGGGCGCGCGACGACTTCTTCGGCGCGTGTTCACGGGTTTGTGGCATTCTGCTGGAAGAGGGAACGCCGCCGCTGGCGCCACGGGAGTCTTTTTCGCCTTCCCGGACGCCGGCAGGCGGCAATCCCGGCGGATCGCGGCGCGTTACCGGTATGATGCGGGCTGAATGCCGTTTGCCGTATATGCCTGATATATCAGTTGGAGAATCCATGGCCTCACCCCAAGAAAGCGTCAGCATGGCGTTGTTCTGCGATTTTGAAAACGTCGCGCTCGGCGTGCGCGATGCGAATTACGAGAAATTCGACATCAAGCCGGTGCTCGAACGGCTGCTCCTGAAGGGCAGCATCGTCGTCAAGAAAGCCTATTGCGACTGGGACCGATACAAGGGTTTCAAGGCCGCAATGCACGAAGCCAGTTTCGAACTGATCGAAATCCCGCACGTTCGGCAATCGGGCAAGAATTCCGCCGACATCCGTCTGGTCGTGGACGCGCTCGATCTGTGCTACACGAAGCTGCACGTCGACACGTTCGTGATAATCAGCGGCGATTCCGATTTCTCGCCGTTGGTGTCCAAACTGCGTGAAAACGCGAAGAAGGTGATCGGCGTCGGCGTGAAGAATTCGACGTCGGACCTGCTCGTCGCCAACTGCGACGAATTCATTTTTTACGACGATCTGGTGCGCGAACAGCAGCGTACGATCGCCAAGCGGGAAGCGGGCGCGGCGTCCAAGCGCAACAGCGACGACGACCGCCAGCCGAAACCGGAAGTCGAGCGCCGCAAGGCCGAGGCGATCGCGATCGCGGTCGAGACTTACGACGCACTGGCGTCCGAGCGGGGCGAGAGCGGTAAAATTTGGGCTTCCGTGCTGAAAAGCGCGATCAAGCGCCGCAAGCCGGATTTCAGCGAATCGTATTACGGTTTCCGCGCGTTCGGAAACCTGCTGGACGAGGCGCAGTCCCGTGGCCTGCTCGAAGTCGGGCGCGATGAAAAATCGGGGGCCTTCGTGTTCCGGAACGCCCAGACACAGTCCGACGCGCCACGCCAGCAAGACACGCGTCAGCAAGATGCACCCCGCCAGCAGGACGTGCCCCGCCAGCAGGACACGCCCCGCCAGCAGGACACGCCCCGCCAGCAGGACACGCCCCGTCAGCAGGACACGGCCCGCCAGCAGGACACGGCCCGCCAGCAGGACACGGCCCGCCAGCAGGACACGGCCCGCCAGCAGGACACGGCCCGCCAGCAGGACACGGCCCGCCAGCAGGACACGCCTCGTCAGCAGGATGTGACGGTTTCGGAGTCACCGGCATTCGCCTCCTTGCCAGCGGCGGCGGGCGGCGCGGCGCCAGGCATGCCACGCAATGGCAACGGGAAAAACCGGCGCAACAAGGGCCAGGGCCGTAATGGCCATCGCCAGGGCAGCGAAGCGACATCGAACGGTTCGGCCCATCAGGGTCTGGCCGGCCAGGGCTTACCGGGCCAGGGCAGCCCGCAGTCGGGCAACCCGAGTCAGGGCGGTCAGCACGCCGGCGCGCAGGAAGCGGACGTTCAGGGTCACGGCGGGCCGACACCTGTCGACCGGCCGGTCGCCGCCGGACCGATGGCGGAAGGCGGTTCGCATAACCGCGTGCATCGCGATGCGGACGGGGCGGCGCCGCCGAGCGCGCCTGTCGTCGCGGCCAGCGAGCCGGTACCGGCATCTTCGACGTCGGCTTTCGATGCTGAGGTGACGCCGCAGCCGGAACGGGCACGCGATGTGGTTGGCGACGATGCGGCAAGCGTGTCCGCGCCGCCATCGCGCCGTCATCGCGCCGATCGTCCGCGCGTCGTCCAGAGCCAGGCCTGGAGTGATGCGCGCAGTGCCGCCCAAACCGACCTCGCGTTCGCGTCGGAAGCGTTAGCGCCCGCCGCCCCGGCTGCGTCGCACACCGTCGACCCGGACGGGCAGACGCTTTCCCATGCTCGTCCGCAGGGACGTCAAGGCGCGGCCGCCCAGGCACGGCGTGCGTCCCGACTGCCGCTGGCCGACGCCCCAATGGCACGGAACAGCGCGGCCGTCGAGGACGATACCGCACCGGAACATGTCACCTCGACGACGCATGAAGCCGTCAGTGTGGCTCCGGCGCATGGTGCCCCGGCCGACGACGGCGCCGCGGAGCGTGATGCCGGCGCGTTGCCCGAGAAGCAGTCGGCCGCGCGCCGCGGCCGCAGAACGGCCGCCAAGAAAGCCGATGCGCTCGTCGTACCGACCCTGCTCGAGGAAGCGCCGTCGCCGCAGCCGGTCGTCGATGTCGACGGTACGCCGCGGCCGGCCAAGCCAGCCGCGCGCGCCCGCCGCCTGCGCAAGGCCGCGGTCGTCGAGAACGACTGACCTCCGCAGCCGGCCTGCTCCGGGCCGCTCGATCGCGAGAACGCCGATCCGCCCGCCGAGGGTGGATCGGCGTTCCCGCATCTGCCGGGCGCATCGGGTGAATCATGGTAGATTCATCGAGCATGATCATCGTGGCCCGGGCGCGTTCGCGCGGGTCACCCGCGCGCTGCGGTTTTCCAGGAGTACGATATGACACTGCGTCCGCTCGGCATGTCCGAGCTTCAGGTATCCCCGCTGGTTTTCGGTGGCAATGTGTTTGGCTGGACCGTCGACGAGGCGACGTCCTTTTCGATGCTCGACGCGCTCGCCGACACCGGCATCAATTTCATCGACACGGCGGATGTCTATTCGGCCTGGGTGCCGGGCAATCAGGGCGGGGAATCCGAGACGATCATCGGCAAATGGCTGAAGCGCTCGGGCCGACGCGATGCGGTCGTCCTGGCGACCAAGGTCGGGCTGCGGGCGTCGCGCGCGGGTCTGTCGCGCGGCAACATCCTGGAAGCGGTCGACGATTCGCTGCGCCGTTTGCAGACCGATCACATCGATCTGTATTTCTCCCACCGCGACCTCGCGGATACCGCGCCGCTCGAGGAAACCCTCGGCGCATATCAGACGTTGATCGAGGCCGGGAAGATTCGCGTGATCGGCGCATCCAACTACAGCGGTGCGCGCCTGCGCGAGGCGGCGTCGATCAGTCGGCGCGACGGGCTGCCGGCCTACCAGGTCACGCAGCCCGAATACAATTTGTATGACCGCGCGCAATACGAAGGGGACGTCGAGCCGGCCGTGACGGAGTTGCAGCTGGGCGTCGTCAATTACTATGCACTGGCAAGCGGTTTCCTGAGCGGCAAGTACCGCTCGGAGGACGATCTGCAGCAGAGCAAGCGCGGTCAGACGGTAAAGAAGTATCTGGATGCGCGCGGCCGCCGCATCCTGGCGGCGCTCGACGAAGTCGCTTCGGCACAGCACAGTTCGCCCACGGCGGTCGCGCTGGCCTGGCAGATCGCCCGGCCCAGCATCACCGCGCCGATCGTCAGCGCGACCTCGCTCGAACAACTGCGGGCGCTGGGCGCGGCCATCGCCTTGCAGCTCGCGCCGCAGGAAATCGCGCTGCTGAACGAAGCCAGCGCCTACTAGCCGGCCGGGGTGCCGGAACGGCGTGATGCCGGGTTACAACCGTCTCAAAACCGCCTCAAAACCGCCTCAAAATGTTTCCCACTCGCCCTGTGCGGCGGCGGTGGCCCGCGCCGGCACCGTGCGGGCGGCCTTGACGGCAGTGGCCGGCTTGGCAGGCGCGGCGTGCGCCGTTACCTTGACAGGGGCGGGAGCGGCGGATGGGGCGGCCTTCACGACGACGGGCAGGGACGACTTGCGTTTCGGTGCGGCGATGGCCTTGCGCGGCGCGAGCAGGCGTTTCGCCGTGGTCGGCGCGGGCTGCGTGGCGATGCGGGCCAGCACCGCCGTCGTTGCGTCGCGGCCGTCCAACTGGAACACGGACACGGCCTGACGCAGCTTGCTGGCCTGGTCTTCCAGGGAGTGGGCGGCCGCCGCCGCTTCCTCGACCAGCGCGGCGTTTTGCTGCGTCGCCTGGTCCATCTGCGTGACGGCCAGTGCCACCTGGTCGATCCCGCTGCTCTGTTCCTGCGAGGCGGCGGCGATTTCTCCCATGATGTCGGTCACGCGCTGTACGGCGCCGATGATATCGCTCATCGTGCGGCCCGCCTCGTCGACCAGCACCGTGCCGGACTGCACGCGGTCCACCGAGGCGTCGATCAGTTCCTTGATTTCCTTGGCCGCCGCCGACGAGCGTTGCGCCAGATTGCGCACTTCGCCGGCCACCACGGCGAAGCCGCGTCCTTCCTCGCCGGCACGCGCCGCTTCCACGGCGGCGTTCAGGGCCAGGATATTGGTCTGGAAAGCGATGCCCTCGATGATCGAGATGATGTCGGCGATCTTCGAGGAGCTGTTGTTGATCTCGCTCATCGTGCCCACCACCTGCGACACCACCGCGCTACCCTTGTTGGCGATTTCCGATGCCGTGGTCGCCAGCGCGCTTGCCTGACGCGCGTTGTCCGCGTTCTGCTTCACGGTGCTGGTGAGTTCATCCATGCTCGATGCGGTCTGCTGCAGCGCCGAGGCCTGCTCCTCGGTACGCGAGGACAGATCCGTATTGCCCGCCGAGATTTCCTGCGTGGCCGAGGCGATCGAATCGCTGCCCGAGCGCACCGTCTGCACGGTGTTGACCAGACTGCTCTGCATTTTCGCCAGGCCTTCCATCAACTGGCCCATCTCGTCATGGGACGTGACATGCACCGGGCGGCGCAGGTCGCCCGCGGCGATCGCGTCGAAGTGCTCCAGCGCGGCGGCCAGCGGCACGCCGATGGCACGACGCAGCGAAAACCACGCGAAGGCGGCGATCCCCAGACCCAGCAGGATCGCGAGGATGCTGAGCGTCTTGGTCGTGTCGAACAGGGATGCGGCGGCGCCGTAGCCCCGCGCGGACGTGTCTTCCTGGAACTTGAACAGCGTGTCGTCGGCCTGCGCCATGTCGCTGAATGCCCCGGCCATCTGCTGCGCGAGCCGGGTCGCGGTCGCGGTGTCCTTGGCGCGCACCGCGGCATAGCCGTCGTCGAGCATTTTCTGATGCGCCATGCGTTTGTTCTGGACATCGTCGCCCAGCGCCTCTTCGCCCGGCAGATAGGGGATCGCGACGTACGCTTTCCAGTATTCGTCCGCCTTCACGCGCATGCTCATTCCCCGGGCGATCGAAGCCTCCGCGTCCGGCGTGCCGATCGTCATCACCGCGCGATCGTAGTTGAGGCGTTCGCGGGCGACATAGGTTTCCGACTTGCTCGCCGCGATCATGGCGGGCATCCGGTTCGCGTACGTTTCATGAAACGAAACGTTCGAAGAGGTCATGCCATACAGGCCCAGGCCACCGATCACGATCAGTAGCCCGCCGAGCACGCCCATGGTGAGCCCGAGGCGGGCCTTGATAGTCAAACGTAGTTTCATTGCTGTCTCGCCGCGATCGCTAGGTGGAATTTCGTTGGAACGAACACAGACCGTGCACCGTTGAGCGAGTTAACGGCGGCGAAAGAGGGGACTTGAGGACTGGTTGGACCCGGCGCCACGGCGTGGCGCCGGGGGGAGATCAGAGCGAACGCCGGGCGGTGGCGTCCCGTCCGACGAGCGACTCGTCGACCTCGAAGCGCTGACCCTGCGTATCGCGTCCGAAATACACGAAAACCGCGATCAGCACCGCGACGGTGCCGGCCACGCAGGCCATCGCGAAGCCATAGTTGCCACCGTGACGTTCGGCGAGCACCGCCTGCAGGGTAGCGTTGACCGAGGCGAGCAGATTGCCGAGCTGATACACGAAGCCCGGCAACACCGCGCGCGTGCCTTCCGGCGCCAGTTCATTCAGATAGGCGGGTATTACGCCCCAGGCGCCCTGCACCATGAACTGCATCAAAAAGGCACCCACGCCGATCATCAGCGAGCTTTGCGAGAACGCCCACAGCGGCAGAACCGGCAGCGAGAGCAGAACGGCGATGATGATGGCCTTGCGGCGTCCGATGCGCTCCGACATCGTGCCGAACGTGATGCCGCCGATCATCGCCGCGATGTTGTAGGTGATGGCAATGATGCTGACCGTGTGCGGATCGAAATGATGCTGGACCTTCAGGAAGGTCGGATACAGATCCTGGGTGCCGTGACTGAAGAAGTTGAAGCAGGCCATCAGCAGCACTGCGTAGACGCCCAGTTTCCATTCGCGTCGCAGGATCGGCCACAGGGCGGTATCGTGCTTGCGTTCGCGCGCGGTCAGCCAGACGGGCGATTCCGGTACCTTGAACCAGATGAAGACGATCATCAGCACGGGCAGGGCGCCGATCATGAACAAGCCGCGCCAGCCGACGGCCGACACCAGCGCGCCGTAGACCACCGACGCGATGAGATAGCCGAACGGATAGCCTGCCTGGAACAGGCCGGAGACCAGTCCGCGCGAGCGCGGCGGCACCGTTTCCATCGCCAGGGACGACGCGACGCCCCAGACGCCGCCCATCGCCACGCCGTACAGGACCCGCAAGATCAGGAAAACCGTCAGCGTGGGGGCGAAGCCCGATGCGAGTTCCAGCACCGAAAAGACCAGAATGTTCGCCATCAGGACCGGACGCCGGCCATATTTCTCGGCGGCGCGCCCGAACAGCAGCGCGCCGACGGGCCGAACCGCCAAGGTCAGCAATATCGCCAGCGTGACGCGCGGAATGCCGACCGAATAGGTCTTGGCGATATCGCTCAGGAGAAAAACCAGCAGGAAGAAGTCAAAGGCATCGAGCGTCCAGCTGCCGACCGCCGCAATCACCACATTGCGTTGCGTCGAAGTCCATTTCGCATCCATCAAAGCCGCTCCTCTAGGGTCGTCGCCCAGGCGAAGGCATGGACGGGAATGTCGGCGCCGCGGGTGCGGCACACTGTCACACCCATCCTAGCCGAACAGGCTTTCAGCTTACTTTCGGTCGGTCAGGCGTCGCGTCCCCGCGATGGCCCGCCGGCAGGACGACAGACGCGCTCAAAAGTGTTCCTCGTCGGGATCCGGACCGCGGGTCGGACCCGGCGGGGGCGACAACTTCACGGCACGCCCGGTGCGTGCCGATTGGTAAATGGCCTCCGTGATCTTCTGATCCTGCAGCCCTTCCTCGCCTGGCGTATGCGGCGTTTGATTGCGCGCGACGCACAAAGCCATGTGATCGATCTCCCGCGCGAACTGGTTCAGGGCCGGAAACGTCGGCTCGATCGTGACGTTCCGATCGTCCATCCGCACGCCGTGCCGCAAATGCAGACCTTCATAGGCGAAAGCGGGATTCGCCTCGACCCAGCCTTTCGAGCCCTGCAGACGGTAGAACCGCGACTCGTGACTCGCATAGCTGCTCATGCAGGTGGCGGTCAGCCCGCTGGGAAAGCGCAGGATGAAATGCACGGCGGATTCGACTTCCCGAAAACGCGGGTCGCTACGGTCCTGCGTCACCGTCGCCAGCACCTCGTTCGGTTCCTCGCCCGACAGGAAGCGCGACGCGTTCAGACAGTAGGTGCCGATGTCGGGCATCGCGCCGCCACCGGCAAGCTTCAGATTCAGGCGCCATTGCGTGGGGTCGCCGGTGTTTTGCGAGTTGCCCGCAATGAATTCGCACAGGTCGCCGAGTTTTTTCTCGCGCACCATCTTGACGACCGCGCGGTCCACGGGCTCGTACTGGCTCCGGTAGGCGATCATCAGCTTGCGGTCCGCGCGCCGGCAGGCCTCGATCATCCTTTCGCAATCGGCGACGCTGGTGGCCATCGGCTTTTCGCACAGGATATGTTTTCCGGCACGGGCGCCGCGGACCGTGAAATCGGCGTGCATCGCATTGGGGAGCACGATGTAGATGACCTGCACGTCGGGATTCTGCGCGAGTTCGTCGTAGCGCTCGTAACTATAGAGGCTGTCCGGCTTGACGCCGTATTGCAACGCGACGCGGCGCGCCTTGTCCGGGTCGCCGCTGACCAGGGCGCTGACCTTCGCATACTTGCATTGCCTGATCGCAGGCAGGATCTGGTCGAGCGACAAGCGGCCCAGACCGACGATCGCGAAGCCGATGCGCGTATCGCGGGGCGCGTTCGGATCGGGCGTGGGCGCGGGCGCCTCGGTCTGGGTGTTTTCGATCGGCGACAGGGTTACGCGATTCGCCGCCGCGGCGGCAATCATGCCACCGTCCGTGGCGCCGGCGGCAAGCGCCGTGCCACCGGCAAGCGAGGCGGCCAGGCCAGCGCCCGCCGCTTGCAGAAAACCGCGACGCCGGTGCAGGGCAGGGTGCTCGGCGTGCATCGGCACGGGGTGCGGCGTACCGGGCGTCGTGTCGGCTGCCGGATGCTCGGGCGTGTTGCCGGGAACAGCGGAGTCTGAGGCGTAGCGGTCTGTCATGTGGGTTTCCGTCATTGGCGAAGGCGGCGCAGGACGGCCGCGAACACCGTAGTGCAGCAAATCGCATGCCGCCGGCGCGGACATCGGCAAGCGGGGCGGCGGTGTAGAATGGGTGCATGGCAAATGACCCCCACGCCGCCCTGCATGCCCTGGATGACGCACCCGGCCATGTGGCGCACTTTTCCAAGACGACTTCGGCGATCGATGCCGAACTGGCGCTGGCGGACGGCTACTGCCAGCGTCGCGGAGAGCGTCTCACGCCGATCCGGCGCAAGGTGCTCGAATTGCTGCTGACATCCGGCAAGGCGACGAAGGCGTATACACTGCTTGACGAGATGCGCAAGGTGCATGCGGGATCGGCACCGCCAACCGTTTACCGGGCGCTCGACTTCCTGTTGTCCATGGGACTCGTGCACCGTGTCGAGTCCATCAATGCCTTTGCCGCCTGCCATGACCTGACGCATTGCCATCACGGCATGTTGCTGGTGTGCCAGCGCTGCGGTGCGATCAACGAGCTGCACGAGCCGGAAATCGAACGGGCATTGCTCGACAAGATCACGGACTCGGGCTACCGGCTCGCGACCGACGCCGCCGAGCTCAAGGGCATTTGCCCCGCCTGCCAGCGTAGCGAGGCCGAGGGCGGCGCGAACGAGGCCACCGTGCAGGCGACGAAGCGTCCTTCCCTGATCGTCTAACAGCGGCAGGGTTTCCTGCCGCCAGCAGTGCGCTGCGACCGCTCGGGCGGTTTCGGCGCACGATTCGCGAGCGCGTGGAGATTGCGCAAAGCAGCATTCGTCCACGTTCGATACAATATACGGTTACGGCAGACACGCTGCCGATCGAACCAGGAGTCCGCTGTGGGAATCCCGTTTTTGCAGAAGGCGTACGTTGGCGCCTATGTAATGAAGCAACACCTCACCCGCCAGCGACGCTATCCGCTGGTTCTGATGCTCGAACCCCTGTTTCGCTGCAATCTGGCCTGTTCCGGCTGCGGCAAGATCGACTATCCCGATGAAATCCTGAACCAGCGAATCTCGGTCGCGGACTGCCTGCAGGCGGTCGACGACTGCGGCGCGCCGGTGGTGTCGATCGCCGGCGGCGAGCCGCTGCTGCACAAGGGACTGCCGGAAGTCGTTCGCGGCATCGTCGCGCGCAAGAAATTCGTCTATCTCTGCACGAACGCGCTGCTGATGGAAAAGAAGATCGACGACTACGAGCCGAGCCCGTTCTTCGTCTGGTCGATCCATCTCGACGGCGACCAGAAGATGCACGACAAGTCGGTGTGCCAGGACGGCGTCTACGACCGTGCGGTCGCCGCCATCAAGCTGGCGAAGCAGAAGGGGTTCCGCGTCAACATCAATTGCACGCTGTTCAACGACGCGGATCCCGAGAAAGTGGCCGCGTTCTTCGACGAGACGAAGCGTCTCGGCATCGACGGCATCACCGTCTCGCCGGGCTATGCGTACGAGCGCGCGCCCGACCAGCAGCATTTCCTGAATCGGGAAAAGACCAAGACGCTGTTCCGCGACATCCTGCGGCGCGGCCGCGGCGGGCGCGACTGGGCCTTCAGCCAGTCCACCATGTTCCTCGATTTCCTCGCCGGCAATCAGACCTATCACTGCACGCCGTGGGGCAACCCGACGCGCACCGTGTTCGGCTGGCAGAAGCCGTGCTATCTGCTGGGCGAGGGCTATGCGAAAACCTATCGCGAGTTGATGGACGACACGAACTGGGACAATTACGGCACCGGCAATTACGAAAAATGCGCCGATTGCATGGTCCACAGCGGCTTCGAGGCCACCGCCGTCAAGGATACGATCGCGCATCCGTTGAAGGCGCTGGGCGTGAGCCTGCGCGGCGTTCGCACCGAAGGCAAGCTGGCGCCGGACATTCCGCTGGACAACCAGCGCCCGGCCGATTTCGTCTTCTCCAAGCATGTCGAGATCAAGCTCGAGGAAATCAAGCTGGCCAAGCCCGCCAAGGCGAAGCCCAAGGCTGTCGCCGAAACCCTCGTCTGACGCGTCATGGCGGCCGAGAAAATCCTCGTGACCGGGGCGTCGGGGTTCGTTGGCGCCGCGGTTGCCCGGCTGGCGCAGGGGGCCGGCTTCGATGTTCGCGTCATGCACCGCAGCACCAGCCCGCGCGGCAATTTCGAGGGGCGCGGCTACGAACTCGTCGAAGCCGATATGCGCGACGCACCGGCGATGGAGCGTGCGCTGAGCGGCGTACGCTACCTGTTCCACGTCGCGGCCGACTACCGGCTCTGGGCACCGGATCCGCAGGAAATCGTCCGTACCAACGTCGATGGCACGCGTACCGTCATGGAGGCGGCGCTGCGGTGTGGCGTGGAGAAGATCGTCTACACCAGCAGCGTCGCGACCCTGCGCGTGCGCGGGGCCACGACGCCTGTCGGGGAAAACGCACGGCTCGACGAGGAAGAGGCGATCGGCGCATACAAGCGCAGCAAGGTCGCGGCCGAGCGGCTGGTCGAATTGATGATCGTGCATCAAAACCTGCCGGCCGTGATCGTGCACCCCTCGACGCCGATCGGACCGGGCGACATCAAGCCGACGCCGACGGGTCGTCTGATCGTGCAGGCGGCGAACGGCAAGATGCCGGCCTATGTCGATACCGGGTTGAATTTCGTGCATGTCGACGACGTCGCCAATGGCCATTTGCAGGCATTGCAGGACGGTCCGATCGGAGAGCATTTCATTCTTGGCGGCGACGACGTGCCGCTGGGGGAGTTGCTGGGCAGCGTCGCGGAAATCGTCGGACGCAAGCCGCCGCGCATCGAACTGCCGCGCTGGCCGCTGTATCCGCTGGCGATCGCCGCCGAGGCCGCGGCGAAGATCACGCACCGTGAACCGTTCGTGACCGTCGACGGGCTCAATATGTCGAAGTACAAGATGTTCTTTTCGTCGGAGCGGGCGAAACGCGAATTGGGCTATACCGCCCGTCCCTATCGAGAGGCGCTGGCCGATGCGGTGGCGTGGTTCCGTCGGGCGGGATACGTGCGCTGAGGGGAAGGGGATTCGCGGAATCCTCGACCGGCGATTCGCCGGGCAAGGCGCGCATGCGGCGAGTCCCGAAGAACCCGACGCATGGCGATCACGTTCAGAACGTGTGGTTGATACCGGCGTAGAAGCCGGTCTGCGTGTGACCCGGCAGCGCGTTGTCGGCCGAACCGACGGAATTGGCGCCCAGACCGTAGGTCGCGTTCGACGTATTGCGCGCCTGCGCACCCGTCAGGTACAGGAACGTGCGCTTCGACAGGTTATAGGTGCCACCCACTTCGTAGATCGTCGCGGCACCGCCGCCCTGCGCCGGGTTGCCGTTGGCGTTGATGTGGAACCCACCCACGGTCACCGCGACGACCGGATTGACCTGGTAGGTCAGGCCCAGCCATTCGTGGTCGGCTGCCGTCGCGGCGCCCGCGGTCGTGACGTCGCCCGCCATCATGTGCGTGTAGGCACCCTGCAGCTTGAACGAGCCCAGGAAGACATTGGCCGCGACGACGTATTCCTTCGAATAGTTGAACAGGTCCGAGAACCGGCCATTCGAATCGCGCAGTTCGTCATACAGGCCGCGGATCTGGAACAGCGAGTTGGTGTACGTCAACTGCGCACCCGTCGAGCGCCCATAGCTGCCGACCGCGCCCTGGTTGAAGTTGGTCTGGTTGCCGAGCGACATCCGCAGTTCGACGTCGAAGCCACCCACCACCGGCGACTGGTAGCGAATGTTGTTGCTGGTCTGCGGCCAGTTGCGGCCTCGCACCAGCGACGCCGACGACCACGCTTCCTGGACGAACGGGTCGAAGTCCCAGACGCCGTTCGAGATCCACAGCATGCGTCCGGCCGACAGCGTGCCGTAGTCCTTGTTCTTCAAGCCGACCGTCGCCCAGCGGTTGAAGCCGCCGTTGCCGCCGACCGTGCCGTTCGCGGTGTTCAGGCCCTGCTCCAACTGGAACAGCGCATAGTTGCCGCCGCCCAGGTCCTCGGTACCCTTGAAGCCCAACATGCTGGTGCCCCAGTCGCCGCTTTCCCCGCGCCAGCGATTCGCTGACTGGCCGTTGCCGTTGGTGACGCCATGAATGTACTCGATACCGTTATCGAGACGACCATAGAGCGTGACGCTCGATTGTGCCTGCGCCGCGCTGGCGAGTCCGAGGCCGGCGACCAGGGCTGCGATCGTTTTCTTTTTCATTGTGCTCCTCCAATTCATTGTTGATGACCATTCGGCTGGGGACGATATGGCGCGGTCTCTTTTTTACATGCGTTCGTTCATGTTTCCCTTTCACGAACTTTCGAAATCTTTATCCGTAGGGCTGCGCAGGAGAAATCTTCTTGATCGAACGCGCGGATAGATTTTTACCACGTGTTACATGATGGCTCAATAGAGATTTCTACTCGTGCTTACTTCGTTCTGCGATGTGTTGCACATCGATGACACATGCAATGTGATGACCCTTGACCGCACGCGTCAATCCCGTTAGGTGCGGGCGAACGTGCGGTAGGGCACATAGCGTCGCGAAGCGCGTTCAGTACGCGCTCAGGACGCGTTCAATGCGAGTCGCGCGGCACCGCCGCGCCGCTGCCGCCGACCAGAAAATCGAGATCGCACCCTTCGTCGGCCTGGAGCACGTGGTCGACGTAGAGCCGGTAATAGCCGCGCTCGGGCAGGGGCGGAGGCGACCATTCGGCGCGGCGGCGTTGCAGTTCCTCCTCGTCGACCTCGAGATGCAGGCGTCGCGCCGCCACGTCGAGGTCGATGATGTCGCCGGTGCGCACCAGCGCGAGCGGCCCGCCGGCGGCGGATTCGGGCGCCACGTGCAGCACCACCGCGCCATACGCGGTGCCGCTCATCCGACCGTCAGATATCCGAACCATATCGGTAATGCCGCGCCGCAGCACCTTCGCCGGCAGCGGCATGTTGCCGACCTCCGCGAACCCCGGATAGCCGCGCGGCCCGGCGCCCTTGAGCACCATCACGCAATGCTCGTCGATGTCGAGCGTCTCGTCGTCCACGCGCGCATGCAGTTCCTCGATGTTCTCGAACACCACGGCCCGCCCGCGATGCTTGAGCAGATGGGGGCTGGCCGCCGAGGGCTTGATCACGGCGCCGCGCGGCGCGAGGTTGCCGCGCAGCACGGCGATGCCGGCATGCGCCTTGAACGGCGTCTCGAACGGCGTGATGACGTTTTCGTCGAAGCATTCGGCGGTGGCGACATTCGCGCCGATCGTGCTGCCATTGACGGTCAACGCATCCGCATGCAGCAGGCCGGCCTCGGCCAGCCGCCGCAGCACGACCGGCAGGCCGCCGGCATAGTAGAAATCCTCCATCAGATGTTCGCCGGACGGTTGCAGGTTGACCAGGCAGGGCACGTTCGAGCCGAGTTCCCAGTCGTCCAGCGACAGCGGGACGCCGATGCGCCGCGCGAGCGCGATCAGATGCACCACAGCGTTGGTCGAGCCGCCGATCGCGGCGTTCACCCGGATGGCGTTCTCGAATGCCTGGCGCGTGAGGATCTTGTCCATCGTCACGTCCTCGCGCACCAGATCGACGATGCGTCGTCCGGCCATCTGCGCGAGCACCTGGCGGCGCGCGTCGACCGCGGGAATCGCCGCGTTCTGCGGCAGGCCGATGCCCAGCGCCTCGACCATCGACGCCATCGTCGACGCGGTGCCCATCGTCATGCAGTGACCGCGCGAGCGGTTCATGCACGACTCGGCTTCCACGAACGCCGCCTTGCTCATTTCGCCCGCGCGCACCGCTTCCGACATCTGCCAGACGCCGGTGCCGGAACCGAGCGTCTTGCCGCGGTAGCGGCCATTGAGCATGGGGCCGCCCGAGACCGCGATCGCCGGCACGTTGCACGACGCCGCACCCATCAGCAGCGCGGGCGTGGTCTTGTCGCATCCGACCATCAGGATCACGCCGTCGATCGGGTTGCCGCGGATCGATTCCTCCACGTCCATCGAGGCGAGATTGCGGAACAGCATCGCGGTGGGCCGCAGATTGGTCTCGCCCAGCGACATCACCGGGAATTCCAGCGGCACGCCGCCGGCATCGCGCACGCCGCGTTTGACATACTCGGCGAGTTCGCGGAAATGCGCATTGCAGGGCGTCAGTTCGGACCACGTATTGCAGATCCCGATCACCGGACGGCCATCGAAGGCGTCGTGCGGAATGCCCTGGTTCTTCATCCACGAACGATGAATGAAGCCATCCTTGCCCTCGATGCCGAACCATGCCTGACTGCGCAGGGGCCTGCCGGCGGTTCGCGGGTCGGCCTGCCCGGGGTGTTGCGCGGGGTCTTGCTCCGGGTCCTGCCTGGTATCGTCGCTGCTCATCGAAATGCGTCCTGATCCTTGAGAAGGGAAATGTCGGGTACCACGACGGCGCGCCTCAGCGCGGCATGCCCTGGAACCGGGTGTCGGCCAGTCCGCGGCGCCCTGGCACCGCGGCGAAGACGCCGCCGGCGTGCGGTTCGCTGGCCAGCGTCGCGGCGTCCAGGTCGATGCGCGCGCTGGTCACGTACAGGGTGTCGAGCAGCGGACCGCCGAAGGCGACGCAGGTCGGCTGGGTGGTGGGCACGGCGAGCCGTTCGGTTTCGTGGCCGCTGGCGTCGTAGCGCACCACGCAGGCCCCGCCCCAATGCGCGCTCCACAGGCCGCCATCGGCATCGACGGCCGCGCCGTCGGGTTCGCCGCGGGCGTCGCCAAGGCGCACGAACAGACGGTCCGCGGTGGGCAGCGCATCGGGCGCGTAATCGCAGCAACGGATCGTGCGCGTCGCCGAGTCGCAGTAGTACATCGTGCCGCCATCGGGGCTGAAGGCGATGCTGTTGGCGATCGCCGCGGCCGGCAGCGGCAGCCGTTCGACGCGCAGGTCCGCGTTCAGGCGGTAGAAGCCGCCGACGGGTTGCGGCGGCGCCGCCTCGTCCTTCATGCCGAACACGAAGTTCCCCGCGCGGTCGCACTTGCCGTCGTTCAGGCGCGTATTCAGTCCGGGTTCGATGTCGGTGATGGGACGCACGACGCCGCTCGCCGGTTCGAAGAACGCCAGTCCGGACGCCAGGCCGAGCAGCACGAAGCGGGCGTCCTCGCATATCGCGAACGTCGCCAGGCGTTCGGGCATCGCCCAGTCGTCGGTGACGCCGGTGGCGGGGGTGTGCCGCCACAAGCGCGCGCCTTCGATATCGGTCCAGTAGAGCGCCGCCTCGTGGTGCGCCCAATGCGCGCCTTCGCCCAGCGCATGGCGCGCATCCACCGCCAGCCCGGCGGGTTTCGCGATTGCCTTCATACCCAGCCGCCATCGACGACGAAGTCCTGCGCGGTGCACATCCTGCTGTCGTCGGCCGCCAGGAAAAGCGCCATGCAGGCAATGTCCGCGGGCATCAGGTCGCGATTGATGCATTGCCCGCGGGCGATCTCGTCCTTGCTGGTGGCGTCCACCCACAGGCGGATCTGCTTGTCGGTCATCACCCAGCCCGGCACGATCGTGTTGACGCGCACGTTGAACGGGCCGAAATCGCGCGCGAGGCTGCGGGTGAGGCCCTGCACGGCCGCTTTCGAAGTGGTGTAGACGGGCATGCCGCCCTGTTTGAGCTTCCAGCTGATCGAGCCGAAATTGATGATCGAGCCGCCGCCGAGCTGCTTCATGTCGCCGATGACCGCCTGCGCGGCGAAGAACTGGTGCTTCAGGTTGACGGCGATGCCGGCGTCCCAGGACGTCGACGTCACGGTGTCCACGGCATGGCGCACATCGTTCGCGGCGTTGTTGACCAGCACCGAGATCGGTCCCAGGCTGGCGCGCAGGGTGTCGACGGCGTGCCGCAGGGCGTCGATGTCGGTGAGGTCGCAGTGGGCGTAGACGGGCGTGTGACGCACCTCGCCGAGACGGCCGAGCAGGTCGGCGGCGGCCGCGTCGGCGATGTCGACGAAACCGACGCGCGCGCCTTGCTGCGCGAAGTGCGCGACCAGCGATTCGCCGATGCCGGTGGCGCCGCCGGTGATCAGCACGGCGCGGTCGACGAGACTCGGATACTGGCCGCCATTCGCCGCGACGAGGGGTTCGGCCGACGCGTGGGCGGGGGGAAGTGAGGACATGGGGTCTCCGTTGTTGTTATGGTGCGGTCACAGCGCCTGGATGAAGGCCGCGGCGTTCGCGGCCACCTGTTCGGCGGTGTCGCCGGGGCGATAGAGCGCGGAGCCGAGGCCGAAGCCGCTCGCGCCCGCGGCGGTGAACACGGCCATGGTCTCGGGCGTGATGCCGCCGACCGGCAGCAGCGCGACCGTGCGCGGGATCACCGCGCGCCACGCCTTGACGACCACCGGCCCGAGCTGTTCCGCGGGGAACATCTTCAGCACGTCCGCGCCGGCACGCAACGCGGCGAACGCTTCGGTGGGCGTGGCGACGCCGGGCGCGCAGGCCAGGCCCGCGCTTTTCGCCGCGCGTATCACGTCGGGGTCGCCGTGCGGCATGACGATCAGCGCGCCGCCCGCCGCCGCGACCTTGTCCACCAGCGCCGGTTCGAGCACGGTGCCCGCGCCGATGCACGCGTCGGCCGGCAAGGCGGCGGCGATCGCGGCGATGCTGTCGAACGGCTGGGGGGAGTTCAACGGCACTTCGATCACGCGAAAGCCGGCCGTGTACAGTGCCTGGGCGACGGCGACCGCGTCGGGCGGCGTGATGCCGCGCAGGATCGCGATGAGCGGGCAGGCGTCGAGCCCTTGCCTGAGGCGGGTATCGACGACGGGGTGTGTCAGCAGGGAAACGGTCATGCCGGAGATCCGATGGAAGTAAGCGGGGCCGCTTCCGGCACCAGGCCGGCGGCGGTCGCGATGCGCCACAAGCCGTGGGGCGCGGCATGTGGCGCGAGTCCGACGGCGTCGCAGCCGAAGCGGCTCAGCGCGAGCCGGTAACGCGTGCAGAGCGCCGCATCGCCGATCAACGTGGGGGCCAGTCCGGCCAGTGCCGTTGCCGGCACCCTGCCGGGGCGGGCCGCGGCCAGGCCGAGATGGGCGACATCGTTCGCGTCGTTGGCGCGCAGTACCGCCGCCAGGCCGGCCAGTTCATGGCCGATCAGCAGTCCTGACAGATAGTCGGGTTGCTGGTCGGCGCGCAATTCGCCGGTGAGGCCGAGCGTGCGGGAGGTGAATATCGTCGACAGCATGCCGGCGTCGGACTGCTCGCGCGCGACGTCGACGCCGCGCAGGAAGGCCGTGGTATCGGGCACGGCGGGCGTCGTCATCGTGCGGCCGAGAATCGTGTGGGTCGACAGCGCATGAAACACCTCGCCGGTCATGAAGGTCGCGAAATCGTCGATTCGCGCCGCGCGGACCAGCGCCCATTTCGCATGCGTGCCGGGCAGACCGATCAGCCGCACCGTGGCGTCGTCCGGGTGCAGCGCGCCGATGACCTGGGTTTCCTCGCCGCGCATCACATTGGGCAGGGCGCCGCGCCGGATCACGCCCGGCACGATATGCAGGGGTGTGCCCCGGGCCGTCGTCACCCGGCCCAGGCCGGCGGCAAGCTGCGCGGCGCCGGCGGGCCGCTCGACGTAGGGCACTTCGCGCCAGCCCTGCGCGCTGCCGACCATGCCGCAGGCCAGCATCGGCAGCGTGGGCGCCGCATCGCGCCAGTCGCCGCAGGCGAGATCGAGCGCCCGGTCGAAGGCGGTCTTGTCGGCGTCGGTCCTGCTGGCGTCGGTCCTGTCGGCGACGGCGGGTGCACCGCCGTCCGCATCGTCGGCGGTCTGCGCGGTGGACGGCGGCAGGCGCATGATCCCGTAGCCCAGCGCGCGTTCGGCGAGCGTGCGGCCGTGCCGGTCGAAAAGATAGGCGCGCAGCGACGAGGTGCCCCAGTCCAGGCCGATCAGCGCCGCTTCGCCGGCGATGGCGGACGACGCGGAAGGGTTCCCGGCGGGCGTCGAAGGACGCGGCGTGTCGACGCGGCCGCTCATCGCCGGATCGTCCGGTTGCCGGCCGGCGCGCGCCAGCCAAGTTCCTCGGAAATCGCCCGGCCGTGCTGCTGGACGACCGGGATCAGCTGCTCCATGCGTTCCGGCGTCATGTAATGCGCGGTGCTCGCGACGCTGATCGCCGCGACGATCCGGTCCGTGGCGTCCCGCACCGGCGCGGCCACGCAGCAGATCGACGGCTCGTTGTCCTCGATGTCGAGCGCGCAGCCGCGCGCGGCGTACTGGCTCATGCGATGCGCGTAGATACCCGCATCGTGCCGCGCTGCGTCATCTGCGGCGTCCGTGGCGTCCGTTCGGCGGACACGTCCGGCAGCATCGCCCGCAACCCGTTCCGTATCTTCGCCCGCACCCTGGCCGGCATCGGCGATCCCCTGCAGGCGAGCCCATTCCTCCGGCGACAGGTCGAGCATCAGCGCGCGGCCGATGCCGGTGGTCGCCAGCGGCATCCGGTGGCCGATGCGCGAGCGCATCTCCAGGCCGCGCGTGCCGGCGATCTTGTGGATATAGAGCACGTCGTTGCCGTCGCGCACGCCCAGATGCACGGTATCGTGCGTGGCCGCGGCCAGGGACTGCAGATGCGGCAGCGCCACGGTGGTCAGCGGCATCTGCTCGAGCGCGACGGCGCCCAGTTCGATCAGACGGGGCCCGAGGGCGATGCCGTCCGGGCCAAGCCGCAGGTAGCGCGCGTGCACCAGGCTGGAGACCAGCCGGTGCGTGGTGCTGCGCGTGGTGCCAAGCAGCGCGCCGAGGGTCTTGAGATCGTGGGCGCCAGCGGCGCTGGCTTCGAGAATGGCGAGGCCGCGCAGGAGTGTCTGCGTGCCTGACTGCAGGCGAGCGGTGTCGAGCACTGCCGGCGCGCCCGTCGGCATCACGGCATGACCCGGGGAAGAGGACGCCTCGGCGGGGGAGGCGAGCGTGCTTGGCATCGTCAGGAATGTCTCCGATCAGTGTGGCTGCGATTTTAGACACAGCTGCTCGGCATTGACAATATGTGAAAACCCCTCCCATATATTGGGCAGGCGACCGGCGTCTTCTAGGACGGCTGCGGCGGCACCGCGGCAGGTCCAGGCGTTGCCGTCGGCAGGGACCGCGCGTCGGCGGTGCCCGCCAGCACTTCATGCGCCGCCGCCAGCACCGCCTCGGGTGTCGGACATTGCCCGCGGTCGCCGAGCGATATCGCCGAGCCGGGTGCGTCGATGCCAAAGTGGTTGCGCGAGGTTGCCAGAAAGATCATGACCGATGGCCGACGAAACGCATGGGCGAGGTGCGTCAGGCCGGTATCGACACCGATCACCAACGCCGCGCTGGCGATCACGCGCGCGCACTCCGACAGCGTCAGACGCGGCAAAACCGTCGCCTGGGGAATTTCCGCGGCGATCGCCAGCGCGCGCGTATGCTCGGCATCCGAATTCCAGAGCAAGGCAACCGCGATGCCCTGGCGGGCCAGTGCCTGGCCGGTGGCCACCCAGTGCGCGATCGGCCAGTTCTTTTCATCCTTCGACGCGCCATGCAGGAACAACGCGGTCCGCGGCGGCAAGGGCGGCACGGTGTCCGCGGCGGTTGCGGCCGGTACCACGAGGCCGAAGTCGGGGGTGGGTTCGAGGGTGTAGCCCAGTGTGTTCGCGACGCTGGCGCGCATGCCTTCCACCGCACCGATGCCGCTCGGCCGGTGCATCCGGTGACTGTAGGCGAAGCCCGCGCCGCGTTCGCCCAGCGCCTTGCTTTCATAGCCGTAGCGCCGCCTGGCCCGGGCCAGGAAGGCCACGATCGCGCTCTTGTACGCGCCGTGGATGTCGAGCACCGCATCGTAACGGTGCGTGCGCAGCGCTTGCACCGATTGCAGTATCGCCATCGCGCCCGCGCGGTTGCGCAGCCGCTTGAACTGGCGCAGCGGCGCGC
Organism: Robbsia betulipollinis; assembly: GCF_026624755.1. Lineage (NCBI taxonomy): Bacteria > Pseudomonadati > Pseudomonadota > Betaproteobacteria > Burkholderiales > Burkholderiaceae > Robbsia > Robbsia betulipollinis. Next base: position 518,910 of record NZ_JAPMXC010000010.1, read on the forward strand.
GATGCACGCGCGAGACGCCGGGATTCCAGCCGGGGATCTCGGCGAACGCCGCATCGGTCGCCCAGTCGATCACCACGCCAGGGTAGGCCCGGCGCAGATCCGCCACGACGGGCTGAGCGAGAACCACGTCGCCCAGCGAGGTGATCTTGACTATCAATATGCGCTTCATCGGTGCCTGAGTTCGTGGTACGGCCGCGTCGCGGATGCGTCGAAACGCTTCCGGCTACACACTGTAGCGGACGCAACATTTGCGGTCGCAAGCTTAACACCGACTTTATGCGCTGGCACGATCGCAGTAGCACGACTCCCCGGGAATGCACTACCATGGCGGCTCTGTCGCCCCGAGCGCCGGCGTGAGCGCCGGCGACGGCGCTGCCCATGACCGGTTGCCGCGCGGCGGCTTTGCGACGTTTCCGCCAGCGCGCCGCCGGCTTCCCTTTCCACCTGTCTGCAGGACCTGTCGCCCCATGAGGACGCATAGCCCGATTCCGACAGCGAGCACCGGCCCGATCGGGTTACGGAACGTGTCGTTCAGTCATCCCTCCGGCATTCGCGTGGTGGTGTACCCGCCCGCGCGTTCGGCATTCGCGCCGTATTCCGTGCCGTACCCCGCGGCGTGGACCGCGGCGTGGTGGCTGCTGGCGGCGCTGTGCGTACTGGCGCTGCTGGGCGGCTGCACCACCACGCTTTCGCCGGGAAGCGCCACGATCGTCGATGCCGTGGTCATACCGGCGATTCCGCCGCCCGCGCCGCCGCCCGCGGCCTGTCTGCCCGTACCCGACATGCCCCCGCCGCCGGTGGCCCGGCTCTCGGGCGGCATCGTCGCGCGCAAACCGGCGCCGCGGCCCGTGCACCGGGCACGTCCGGCGCGGCGTGTCGAAGACGCCAAGCCGGCGCCCGAAGAGGCGCCCGCGCCGCCCCCGGCGCCGGCGCCCCTGGTGGTCGTGCACGATCTGCCGCACGGGCAGTTCCGCGGTCTGCTCGACGCCGAGGTGCAGCGCGGCACCGGTACCGTCGGCCGGGCGGTCGATGCCGTCGCCGATGCGCGCGGCCGGCCCCGCCAGGTCGTCATCAACCTGGCGGGATTCATGGGGGTGGGCGACCGCAAGGTGAGCCTGCCGTGGGATGCCTTCCGTTTCGATACCACCATCGGGAAGCCGTTGCTGATACTCAAGTCGGCGGCCATCGATCCGGTGGCGAGCGCGCCGGCCTCCGGCGGCAGCCCGGTACCGCCGGCAGGCGGGGTGAATCTGATGGACAGCGCGGTGAACATGCGCGACGGCACCGCCGCGGGCCGGGTGGTCGACGTCCTGGTGGACGCGGAGGGACGCGCGCGCGCCGTGGTACTGGATGTCAGCAACTCGCTGATCCACGAGAAGCTACTGATCGCGGCCGACTGGTCGACGTTGCACGTGGTTGCCAAGGGCGCGACGGCGCACCTCGAAACGGATCTCGATGCGCGTCAGCTCGAAGCCTCGCCACGCTATGAGCCGGGCCAGGCCGCGCATGTCGTGATGCCCGCGAGCGGCGCGGCCGCGCCCGCCGTTCCGGCGTCGGCCGCGCCGGGGCCCGCGCCAGCCGCCGTACCGGCATCGGCGCCAGCGGTTCCCGCCGCGCGCGCTCCGAAATAGCGACCGCATTCATGGCCACTATTCGTAGTATTCGTGCGCTGGACTGGCTCAACTTCTTCATGGCCAATGTCCAGACCGGTTTCGGACCCTTCATCGCGTCCTACCTTGCCTCCGAGAAATGGACGCAGGGCGAGATCGGCATCGCCCTGAGCGTGGGTACCGTCACCGCCATGGTCAGTCAGCTGCCGGCGGGCGCCGTGGTGGATGCGCTGCGCAGCAAGCGCGGCGCAGCCGTCGCGGCGATCGGCGCGGTGACGGTGAGCGCGATCCTGTTCGCCATCAGCACCGCATGGGTCTCGGTGATCTTCGCGGAAATTCTGCATGGTTTCGCCAGCTGCATGCTGGTGCCGGCGATCGCAGCGATCTCGCTCGCGCTCGTGGGACGCAAGAACCTGGGGGACCGGCTCGGGCGCAATGCCCGCTGGGCATCGATCGGGAGCGCCTGCGCGGCATTGATCATGGGGCTGTTCGGCCAATACGTGTCGGTACGGGGCATTTTCTGGTTGACCGCGGCGCTGACGGTGCCCTCCATCATCGCGCTCGGCATGATCGAGCAGGGCGGGGCGCAGCGCGGCCGCGGCGTCCCGGGGCAGGGCGCGGCAGGTGCGGGTGCGGGTGCGGCAGGTGCGGGTGCGGGTGCGGGTGCGGCGGCGGGTGCGGCGGCGGGTGACGCGCATGACGTCCTCGCCGCGCCGCCGCGCGAGTCCCTTGTCACGCTGCTGCGGGACCGGCGCCTGCTGATCTTCGCCGCCTGCATCATTCTGTTCCATCTGTCGAATGCGGCGATGCTGAACCTGGCCGCCGGCGAGGTGACCCTGCGCATGGGAGACCACGTGCAGCTGGTGATCGCCGCCTGCATCATCGTGCCGCAGATCATCGTGGCGGCGATGTCGCCCTGGGTGGGACGTTCCTCGCAGCGCTGGGGCCGGCGGCCGATCCTGATCCTGGGGTTTTCCGCCCTGCCGGTGCGCGCACTGTTGTTCGCGCTCGTCAGCAACGCCAGCAACCCTTACCTGCTGGTGCCGGTGCAGGTATTCGACGGCCTGAGCGCCGCCGTCTTCGGCGTGATGCTGCCGCTGATCGCCGCGGACGTCGCGGGCGGCAAGGGGCGCTACAACCTGTGCATCGGCTTTTTCGGGCTGGCCGCGGGCGTCGGGGCGACCCTCAGCACGTCGGTCGCGGGTTTCGCCGCCGACCGGTTCGGCAGTTCGGCGGCCTTCTTCGGCCTGGCGGCGATGGGCGCGCTGGCGGTGCTGCTCGTCTGGAAAGCGATGCCGGAGACACGCGAGATCGAAGAGGCCACGTCCGGCGCCGCGCCGGATAGGGGTGGCGTGGCGAAGCGCGCCGGCGAAACGCGCTGAGCGGCATGCCCGGGACGGGCGCCGCCATGATGCGTTTTATATTCCGCGCGCCATCTATTTCGTGAAGGTCTGCGGTAAAGTCTGGGTAACCAACCCCACGCGAGCATTGCGATGAGTCTGTCCGAGCGCTGCAAAAGCACCTTGTTTCGCCTGATCTGCGAAGCCCCCCTGCCCGAGACGGTGATCTTCATCCAGGCGGGGGCGCGCGGCGCGGCGGTGCGCAAGGCGGCGCAGGTGCTGGCGACCTTGCGTCAGGTGCCTACCACCGAGGTGGCCATCCGCAGCGTCGAGTCGCATGCGGAACTGATGCTGCAGGGCACTTCGGACGACGAGGATCTGCGCATCTTCGAAACCGGCTGGCGGGAGGCCGACATCGGCCCCTGGGTACGGGATCCGCTGTTTCTCTCGAACGACGAGTCGCTGCTCGCGACGTGGGCCGAACTGATGGCCGAACTTGCATATCGCGAGGCCGAACGCGCGATGAAGAAAGCGCGCTAGACATTTCCCGGGGGGCGCGTCGGCCGTACGGCTTCGCCATACGGCCGTGACTGCCGCGCTACGATACCGCCTTCAGCCAGGCCTCCACCGCCGCGAAGTGCGCTTGCGCCGGCAGATAGCGATCCACCCAGCCAAAACGCCAGCCGGTGATGGCCACGACGGCGACGACGATCGCAACCGCGACCGCGTAGCGGCCCCGGTTGCTTTTCGCGTAAGGGTCGTTCAGCGCCAGGGCGTTCAGCGGAATGCGCGCCGTTTTGGACAGCAGGCCGCCCAGTCGCACATTCACCTTCATCCGGCCATTGATCGCCCAGCCGCTGGCGTCCAGGATCGGCCCGAGGCTGCGCTCGCGCAGCTTCAGCCAGGCCACCACCATGCTCGGGCCGGAGATGGCCATCATGATGCCGAGCAGGGCGACCGGAATCCACCAGCCGAGTTCGATGAATTTGCCGAACAAGCCGACCAGCACCGCGCTGATGCTGCCCAGCGCCACGCCAAGCGCGGCCACCGTGCCCACGTCGATGCGGCGCGGACCGGGAGCCTGGACGGGTGCGGGCGCCGCTGCCGCGGCGTTCGCGGTGCCGGTGGCGGCGATGCCGCTGGCGAGCGAACCCAACCCGTTCTGAACCGTCGTGTCGCTGGCGGCCGCGCGTTTGGCCACCTGTTCCTCGATCGCGCGAATGAATTTCTTGTACGGCGAAAGAAAGGCCTGGCCGACGTTGGTCGGGTTGTCGATCATCTTGATGATCGTCGCATCCCAATCGTCGCCCGAGCGGTCGTAGAAAATGCCGTTGCGGCCGACGAACAGGAAGTCCGTGTCGCCGGCGGTAAACGCCGCAACGATCGTCATCTTCTTGCCCTGACGCCGGCATTCGCAGTAGGCGAGGCAAGCCTTCGCCAGACCGGCGAGCGCGGCATGCTTGGCCATGTCGGACACCTGGATCGTCAGGTCGCAGCTGCGCCCGTCCAGAAACAGCGTGCCGGCCTCGAAGATCGCCCCCTCGCGCCGGTAGAACTCCTTGAACGACACGAAATTGTGCACCAGCCGCAGCAGGTCGCGTTTGAAGCGCAATAGCTTTTCGAGTTCGACGATACGCGCGTTGTGCGGCTCGATCTCCTTGTCTTCATCGATCAGCGCGTTGACGACGTCCCGGGCGTCGCCCTCGGCGATCGCCACGATATCCTCCAGCGCGATCGTATCCAGGCTGGTGGCCGGTCGCGTCGCCAGCCACTGGCGGTACGGTTGCAGCAGCGTCTGCAGCGCGGTCCACTGCGCCTCGCCGAGCATCGCCACGTCCGCGCCGAACAGCGGTGCCGCGCATTTTTGCTGGAAGACGCGCACGGCCTGCGCCCAGGCGGGGTTGACGGACTCGCTGAGCAGCGGCAGGCAGACGTCGGCCGCGACCGGGGCGAGGGGCAGTTCGCTGATCGCCGGCGCGGCGAGCGAGAGCGTCAGCGCGGCGATGTCGCGGTAGCGCTCCGGCGACGGGTTCATCTCGGCCGTCGCGCGCGCGTCGTAGGCGGCCAGACGGCAGCGCGCGAAGAAATCGTCGACCTTCCCGCGCACCGCCTCGAGCGCGGTGACTGCCGCGCCGGTGGCTTCGCCGAACGGCAGCACGGCCGCGTCGCCGCGGATCTTGTGCTGCCAGTCGCGCAGCGCGGCGGCGTGCGTGAAAAAAACGTCGGCGCGGTCCCGGTCGATGCCCATTTCGCCGCCCAGGTCGCGAACGCCGCCCTGCGTGTCGATGATGTGCTGGATGACGGTCTGGATCGCGGCGTCGTCCGACGTCTTCACGGTGACGATGCCGTCGCCGTTGAAGCGCATCGCCGCGATCAGGCGCGACCGGTCGCTGACATCTTCGAGCGTCAGGGTCGTGTCGTCCTTTCTGCCAAGCAGTTCGAGAATGCGGGCCGCTTCCACGCCGAGCGCCGTGCCGGTTTCGGTGGCATCGGCGAACGATGCGAGCGGCAGGGAATCCCCGCCCGCGATCAGATCGTCGGCATCGCGCAGTTGCGCGCACGCCCAGCGGCATGCGGCGATCAGTTCGGGGGGGCGGATCCGGCCGTCCTGATCGGTGTCGATCAGGTCGAGGGTGCGGGCATCGATCTCGACGCCCCGGGTGGGGCAGGCCAGCGCGACCCACAGTTTCTGGTCGAGTTCGTCCAGGTGGGCAAGGTCGGCGCCGTTACGAATTGCCACCTGGTCGACGCCGCCGGCCCGAAAGAATTGCCAGGTATGTTCCATGTATCGTTCTGTTCAGCCCTGGCCCGCCGGGAAGTCCGCGCCCAACGTGGTGCTTTCCCACGTGTCGAAATCGGTCCGCAGGCGTTCGAGTTTCTGGTGCGCCAGATCGAGCGCGGCCTTGCCGAGCACCAGGCGCAACGGCGGCGTGTCGGACAGGGACGCGTCGATGATCGCCTGCGCGGCGCGGACCGGGTCGCCGGGCTGTTTGCCGCTGCGCTCGTTGGTCTGACGGCGGCGCTCGCCCGCGGTCGCGTCGTAGTCGCCGATGCGCACCGCCGACTGCTTGATCGACGGGCCCGCCCAGTTGGTGCGGAACGGGCCGGGTTCGACCAGCATGACGTCGATGCCCAGTGGCTTGACCTCCAGCGCGAGCGACTCTGAAATGCCTTCGACCGCGTATTTGGTGCCGTGGTAATAGCCCGTGGCCGCGAAACTCGTCAGGCCGCCGATCGACGACACGTTCACCACCAGGCCGCTGCGTTGCGCGCGCATGACCGGCAGCACGGCCTTGGTCATGTCGACGAGTCCGAACACATTCGTCTCGAACATCGCCCGCACCGCGTCGTCCTCGCCTTCCTCGATGGCCGCGAGATAGCCGTAACCGGCATTGTTGACCAGCGCGTCGATCTGCCCGAAGCGTTTGGTCGACGCTTCCACCACCTGCGCGATCTGCTTGCGGTCGGTGACGTCGAGTTGCAGCGCCAGCGCGGTTTCGGGGTGCGCGGCGACGAGTTCCTGCAACGTCGACGGGTCGCGCGCGGTGACGACGGCGCGCCAGCCGCGCGCCAGCACCAGTTTAGCCAGCTCGCGGCCGAAGCCCGTCGAACAGCCGGTGATCAACCATACGGGATTGTTGCGATTCATCATGAAAGGCTCCTGTGCAGGGGAAGGGAAGCAGCGCATGCGGCGGACCGGAAAGACGGGCGCGCGCGGCCGATTCCGTGGTCGGTTCGGCGCTCGGGTGCGCGGCGCATGCCGCGGCGCGCACCTGGGTCGACTTTCATACTAGCCGATTCCCGGCGATGATTCCGGCGGGGGGCTTGTCGCAGGCGGAATGAAAAATGCCGGCCCCAGAGGCTGGCCGGCATTCCGGCACGCCCCGATGTCAGGCGTGCGGCATCGTGAAGCGCTCAGGCGGCCGCGTCGATGACCCCGTTCAATGTGGCGCTGGGCCGCATCGCCTGCTTGATCAACGCGTCGTCCGAGCGGTAATAGCCGCCGATATCGACCGGCTTGCCCTGCGCGGCCGCCAGCTCGGCGACGATCTTTTCCTCGTTCTCGCCCAGGGTCTTGGCGACGCCGGCGAATTCCTTCTGCAGCGCCGCGTCCTCGGTCTGCTCGGCGAGCGCCTGCGCCCAGTACAGTGCCAGATAGAAGTGGCTGCCGCGGTTGTCCAGGCCACCGACCTTGCGGGACGGCGACTTGTTCAAATCGAGGAATTTGCCGGTGGCCTGATCGAGCGCCTTCGCCAGCACGTTCGCCTTCGGATTGCCGTATGCATTGCCGAGATGCTCCAGCGAAGCGGCCAGCGCCAGGAATTCGCCCAGCGAATCCCAGCGCAGGAAGCCTTCTTCGAGGAACTGCTGCACATGCTTCGGCGCCGAACCGCCCGCGCCGGTTTCGAACAGGCCGCCGCCGCTCATCAGCGGTACGATCGACAGCATTTTGGCGCTGGTTCCCAGTTCCATGATCGGAAACAGGTCGGTCAGGTAGTCGCGCAGCACATTGCCCGTCACCGAGATCGTGTCCTGGCCCGCGCGGATGCGGTCGAGCGAGAACTGCGTGGCCTCGACGGGCGACATGATGCGGATGTCCAGTCCCGCGGTGTCGTGGTCCTTCAGGTAGGTTTCGACCTTCTTGATCACCTGGGCGTCGTGCGCACGGGCCGGATCGAGCCAGAACACCGCCGGCGTGCCGGTGGCACGGGCGCGGTTGACGGCGAGCTTGACCCAGTCCTGGATCGGCGCGTCCTTGACCTGACACATGCGCCAGATGTCGCCCGTCTCCACGGTCTGTTCGAGCAGGACCTTGCCGGCGTCGTCGGTGACGCGCACCACGCCGTCGGCGGGGATCTGGAAGGTCTTGTCGTGCGAACCGTATTCCTCGGCCTTCTGTGCCATCAGTCCGACATTGGGCACGCTTCCCATCGTCACCGGGTCGAAGGCGCCGTGTTTCTTGCAGTCGGCGATGACGGTCTGGTAGACGCCCGCGTAGCAGCGGTCGGGGATCACGGCTTTCGTGTCGTGCAACTGGCCGTCGGTGCCCCACATCTTGCCGGAATCGCGAATCATCGCGGGCATCGATGCGTCGACGATCACGTCGCTGGGCACGTGCAGGTTCGTGATGCCCTTGTCGGAATTGACCATCGCCAGCTGCGGGCGCCGCGCGTACTCGGCCTGGATGTCCGCTTCGATCTCGGCGCGCTTCTCGGCCGGCAGGTCCTTCAGGTGCGCGTACAGGTCGCCGATGCCGTTGTTGACGTCGACACCGGCCTGTTTCAGGACGTCGGCATGCTTCTCGAGCACGTCCTTGTAGTATTCCGAGACGATCTGGCCGAAGATGATCGGGTCCGAGACCTTCATCATCGTCGCCTTCAGATGCACGGAAAGCAGCACGCCCTTGGCCTTCGCGTCGGCGATTTCCGCGGCGATGAAGCTGCGCAGCGCCTTCTTGCCCAGCACGGACGCATCGATGATCTCGCCCGCCTTGACGCTGGTCTTCGCCTTCAGCACGGTCACCGCGCCGTCCTTGGCGCTCAGTTCGATCTTGACGTTGCCCGCGGTCTCGATCAGCACCGAACGCTCGCTGCCGTAGAAATCCCCTTCCGACATATGCGCGACATGCGAGGCCGAGTCCGCGCTCCAGGCGCCCATCTTGTGCGGGTGCTTGCGCGCGTAGTTCTTCACGGAGAGCGGCGCGCGGCGGTCCGAATTGCCCTCGCGCAGCACCGGGTTCACCGCGCTGCCCTTGACCTTGTCGTAGCGCGCCTTGACGTCTTTTTCCGCATCGGTCCGCGCGTCGTCGGGGTAATCCGGCAGCTTGTAGCCCTGCGCCTGCAATTCCTTGATGGCGGCCTTCAACTGCGGCACCGAGGCGCTGATGTTCGGCAGCTTGATGATGTTCGCCTCGGGCGTGGTCGCCAGCTGACCGAGTTCGCCCAGGTCGTCGGCGATGCGCTGATTGCTTTCGAGGTGTTCGGGAAACAGCGAAATGATGCGACCGGCAAGCGAGATGTCGCGCGTCTCGACCGCGATGCCCGACGACTGCGTGAAGGCCTTGACGATGGGCAGCAGCGAGTAGGTCGCCAGCGCGGGCGCTTCATCGGTGAGGGTGTAAATGATCTTCGACGTTGTGGACATGTTTCTCGTTAACCTCGCTCTATCACGGAAATGGCGGAAATCTCGGGCGGCGCAGTACGGGCGGATCCGGGGGGAAACCGACCACCGGGCGACCACGGGGCATGGGGGGCGGAAAGGATTCGAAAGCCTTGGGAAAGGGGTTCGGAGTGCTTTCCGGTCGCGCTGCGCGTCGCGCCGGCGGGGCGTCCCGTGCGAGGGGGCGCGATGCGGCGGGGCGATCGCATGCCATGGGCCCGGTGTCGGTTCGGGACGCCAACAGCGCCGACGGGCGCCTTCGAGTATAGCAAGAAAATGGGGTCGTCTTCGCGCTAATCCCCGTTGGCGGCGTGCGTGGACGTCGCGCGCCGCCGTTGGCCCGAGGCGCCGGGGGGAGGAGCATCGGGCCTGCCGGATGGCGCGGCAACATGTCGCGAGGCGCGCCGTCCGCCTCCCTCAACCCAGCAGATGCAGGAAATTCGCGACCGTCGCCTCGGCGCCGCCGACGCGGGTGGCGACGGCAAGCCTGGCGCGGGGCGCGTCGCCGATGATATCGAGATAGCGGACGCCGTCGACCTGAACCTTGGCGATCGCCGCCGGGACGATCGAGACGCCGAGGGCCGCCGCCACCAGATTGATGACCGAGGAGATTTGCGGCGCCTCCTGCCCGAGCCGGGGCGTGAAGCCGGCGGCGATGCAGGCCTCCAGCACGGTTTCGCGGATCGACAGGCCGATCTCGCGCGGGAACAGCACGAAGGGTTCGTGTGTCAGTTCGACCAGCGCCGCGCCGGTGCGCCCGGCGAGCGGGTGATCGGACGCGACGACGATCTTCATCGCTTCGTCGGGAAAGCGGTGGAGATCCAGGCCGGCGGTCAGGGCCGCGCCGGGGCGGATGAAAGCGGCGTCGAGACGGTTTTCCTGCAGACTTTGCAGCAGATGGGAGGTCGTGGCTTCCTCCAGCGTCAATTCCACCTTCGGAAAGGCCGTACGAAAACGCCGGATCGAATCGGGCACGACCGCATTGAACGCGGCCGAACCGGTGAAGCCGACGCGCAGGATGCCGGTCTCGCCGCGCCCCGCGCGCTGCGCCGCGCGCATGGCACGCTGCGTGTCGTCGAGCACCCGCTGCGCCTCGGGCTCGAACGCGCGGCCGGCGTCGCTCAGCACTACGCCGTGGGAGGTGCGGCGAAACAGGCGCACGCCGAGTTCCTGTTCGAGCTGCTTGATCTGTTGGCTCAACGGCGGCTGACCCAGCCCGAGACGGGCCGCCGCGCGGGTGAAGCTCGCTTCCTGCGCTACGGCCAGGAAATAGCGCAGATGCCGAAGTTCCATGATAGTGCTTCCAGATATCGCGTTACGCAATACTATATATTGGACAGCAGATCTCGACGGCGGGAAAATACCGCATCGTCCATGAGATTCCCCATGACCTCCCGTTTCAAGCCCGCCGCTCCGGAACCGCTCGCTCCCGTGCCGCCGTTCGCCCCCGCGCCGCCCGTCGCCGGTGCGCCTCCGATCGCCGGTTCGCCACCGGCGGTCATTCAAGGCGATGCCCCGGCCCCGGTCCCGGCGCCCGCTCCCGCAGCGCTCGCCTGGGTGACGCGCGGCTCGCCGGCGTACCGGCGCATCAGCCTTGCGCTGTTTCTATCGGGCTTCGCCACGTTTTCGCTGCTGTACTGCGTGCAGCCCCTGTTGCCGGCGCTGACCGTGGAGTTCGGCATCGGCGCGGCGCAGAGTTCGCTGGCCCTGTCGCTTTCCACCGGTTTTCTCGCGTTCTCGATACTGTGCGCGGGGGCGGTATCCGAACGCGTCGGCCGCCGCGGCCTGATGTTCACGTCGATGGCGCTGGCGGCGGCCTTCAACGTCCTGGCGGCCATCGCGCCCAGCTGGCACCTGATCCTGCTGGCGCGTGCGCTCGAGGGGTTCGTGCTGGGAGGCGTGCCGGCCGTCGCGATGGCCTATCTGGCCGAGGAAATCGACCCGCGCGGCCTGGGACTGTCGATGGGGCTGTATGTCGGCGGTACCGCCTTCGGCGGCATGATGGGGCGCGTGGGCATGAGTTTTCTGACCGATGCGTTTTCCTGGCGTCATGCGATGATGACGCTGGGCGTGATCGATCTGCTGGCAGCCGCGGCCTTCGTCTGGCTGCTGCCCGTTTCCCGGAACTTCACGCCGCGCACCGGGCTGGGGCCGGCGCATCACCTGGCCTTGTGGCGCCGCCATCTGGCGCATCCGCAACTGCCCGCGCTGTTCGGCGTCGGCTGTCTGGTGATGGGGGCGTTCGTGACCGTCTACAACTACGCGGGCTTTCGCTTGCTGGGCGCGCCGTTCAATCTGAGCGCCAGCGAGACCGGGCTGATCTTCAGCGCCTACCTGTTCGGCATGGTCGCGTCGTCGGCGGCGGGCGCGCTGGCGGACCGCTTCGGCCGCGGTCCCGTGATGATCAGCGGCATCGCCGTGGCGGTGCTTGGGCTGTTGCTGACCTTGCCGGCGTCGTTGCCCGCGACGATCGTCGGTCTGGTCGCGATCACCATCGGCTTTTTCATCACCCACGCGGTGGCGAGCGGGTGGGTGGGAGCGCTCGCCAATGGCGCGAAGGGACACGCGGCATCGCTCTATCTGCTCGCGTATTATCTGGGATCGAGCGTGCTCGGCTCTGCGGGCGGCTGGTTCTGGGAGGCGCATCGCTGGGGCGGCGTGGTCTGTTTCGCCTTCGCCCTGCTGGCGGCGTGCCTGGCCCTCGGCCTGCGCGTGTGGCGTGGCCCGGCCCGCCGCGGCGCGGCCTGACGCGGCCCGGCGCGGCCCGGCCTGGCATGGTGCCGTGACGGCGCGGCCCGGCGTGACGATCCCTGTTTTGTCGCGAGGCCGGAGCGGCGGCAAGGTACACTGCGGGCTTTGTCCGGAACCACCCTTCGAAGCGCCGCGTGTCATGGGCGCTCCGAACAACCTGCACGCCCCTTTGCGGCGCCCTGCCATGTCCAAGAAAGCGATGTTTACCTGCCGAAACCAACCCTGCCGCAGCGAGTGGGAGCTGTCCGACGTGGATATCCACGACGAAGGTCAAGGCCTGCTGTTCCGGTGCCCGGTCTGCGGCGCCCGCAACAAGGTCGAGCAAATCGCCGCCGCCGACGGCACCACGCGCTACGAGCAGAGCGGCTCGCCGTCGCCGACGTCGCCCCCGCCGCGTCGCAACTGACCGGCCCGCGCGGGCCGGCGCGGCCCGCCTGCGTGCCCGACGACGCCCGTCTCGCCCCTCCCGAGGCCGGTGCGGCGGGCGAAACGCGGGCGTTTTTGACGAAGGAAAACGGCCAGGCAGGCCGTCATAAATGAGAAACTGCCGGCTTTTGTTGGCTGGCACACCGTCACCCGTGCCGATCGCCCCTATCCTTTGCAACGTTCCCTGTACTGCCGATGGCGCGTCAGTACCTCGCACAACGGCATGCACCGTGTTCAGGCCGAGCGCTCCCGCGAAGGGGACGCGCCGGTCGCACAACGGGAGCGCTCACAAATGGATGGATAGATGACGGCTCAGACTCAACGTAGTACAGCGACTGACCCGGCGCCGGGCATGGTGGCGCTGGTTGACGTGAATTTCCGTTATCTCTATGTTTCTGCCGGTTCGCTCGACCTGTTCGGCCAAGCGCCGCTCGAGCTGCATGGACGCGACGCTTTCGAGTCCGTGCACTGGGACGACCGGTTCGCCCTGGCGCAATTCATCGAATCCGAGGATCTGGTGCTGGGCGGACGCAACGGCGTTGTCTACCGGATGGTGCGCGAGGACGGTTCCTGCATGTGGGTCAAGACGGTGGCCCGCGCGCTCGACGAAGAGGATCCGCGATACGTGGGAGAGCACGTGCTCGTGCACCGGGTCATCAGCGAACAGGACGTGATGCGCGAACAGCGCAAGAGCACGTTCCATCGCGGCCCATGGCAGCCCGGGCAGCCGCGCCGCGTGGCGGCCCGCGGTCTGGGACACTACGGTCCCGGGCATCCCGGCCTGGGACATCGCCTGACCGCGCGTCTGGCGGACGTGGACCCGTTCGATCCGCTGCTGGATCGCGATTGGGCCCGCGTGCTGATCAACGATTCGCCGATGTCGGTGCTGTTGCCGGATATCGACCATTTCGCGCTGCTGCTGGCCCAGGATCAGCCGATCCTGGAGCCGGAGGAGGCCAGCCGGCGTCAGGTGGAACAGGAGGCCGAGCGCGCCGCCTATGATGCCGAGCGTGCCGCGGCCCGCAAGGCGACCCAGGATGCGTTGTGGGCGGTCGAACGCGAGGCGGTGCGGCGTGCGCGGGAGGAAGCGCAACGGGAGGAAGCGCAACGGGAGGAAGCGCAACGGGAGGAAGCGCAGCGGGAGGCGCAGCAAAAAGCGCAGTCGCACCCGCCGGACGACCAGCTGCCTTCCTCGCCGGAACACCCGGGGCGGGAGCAGGAGGGACGCCGCGACCCGGACGATGTCTCGGACGATACCGATGATGCCGATGATGCGAACGAAGGCGACGACCGGCCCGCCGGCCGGTCCGGCGACGGATCGGGTCCAGGGTCCAGGCCGGGATACGGTCCCCTGTCGCCGGCGATGTCGTTGCGGGCCCAGGCCTCGTTCTTCTCGTTCGGGGCGAGCCGCTGGCACTCGCTCGGCAAGCCCGCCGACAAATAGGCTGCCGGAAAGCCGATGGCCGAACGTCAGCGATCGAGAAGCGCGTCGGCCGGCGTGCCCGCCGGTGCATTTTCGCGCTGCCGGCGCGTCGCCAGGAAATACAGATAGCCCAGCGCGAGGAACACCGCGAAGACGCCCGCCATCAGCGCATTGAAATAGATCATCGTGCCCAGGCAGAGCAGCGCCGCGGCGAGCGCGAACCCCGGGAAGAAGGGGAAGCACGGCGCCCTGTAGGGGCGCGGCATGTCGGACGCGGTGCGCCGCAGTTTGAAAAGCGCGAGCATGCTGATCAGATACATGACGATCGCCCCGAAGACCGACAGCGTGACGATGTTCGCGGTGAGGGTCTGACCGCCGAACTGGATCAGATTGTCGCTGAAGATGGCGGCGATGCCGACGACGCCGCCCGCGAGGATCGCGCGATGGGGCGTGCGAAAGCGGGGGTGGACCTGGGCCAGCCACGCCGGCAGATAGCCGGCGCGGGCCAGCGCGAAGATCTGCCGGGAGTAGCCGAGGATGATGCCGTGGAAGGAGGCGACGAGACCGAACAGGCCCAGCCAGACCAGCATGTGCAGCCAGCCGCTATGTTCGCCGACGATGAATTTCATCGCTTGCGGCAGCGGGTCGTTGATGTTGGACAGTTTGGTCCAGTCGCCGGCCGCGCCCGCGAATACCATCACGCCCATCGCCAGCAGGACCAGCGTGAGGATGCCGCAGACATAGGCGATCGGAATCGAGCGGCGCGGATTCTTCGCTTCCTCGGCCGCCATCGCGACCCCTTCGATGGCGAGAAAGAACCAGATCGCGAAGGGAATCGCCGCGAACATGCCGCTGAAGGAACCGAGCGAAAAATGCGAGGCGCCCGACCAGCCGCCCTTCGTGAAATTCGACCAGGCGAAACCGGGCGACACGACCCCCATGAACACCAGCAATTCCAGGATCGCCAGCACGGTGACGCAGAGTTCGAACGTCGCGGCGATCTGCACGCCGACGATGTTCAGCGCCATGAAGACGAGATAGGCGCCCACCGCCGCGGTCTTCGGTTCGAGCCCGGGAAACTGGACATGCAGATAGGCGCCGATCGCCAGCGCGATCGCCGGCGGCGCGAACACGAATTCCACCAGGGTCGCGGCGCCCGCGATATAGCCGCCCACCGGCCCGAAGGCCTGGCGCGCGTAGGCGAAGGGGCCGCCGGCATCGGGAATCGAGGTGGTCAGTTCGGTGAAACTGAAAATGAAGGCGGCGTACATGGCAGCCACGAAGATCGCGGTCGCGACGAAGCCGAGGGTGCCGGCGCTGGCCCAGCCATAACTCCAGCCGAAATATTCGCCGGAGATGACCAGGCCGACGGCGATGCCCCAGAGTTGCCAGGTGCCCAGCGTCTGCTTGAGTTCCGGATGCGTGACGGTGCCTGCGGGTCTATGGTTCATATCGATGCCCCTGGGTCGCGATGTGGGTGGACTTGCCCGGCCCACTGTAACCAGTCAAAATTCCGACCGGTCTAACCGACCCTTTCACGAGACCCGATACGCCCGCTTTCCGGCAGCCCCGTTTGATCGGGCTCCTGACCACTCATGCGCGGGACGACGGCGATCACGCGGCGCCTAAAAAACCACGGCCATGCCGAACATCGCCATGAACTGGTTCGCCGTGGAAGACGGCGTCAGATTTTGCGCGTCGCCGATGACCGGTCCCGCGGCGATCACGTCGCCCGCGCCCGCGGTGCCCAATGTGTCGCCCCGCGCGTGCGCGTAGGTCTGCAACGCATAGAGCGAGGTACGCGGCGACAGGTGGAACACCTCGCGCAGCGAAGCCTGTTCGTAGCGCGCCGCGTTCTCGATGCCGTTCGCCCGGGTCGCCCGTGCATAGGAGAGGCCGCCGGTGACGTCGAGCGCCTTGGAGAAGGCGTAGCGGGCGACAGCGCTATAGATATTGAAGCTTGCGGTATCGGTGAAAACGGATTTCGCACCCGGCAGAAACGCCACATGCGAATAGTCCACGCCCGCGAGCCAGGGCCCGATGGCGTAGGTCGCGGCGACCGAAAACTGCTGCACCGCCCGCGCGGAAACATAACCCTGGTTCGCCACCGACGTGTTGAACGACGCGGTGGACGATGCGTCCCAACCGGTGGTGGTCGATGCATTGTCGAGCCGTACATAGCCGGCGGCGAAGGCGAACGGGCCGCCCGTGTAGCGCAGCGCCGCGCTGATCGCATCGCCGTTGACGACGCTGCCCGCGCCGCCGCCCGGCGCGAACATCGCGCTCGCGGCGAAGCCGTCGATCACCGGGGTTGCATAGCTGATCGAACTATTGACGCGGGTCGTCGTGTCGAGTCCATCGAGATCGCCCGGATGCGCGCCGTTCGCGCCGGTGAGCAGCGAGCTGCCCGTGAGCGGTCCCACGAAGAGATAGTAGGGCGTGTACTGTCGCCCCAGCGTGAGCGTGCCGTAGCGGGTATCGTCCAGACCGACGAAGGCTTCGCGATTGAATTCCAGCCCGGAGGCGGCCGCGGAGCCGGAATTCGTATCGAAGCCGGCCTGCAGGTCGTACAGCGCCCGCGTGGTGGAGCTCAGTTGCTCGGTGCCGCGGAGTCCGAACTTGCTCGCGTACAGATTGCCGCCGCGCAGATAGACGTTGGCGTGGCCGTTCTGATTGTTGACATACGTCACCGCGTCGTCGACCATGCCGTAGAGCACGACGCTGCTCTCTTGCGCGATCGCGCGGCCTGGCGTAAGCGTGGCAAGCAAGGCGAAGGTGGTGCAACCGGCCGCGAGCGCGGGCCGGAAAAAAGGCGTGAGGCGCCGGGTCATGTTGTTATCCGTGCTGAAAGGCAGAAGCCCTGCTGTACTGACGACCGTGACATGCACGGCCTGGAGAAAGGGGGGCAGTATAGCCAAGTCGTCCGGCGACGGCCAGCCGCCTGGCCTGAAAAGACGGTTGCAGGAGTACGGGCAGTGGCCGCTATCGGAAAAAACGGTAATTTCGGGAGAACGGGATCATGCGGGAGGACGGGCGGCAAGTCGCCGGAGAGGCTGGCGCATTGGGCGGGCGGTTGCACGCACTGCGACTGGAGCCTGCCGGCGTGACGCTGGACGTGCGGGCCGGCGAGTCCGTGCTCGAGGCCGCGGCCCGTGCGGCCTGGCACATGCCCAGTTCCTGCCGCAACGGCACGTGCCGGGCCTGCCTGTGCCGGTTATTGACCGGAGAGCTGGTGTATCGGGTCGAGTGGCCGGGGCTGTCCGTGCAGGAGAAGCAGGACGGCTGGATGCTGGCCTGCGTGGCGTTGCCGGTGTCGGACGTGGTCGTCGAACAGGTGGCGGCGAGTCCCGCGCCGGCGAGCGCGGTACGCCGTCCGGCACGGGGTTTTTGAGCGAACCGTACGGTTCGACCGGCACGCGTTACGGCTTGAGCACGACCTTGATACAGCCGTCCTTCTTGTCGCGGAACGTTTCGTACATCCCCGCGCCTTCGGACAGCGGCACCGTGTGCGTGATCACGAAGGATGGATCGATCTGGCCTTCCTGGATGCGATGCAGCAGGTCGTCGGTCCAGCGTTTGACGTGCGTCTGCGCCATGCGCCAGGTGAGTCCCTTGTTCATCGACGCACCGAACGGCAGCTTGTCGATCAAGCCGCCATACACGCCCGCCACGGAGAGAATACCGGCCGGCCGGCAAACGTAGATCATTTCCCGCAGCACGTGGGGACGATCGCTCTCGAGCATCACCGCCTGCTTGGCACGGTCCACGATCGAGTCGATCGAACGCGTGGCGTGCGCCTCCATGCCCACGGCGTCGATGCACTTGTCCGGGCCCTTGCCCTGGGTCAGTTCCTGCAGGCGCTCGACCACGCCTTCGTTATCGAAATTGATCGTGATCGCGCCGCCCGCCGCCGCCATCGCGAGGCGCTCCGGCACATTGTCGATCACCACCACCTGCTTGGCGCCGAGAATGACGGCGCTGCGGATCGCCATTTGTCCCACCGGACCGGCGCCCCAGATCGCCACGGTGTCGGTGGGCTCGATCTCGCATTGCATCGCCGCCTGCCAGCCGGTCGGGAAAATGTCGCCGAGGAACAGCACCTGCTCGTCGCTCAGGCCGTCGGGAATCTTGACATGCGTCTGATCCGCGAACGGCACGCGAACGAATTCCGCCTGTCCGCCGGCATAGCCGCCCGTCAGGTGGCTGTAGCCGAAGAGTCCCGCGGTGCTGTGACCGAAGACCTTGTCCGCGGCTTCCTTGTTGCGGTTGCTGCGCTCGCAGACCGAGAAATTGCCGCGCTTGCACTGGTAGCATTCGCCACAGGTGATCGTGAACGGCACGACGACGCGGTCGCCTACCTTCAACGCCTTGTTCTCGCTGCCGACCTCGACCACCTCGCCCATGAATTCGTGACCGAGCACGTCGCCGGATTCCATGCCCGGCATGAAGCCGTCGAACAGGTGCAGGTCCGAGCCGCAGATGGCGCAGGCGGTCATCTTGATGATGGCGTCGCGCGGGTGCTCGATGATCGGGTCCGGTACCGTATCGTAGCGAACGTCCTTTTTGCCGTGCCAGCACAATGCTTTCATGAGGTTCTCCAGTGGGCGGCGGGCGGCTGCCCGCTACGGGACGCACGCGCTGCGTGGGTCGTTGCCCACTGCCCAGCAATCTGCGTTCCTCGCTCGTGGGCCTTTGCCCGGGTGGAGTGATCCTGTACCCTAGCTGGATGACGCGGCATCGTCTGGATGCCGTGACGACTTCGTCGTTCCACGACGATCGATCTTTTCAAGAGAGAAACACCATGAGCA
Organism: Robbsia betulipollinis; assembly: GCF_026624755.1. Classification (NCBI taxonomy): domain Bacteria; kingdom Pseudomonadati; phylum Pseudomonadota; class Betaproteobacteria; order Burkholderiales; family Burkholderiaceae; genus Robbsia; species Robbsia betulipollinis. The sequence goes on from NZ_JAPMXC010000010.1 coordinate 537,427, forward strand.
TATTCGATTCCCTGGCCTCTTCGTTCGGACAAACGCCTTCCGGCAATGGCACTGGTACCGACGCCGGTGCGGCTTCGGGCGGAATGATTGGCGAAGCGATGAATTTCATCAACAACCAGCCGGGCGGCGTTAGCGGCCTGATCGACCGCTTTCACCAGCATGGCGCGGGCGACATCGTCGAGTCGTGGATCGGTAACGGCGAGAACAAGTCGATCGAGCCGGAATTGCTGACCAAGGTACTGGGTTCGGAAACGGTCACGAACTTTGCGCAGAAGTTCGGCATGTCCAGCGAGCAATTGAGCGGCATGCTGGCGATGGTGCTGCCGAATATGGTGGACCGCGCCACGCCGGACGGACAGGTTCCGGCGGACGGCAAGCTGGACACGAACTCGGTGCTGGGTTCGCTGGGCGGCCTCGCCGGGCTGTTCGGCAAAAGCGAAAACAAAGACGACCAGAACGGCTGAGCGTCGCGTCCTGCCCGTGCGGTGCCCTCCGTACCGCACGGGTACGATTACAAATCTTTCATGTATCAGGGTATTTTTCTAGATATCGGATGCCATCCGTACGGGACGCAGGACAAGTTCCGATAGTACACTAGCGCCCCTTGCGGGCCAGGCGCGAGGCGGCCCCCCTGCGAGGGTGCGCATGCGATGTCGTCATCGTCATTTCCGCGGCGTCACCGCGCATCCTCGACGCCGCCTTCCGCTTTTTACCATCCCTTTCCGACGCAGACCGTTTCCGTCCCGGCGTTTCTCCGTGCGGAGCCGCGGCGTGTCGACAGGCCGACGTCTCGAAAACCGGGCCTTTTTCCGTTCTGGAAAATCATCAGGAGCATGCATGCAACAAGGAAGTACGAAAAACCGTCACCAAGGCAGCCAGCGCAGTATCGGCCCCTTTGCGTTGATGCTGACGGGGCTGGGATCGATCATCGGTTCGGGGTGGTTGTTCGGCGCCTGGAAAGCGGCGAAGATCGCCGGACCCGCGGCGCTGGTCGCCTGGATCATCGGCGCCGTCGTGATTCTCGCGATCGCGCTCGCCTATGCCGAACTGGGTGCGATGTTTCCGGAATCCGGTGGCATGGTGCGCTACGCGCGCTATTCGCATGGTTCGCTGGTGGGCTTCATCAGCGGCTGGGCCAACTGGATCGCCATCGTTTCGGTGATTCCGATCGAGGCCGAGGCCTCGATCCAGTACATGAGTTCCTGGCCCTGGCCCTGGGCGCACGCGCTCTATGTCGACGGCTCGTTGACGTCACCCGGCCTGTTGCTGTCGGCGGTGCTGGTGGTGGTGTACTTCCTGCTGAATTACTGGGGAGTGAAGCTGTTCGCGAAGGCGAATACGGCGATCACCATTCTCAAGTTCATCATTCCGGCATTGACGGTGGCGGGCCTGTTCTTCGCGCGTTTCGACAGCGCGAACCTCGGTCATCTGGCGCCAGGCGTCGGCGGCGCCAGCACCTTCGCGCCGTACGGCTGGTCGGCGGTCTTCACCGCGGTGGCCACCAGCGGCATCATCTTCGCGTTCAACGGTTTCCAGAGCCCGGTCAACCTCGCCGGCGAGGCGCGCGACCCCGCGCGCAGCGTGCCGTTCGCGGTAGTGGGCTCGATCCTGCTGGCGCTGGTCATCTACGTGCTGCTGCAGGTCGTGTATATCGGCTCGGTCGACCCGGCGCAGATCGCGCGTGGGTGGAACACGATCGATTTCAGTTCGCCGTTCGCGAACCTGGCGATCGCGCTGGGCCTGAACTGGCTGGCTTTCCTGCTGTATGTCGACGCCTTCATCAGCCCCAGCGGCACGGGCATCACGTACATGGCGACGACCTCGCGCATGATCCAGGCGATGGAACGCAATCGTACGCTGCCCGCTTTCCTGGGCACGATGCACCCGCTGTATGGCGTGCCGCGCGCGGCGATGTGGTTCAACCTGGCGGTGTCCTTCCTGTTTCTGTTCTTCTTCCGCGGCTGGAGTTCGCTCGCGGCGGTGATCTCGGTGGCCACCGTCATTTCCTATCTCACCGGTCCGGTGAGCCTGATGGCGCTGCGCCGGCATGCGCCAGGGCTGCGGCGTCCGCTGACGGTGCCCGGCATGCGCCTGATCGCGCCGCTCGCCTTCGTGTTCGCGTCGCTGATCCTGTTCTGGGCGCGTTGGCCGTTGACGGGCGAGATCATCCTGCTGATGGTCGTCGCGCTGCCGGTGTATTTCTACTACCAGGCGCGTACCGGCTGGACCGGCTGGGGACGGGATCTCGCCTCCGCCTTCTGGCTGATCGCCTATCTGCCGGCGATGGCCGTGCTGTCCTACTGCGGCAGCCGCCCGTTCGGCGGTATCGGCCTGTTGCCGTTCGGCTGGGACATGCTGGCGGTGGCGGTCGTGGCCTTCGGTTTCTATCGTTGGGGCATCGCCAGTGGCTGGCGTACGCCGTATCTCGATGAAGCCGAGGCACTCGACTAGCAGACCACTAGCAGACCTTGTGCATCCAGCCGCGCGGGTCCGGGGCCGCGCCGTGCTGGAGGTCGAGCAGCGCCTTGCGCAGCGCGAGTGCGACCGGTCCGTTCTCGCCGCCATGGATATCGAGTTCGAAGCCGTTCGCCTTGACCTTGCCGACCGGCGTGATCACGGCCGCGGTGCCGCAGGCGAACACTTCGGTGAGCCGCCCGGCGGCAAGGTCGTCCCGCCATTGCCGCACGGTGACCTTGCGCTCCTCGGCGGCGAAGCCGAGGTCGCGCGCCATCTCCAGCAAACTGCGGCGGGTGACGCCGGGGAGCAGCGAGCCGGTCAGCTCCGGCGTCACCAGCGTCACGTGGTCGCCGTCGCGGTAGACGAAGAACAGGTTCATCCCGCCCATCTCTTCCACCGTGTCGCGGCGCGCGGCGTCGAGCCAGACCACCTGGTCGCATCCCTTCTGTTCGGCCTGCGCCTGCGCGGCGAGACTGGCCGCGTAGTTGCCGGCGCATTTCGCCTCGCCCGTGCCGCCGGCGGCGGCGCGCACGAAATCCTCGCTGATCCAGACCGTCACCGGTTTCACGCCCTGCGAAAAATACGCACCGGCGGGCGACGCGAACAGGACGAACAGATACGCCAGCGACGGCCGCACGCCCAGGTACGCGTCGGAGGCGAACATCAGCGGCCGCAGGTACAGGCTTTCACCGACCGCGCCGGGTACCCATTTGCGATCGAGCGTGATCAGCGCATCGGCGGCTTCCATGAACCGCTCGGGCGGCAGCGCGGGCATGGCGAGCCGGGCCGCGCTGCGGTTGAAGCGTGCGGCATTCTCCTCGGGGCGGAACGTCGCGACGCTGCCGTCCGGCTGGGCGAAGGCCTTGAAGCCTTCGAAGATCGCCTGGCCGTAGTGCAGGGCCGAGGTCGCCGGATCGAGCGCCAGCGGACCATAGGCCTTCACCTCGCCAGGTTGCCAGGCGCCGTCCCGATAGGGAATCACGACCATGTGGTCGGTGAAGACGCGGCCAAAGCCCGGACCGGTCATGCGCGCCTGACGCTGTTCGTCGTCGAGGACATGCGGGGAGGGGGTGATCTGCAGGGTGGGGGTCGGAGCGGTCATGGCGTGCCAACGGGCCTAAAAAGCGGAAAAGTTCGATCCTACAGAAAAATCGACGGCTTGAGCGCATCGGCGCGGACGCCGGGGTAAGGGCCGGGGTCCGAGGCACGCGTCCGTCCGTTCGCATGAAAACACCAAACCTGAAATTCGCGATACAGTGGTAGGACGGAAATACCCGTTGATACATTCACCACACTGGAGCGCATGATGGCCGAAGACCAAATCGTTGGAACCGCGAAGAACGCCGTTGGCAAGATCCAGGACGCCGCAGGCGGCTTGCTGGGCGATGCCGGCCTGCAGGCCGAAGGCAAGGGCCGTCAGCTGGCTGGCAAGGTCCAGGCGCAATACGGCGAGACCGTCGATCAGGTCGTCGACGCGACCAAGAGCAACCCGATCGCCGCACTGCTGATCGCCGCCGGCGTGGGCATCCTGCTGGGCAAGCTGCTGTAAGGGGAGGACTGACGCGGCGCCGGCGGCTTTACGGGCCGCCGCGTCGACGCCGGTCCCGGGGTCCCGCGCGTGATGCCGTCTGCACGATGGCATCGCGCGCGGGACCTTTTTCATTGCGCGTCCGAATTGCCGTTCAGGCGGTCATGGACATGCGCCGGTCCGTTCTTCCCTTATTGGGCAAGCTGCACCGCACGCTTGGCGGGCTCGGCGGTTCAGGACGCCCGCGGTCGTCCCGCGAGGTCGAATACGGTGCCGGGCGGGACATCCCCGGCCGCGCCACCGGCGACGAAATGCCGCGCGGGGAACGGCCCGCACAGCCGCACCGTATCGTTCGTTACCTGGAGGCCGTCGCCCTCGGGCAGGCCCAGCACCGTGCGGTCCGGGTTCGCGACCAGGAATTCGGCGATGCGCTGGTCCCGGGTTTCGCCGCGATGGCCCGCCGGCAAGGCGTTCGTGTAATGCGGGTTGATCTGAAAATCGATCAGTCCGAGCGCTGTCAGACCCCGCGGGTCGACGATCGGCATGTCGTTGGTGGTGCTGATCGTCGGGCAGGCGAGATTGGCGCCGGCGCTCCAGCCCAGGTAAGGGGTGCCGCCGCGCACCGCGTGCGCGATGACGTCGAGCAGGCCGCGTTCGCGGCAGATCTTCAGCAATTGAAACGTGTTGCCGCCGCCCACCACGATCAATTCGGCATCGTGCAGCGCCGCGTGCTGGGCGTCGATATCGCCCGCGTCGTCGAGCGAACGGACATCGATGCCCAGCGGCGCCAGCGCTTCGGCGACGGTCTCGGTATAGCTAAGCCAGGACATCGTCACGCCCGCGAAGGGCAGGAACAGCGCGCGTCGCCGCGGCCCCGCCAGCGTCGCGATCGCGGTGAGCGCGTGGGCCAGATAACGGCCGTCGGGGCCGCGCGAGTTACTCAGGAGCAGCAGGTTCATCGCAGGTTCCAGTGGCGCGGCGGCGGCGTCGTGCCGGCCGCCGCGCGGAGGTGAGCGGGGCTGACGCACGTCGATCCGCTCGCGTTGGAGGGCAGGATGGAGGCGGACGACGGACGCGTTGCCATCAGAGCAGTTCCGCCGTGAGACGGGCGATCAGGGCGTTCGAGAGGATCACCGGCAAGCCGCAGGCCGCGCGCGCGATGGCCCGATGCCGTTCGACGAAACCCATGCAATCGAGAATCAGGAGCTCGGCGCCGCGTTCGCGCAGGTCCCGCGCCGCGGCGGCGAGCGCCGCGTCGTCGTCGCCATACGGCGAGGCCGCCGAACACAACGGGGGATGCGCGAGGCCCTGCCATTTCCGGTACTCGCTGGCGATCTGGCTTGGCAGCGGCACGACGGTGCCGGCCTGGCGCGTACCCGCGAGCGCGGCGGCGGCGGGCGGCACGATCCGGTCCGGTTCGACCAGCCAGGCCTGCCGCGTGCGCAGGCCGTCGAATTCGCCCGTGCACAACACCAGCACCACGGTGCAGCCGGCCTGTTCGAGCGCGTCGATCTTCTGCTGCAGCACTTGCCGGACGGCGGCTTTGTCGAGTACCACCGCGCTACCGTCCAGCAGCCGGGTGATCAGCGTCGGCGCGCCCGCGCGAGGCGCGAAGCGGGCCGCGATCACGTCGTGCGCCAGGCCGTCGAGGACGCCTACGTGCAGGCAACCCACGGTAGGAGGAAGATGCATGGCGAGGATTGGCGCGATGTCGCTGCGCGGCGCCTGGCCGATGGTGACGGTTCCCAGCAGTGGCGGGATCATGGCGTCTGCCGCCGTTGCAGGTGGGCGAGCGAGCCGTACAGGGCGAGCAGGCGGGCATAGTCGGCCGTGTCGTAGAACGCGCAGGTGCCCCGGCCGAATTCCTTGGCCACTTCGACCGCGAACTTCGCGGCGGCGGCGATATCCACTTCCTGGCTCGCGCCGGTGCCGCACCCCGGCACGACGCTTTCGGTGGTGATCGCCACGCCGACCACCGGGGCGCGTGTCGCGATCGATGGCTGCATGATGCTGTTGAGATGGTGGACGCCATTGCCGTAGGGCGTGATGTCCTGCGTCGTCACGGGAAAGGTGACGGCTGCGCGGCCGGTCGTCGTTTCCATGATCCGCAGCAGATCCTCGGCGACACGCAGGATATAGCCTTCCTTGACGGTGGGCGAGAGGGCGAAGCCCCGGTGGTTGACGATGCGGTTGCCCTTGGTCGTGTCGATCGACAACACCGCGTCCATCTCGTCCCAGACCTCGTGCGCGTTGATCACCTCGGTGTCGATGGGCGAATCCATGAAATCGACCGGGTCGTGCGGTCGCGTCGGCGCGTCCGGGCAGATGTGGGTCGTCACGAAAACGTCGCCCGGCAACGGGTCGCCCGCGGCGCGCATCGCGGCGAGCTTGAGCGCCGCGGCCACCGCCGCGATCGCGCCGTCGGCGTCCGAGACCATCCCGATGCGCGAGGGCCGCGCGCCGATGCCGCCCAGACGCCCGACGATGCCCAGCGTCGGCGCCCGGCCGCCGCGGCGTTTGCCGGTTTCGCCGGGAATGTGGATCTTGACGAAATCGGTCGATCCCTGCGCGCCGTCCAGGCGCGTGACGTCGACCGTGACGCCTTGATCCTCGTAGGGGGCGAGCAGCGCGCGAACCGTATCGCCCGAGGCGAAACGGCTGTCGAAGGCGTCGAAAACCCGCAAGGTGTGGGAAAGGCTCATGGTTCGTGGCAGTGTGCGGTAAAGGACGACGTGATCGATGGAAGAAGCGAAGCGCACGCGGCGCTCAGCGCGCGCGCGTGCGTACCAGTGAATTGAAGAAGCTGAAGAGCGCATCGCCCGCGATCATGCCCGCGGCGAACACCTCCATCGCGTTTCTTGCCGCGGCGCCGCCGCGTCGTTCGATCGCGACGCGCAGAGCGATGCCGGCCATCACGGCCCAGCCCGCGGCCGGGTTCGCGATCAGCAGGCCGGTGGCGAACAGCACGCCCAGTTGCCGTTTCGGGCCACCCAGCCATTGCAGGATGGCGCCGGCGAAGGCCCACACCAGCAGCGCGTGGAGCACGCCGGGCGCGACGCCCGCCTGGATCGTCGACGCATAGACTTTCGCGACCGGCGGAATCTGGCCGTTGGCGAAGAACCCGGTATGCGCGATATAGACCACGGGAATCGCGATCACGAAAGCCAGCATGGCGGCGAGCAACTGCTGACGGCGTCCGGCGAGTTCGAAGGCCGGATCCGCGCCATGGCCGCGCAGGATGAAACCGGCTTTCAGGTCATAGCCCATGTCGGCGAACGCCGGTCCGGTGGCCGCCGAGAAACCGCACAGCACCACCAGCGCGGTGGGGGGGAAGCCGATCACCATGCCGATCAGCAAGGTGATGAGTGCCACCGCGAAAGCGGGAAACCAGCCTGAGTGCATCGCCGCAATGCCGACGATCAGTTCGTGCACGAACGCCGCGAACGCCGCATAGGCAATGAATGCGAGCAACATGCCAACCGACATGCCGGCGTAGAGGCCGCTGCCGAGCGACACGGCGGCGGCCAGTGCCACATAGGCGAGACTGCCGAAGCGCAGCGAGTCGCGCATGTCCGGCGCACGGGCGCGGCGGTCGCCGGTGCCGGTGCCGGTGCCCATACTATTGCCGGCGGCGCGCGCCGCGGCAGCCGTGCCGGCCGGCGCCTTGTCGCGAAAGATTCGCCAACCCACCTGCAGCAGGGCAACCAGGCCCGCGCCGATCATCATGCCGTGCGGAATGTATGCCTTGTCGATGGCGAGGCCGAACAGCGGCATCGAATAGCCACGCAGCAGGAAGCCGAGACCGAGCATCCCCAGCGCCCAGATATTGCCGATGAAGGCCGTGCCGAACGCCGACATCGGGATGCCCAGCCAGGCGCCCGCCACACCGATCCCCAGACCGATGCCCAGCACGCGCGCCTGCCGGCCGCCCCGGTCGCCGGCCTTGATCGCCTCGGCGGCGGCGACGCCTTGCGGCCAGGTGCCGGTCTCCGGGAAGATCGTCGTGCCGAACATCCTGTAGAGCATATAGCCGTCGAGCAGCATGGCCAGCGATACGCCGGCGAACATCGGCATGATCAGGTCGGGACGGCCCATCAGGAAGGGAATGCCGATCGGCAACAGCAGGCTGTTCGCCGCGCCGAACGTGGCCGCCGAGATCGCGCTTTGCGCGAGATTCTGCACATGTACCGAACGATAGTTCGCGAAGCACCGCAAAGGGATGCGGGCGCAGATCATCGCCGCCAGCGCGCCGATGATCGATGTGTTCGGCGTGACGCCGAGTTTCACCAGCAACTCGATGCCGATGATCGCGCCGAACACGCTCAGTACCGCGAGCAGCAGCAGATTGGCCGGGGCCAGCGCGGACGGGTGCGGCCCGGATGCGCGTGGCGCCGGGGTACCGGGCGGGGGGGTTCCAGCGGGAAGGATGGGGGAGGGCATGGTGTCGGACGAGGGCGCGTGGGGAAAAAGGGCGCGCCGTGCGGCGCGAAAGCGTGGCGGGCGCCGGCTAGCGCCCTGCGGTCCAGAAGGGATCGCCGACCGCGCGGCCGATGCGTTCCGCCTGGGCGCGCACGCGGGTGGCCAGCGCTTCTTTCGCGTCATGGCTCAGCATGCCGCTGGGAAAGGTCAGGCAGAATGCGAGGCATTCGCCGCTCGCCGGATCCGCGACCGCGCTGCCGATCGAGCAGATGCCGGCGAAGGCTTCGTTTTCCGCGATCGCGAAACGCTCGCGGCGCACGGCATCGAGCGCAGCATGGAGTTCGTCGAGCGTGGCCGGTCCGCCGGGCGGCCGGTGGGCCAGCGGGGACGACAGGCCGGCGGCGAACCGGACGGCGATGGCCGCGCCGCTCTCGCGTGCCAGCAGCGCCCGGCCGGTGGAGGTGGCCCAGGAGGGCGACCGGTGCCCGGGGTTCGTCCGGGCGCGCAGCGGCTGCGAGCCGGGACGCACGCGCAGGGTCATGACGTCGTTGCCTTCCAGCACCGATACGTAACCGGTATGGCCGCTCTCCTCGCCCAAGGCGTCGAGCGCCCGGGCGCACATGTCGATCAATGGCGTGGACGAGCGCACCAGGTGCGCGAGTTCCAGCAGCAGGGGAGCGGGCCGGTAGGCCAGCGTGACGGCGTCGCGCGTGAGCAGGCGTTGCTCGCCCATCTGCCGCAGCACGCGCGACGCGGTGCTTTTGGGCATCTGTAGCGCCTCGACGAGTTCGCTGACGGTCAGCGGCGCCTGGCGGGCGGCCATCAATTGCAGGACGGCGCTGGCGGTTTCGAGAATGCTCATGGAGCAGGTTCCATAAAATGGAACCGGGTTCCATTATCAAAATGGAATTCTATCGAGCGCGCGGCCCTGTCAAAATAAATTTCGGGAAAAGCGGGGAATGGATGGTGCGGCGGTGCGGGGGTGCCGCTGTCCGCGTCGGCCGCATCCGGACGATGCGGCCGGTACGCCGAGAGCCGGTACGTCGAGAATCAGGGTTTCGGTTCCGTCGGGGCCGATGGCGCGTGCGGGGCCTTCAGGGCGCGGCCGATCTTGTGCATGCGGTTGCGGATCGGGTGACGCTTCACATGGTGACGCGGCGGCGTGACTTCCGTCGTGGTCGCGGCGGGGGAGGCCATCTGCGCCTCGGCGGCGAAAGACGCCGTGGCCGATGCCAGGGCCACCAAGGTGGCGACGACAAATTGCTTTTTCATGTTGAACAACCTTTGTTTGATGGAAAGGATGCCGCGAACCCCGTGGCTGCTTCCATCTTAACGCGATTGCGCTATCGCGGGGGTTCCTCGATAGGGGGAGCCACCGAGGGTACCCATCGAGGTTTCCATCCAGGTTCGCGCATATCGTGCCGCCGTTCGAGCGCCATGACGGACAAAGGCGCGACGTCCAGCCGCGCGGCCGCGTCGGGCGTCATCCCGGTACCGCGTAGCGCGCTCGCCCGGATCACGGCGGGATGGGTCACGACGAGAACCGATGCATCTGCGAGGTCTTCGACGTGGCCCGGCGCCGCCGGTGTCTCCGCCAGGGCATGGGCCAGTTGCGCGTCCAGCCAGGCGTCGACCCGTGCGACCACCTGCATGAAGCTCTCGCCCGCGGGGGGCGCCACCGCGACGTCCGTCAGCCAGGCGCGCAAGTGCTCGGGTGCCTCGCGCGCGACGTCCTTGAGCGCACGACCACGCCATTGCCCGTAATCGGTATCCCGCAGCGCGGCCACCACGCGTGGCGTGAGGCCCAGCGCGGCGGCGGTCTGCAATGCCGCCGCCGCCGGGCTGCTGAATACCGCGCCATGTGCCGGATGCGCCAGATGCGCCAGATGCGGCCCGGCGGCGTGCGCGGCGGCGCGGCCGCGCGCGTCGAGATCGTCGTATGCGCCGTGCGCGGGAAAGCGTCCCTGGCGCAAACCGGATGTGGCGCACGCGCAGAGCAGCAGGATCCGGTTCGCCATTGTTCTCCTTTGCATCGACGCCGGCAGTCCGGGGCCGGAAAGCCCCGCAGCGCCGCGGACCGCCACAAAAACAGGCCGCGCGGCGGTTCCGACGTAGAATACCGCACGATGCGCGGAAAGCCGGTGCAAGCCCGGCACGGTCGCGCCACTGTAACCGCTTCGTCCGCGAACCGGAAGTCAGACTCCACGCATCGTTCCTTCGCCACACTTGTCGGGGCGCGTAACCCCTTGGAGATATTCGTATGAATGACGCTGTTTTCGATCCGGCCGTGCAACCCGTGGCATTGCCACTGCGCGAGATCCTGCCCTGGGCGGCGTTCGCCGGCCTGCTGTTGCTGCTGGCGTTGTATTTCGTCGGCGCGGAGCAGGGCGCGACGTCCCTGATCCAGGGCATGGCCGTCCACGAGTTCGTTCACGACGGACGCCATCTGCTCGGCTTTCCGTGTCATTGAACGGGGACGCAGATGGTAGGCAGATTGCTGTTGCGCGGAATGCTGGTCGGCATCCTCGCGGGTCTGATCACGTTCGGTGTCGCGCGGGTTGCCGGTGAACCGCTGGTGGACCGCGCGATCGCGTTCGAACAGACGGAACACGCCGCCGCGCACGAGGCCGAAGAGCCGGAGCTCGTCAGCCGGCACACCCAGGCGAGTTATGGTCTGCTGACGGGCGTCGTGGTCTACGGCGCCGCGCTCGGCGGCCTGTTCGCGCTGACTTTCGCCTATGCGTACGGCCGCAGCGGCCGGTTGACGGCGAAACCGCTGGCGGCATGGCTCGCAGCCGGGGCCTTCGTCGTCCTGGTCGTCGTGCCGGCGCTGAAATATCCGGCGAATCCGCCAGCGGTCGGGGATCCGGGAACGATCGGGCAGCGTACCGGCCTGTATTTCGGGATGCTGGCGGTCTCAATCGCCGCGGCGGTTTTCGCCCTCGGTGTGCGGCGGCGTGCGCTTGTCCGCCTGGGCGCGTGGAATGCCACGGTGCTGGCGGCCCTGGTGTTCGGTGCGGTGATCGCCGCGGTGCAGATCGGGCTGCCGACGATCGACGAAGTGCCCGCCGATTTTCCGGCATCGGTGCTCTGGCGTTTCCGCCTTGCCGCGCTCGGCATGCAGGCGGTTCTGTGGACCACGATCGGCCTGCTGTTCGGCTGGTGGGTGGAAGCGGGACAGCGGCAGGGCCATCTGCGCTTCGGCGCGCACTGATCACCCACCCGAACGCCGCGCGATCGTCATCCCGAATGCAGGGGCGGCGATCGGCGGCTCGATGCCCCGACGAGAGCGGACTTCAACGCGATACGCACGCGGGGAACTCCGCTCTCCTCGCATCAAATTCCGTAATTCTTACCGGCATCGAAATAAAGCTGAAAAAAGTGCTAAAGACCCGCATGGTCCTGCCGTTAGTACGTGGGTAATGTTGGTGCTACGACACTCTATCTTAAAAATAAGAGGGGAAAATCATGCTGCGTGTCTTCCTCATCATTGTCTTGTGCAATGTACTTTTCGTGGTTTGGCGTCTATGGGTCGCTCGCGTCCATCCGCGCGATCCCGAGCCGGCGCAAATCGAGGGAGCGGTCCCTGCCTACCTGGAAAACGCGAAACGCACGACCGGGCAATAAAACCCGCCGCGCCGGGCCGGCTCATCGGCGCGGCGCGGTCGTCGTGGCCGCTATCCGTATTCGTATTTCGCCCGGCCCGTCCGGTGCCGCATTCACGGCGCCGGACGGGCCGCTTCGTTTCAGAAGGCCGTCCACTCGTCGGTGGCCGCCGCGCGGCTGATAGCCGGGATGGCAGCCGGGATGGCCTTCGCGGGCGAGCCCTTGACCGCTACCACGCTCCGTCCCGTCGCCCGCGCCGCCGTGCCAGGGCGTACGACGCCGCGTACGGGCGCGCGCGCCGCGGGTCGCGGCGCATGCGCGAGGGCGCGCGGCGCGTGCGGGGCGGGCGAGAGCCGGGCCGCGGCAGGCGATAGCCGGACGGGTGCGGCGTCGCCGCCGTCCCGGATGTCTCCCACCTGGAAGCGCGCGACTTCGTCGATCAGGCGCGTGGCCTGGTCGTGCAGCGATTGCGCCGCGGCGCTGGCTTCCTCGACCAGGGCGGCATTCTGCTGCGTGACTTCGTCCATTTGCGAGACTGCCTGCGACACCTGGCCGATGCCTTCCGACTGTTCGTTCGAGGCGGCGGCGATCTCCTGCATGATGTCGTTGACGCGCTGGACCGAGGCGGTGACCTCGGACATGCTGCGGCCCGCCTCGTCCGCAAGACCACTGCCCAGCGCGACCCGCCCGCTGGAGGTATCGATCAATCCCTTGATGTCCTTCGCCGCGGCGGCCGAGCGCTGCGCGAGCGTACGGACTTCGGAGGCGACCACCGCGAAGCCCCGGCCCTGTTCTCCTGCCCGCGCGGCTTCCACCGCGGCATTGAGGGCGAGGATGTTCGTCTGGAACGCGATGCTTTCGATGAGCCCGGTGATGGCGGCCATCTCGCCCGAACTCGCGCCGATTTCCCTCATCGTGTCGATGACCCGGCCAACCACTTCGCGGCCCTGTTCTGCGGTATCGCGCGCGCCGCCCGCCAGCGAACTTGCCTGGCGCGCGTTCTCGGTATTGCGGCGGACCGTGTCGGTGAGTTCGGACATGCTGGAGGCGGTTTCCTGGAGCGCGGACGCCTGCTCCTCGGTGCGGTGCGACAGATCCGCGTTGCCCGAGGCGATCTGATGCGCGGCGGCGGAGATGGACTCGCTGCCCTGGCGCACCGCGCCCACGGTCTGACGCAACCCGGCCTGCATCGCCGCCAGGCCGTTCAGGATGTCGCCCATTTCGTCTTCCCGATGCGCGCGGATCGGCCGCGTCAGGTTTCCGGCGGCGATTGCCGAAAAATGCTCGAGCGTTGACGCGATCGGCCCGAGGATGGCCCTGCGCAGCGACACGTAACAGGCCAGCGCGGCAAACAGACCCACCACCAGCAAGGCGATCGACGCGTTGCGCATCAGCGCGTAGTGATCCTGCGACTGCGCATACAGGGCCGCGGCCGACGTTTCCTGGAATTTCTTCAGCTTCTCCGCGCTGTTCGACATCTTTTCATAGATGAGCGTGAGGTCGCGCATCGCGGTCAGCGTGCCTTCGCGGTCATTGGCCTGGATCGCCGCCACGGTCTTGTCGACCTGGGACTCGACCGCGGTCATCGACTGGGAGAAATCCTGCGCCAGCGCGGTTTCCTCGCCATCGCGCGGCAGCGACAGATAGCGTTGCAGGGCCGCCAGCGTGGGCGCACGCCGTGCCTGCGCGCGGTTCAGGCGTTCGAGCGCTTCGGGCGTGCCCATCGTGATCGCCGCGCGATCGATGCTCAGCCGCTGACGGGCGACGCCGATTTCCGCCTCGGCGATCGCCGCGCTGCTGGGCAGCTCGTCGCTGAAGACCGACAGCGTCGTCTGATTGGCCGTACGCGTCGCGAGCAATCCCAGCATGCTGATCGCGAACGACAGCGCGGCGAGCAAACCTAGCGCGTACGCAACACGTGCGCGGATGGTAAGGCGAAGAAAGGGCATAGGGTGCCACGCAGGAAGAGGAAGTTGTGTACAGGTGGTCGCGACCACAATCGCTGCGCCACCCGGCAGGGCATGTGACCGCATGACACGCCTCCCTCAGGTTAGCGGCCTGATTTCGCGAGAACTTGAGCCGGTCTCTGCCGCAATAACCTTCCCGGCGCCGCATGACCGTCCTGTTTCCCCTTCTTCCGGTCCCCGGATGAAACTTACGATTCTCATCAAGTCTGGGCCGCCCACGCCGTTATAGGGAAAGGAACCACGGGTGCCGGCACGATCCCGCCCCGGTGCGTGTTCCACACGGTTTCTCGAAATCTCGTCCCGCCACGGCGGCGGCGGGTATCAGGGATGAACGGAGGCCCGGCGCGAGAGCGCGGGATCTTTTCTTGGTGGCAGGAAAATGGGTCAGAACGTAAGAAAAAGAGTGCGCATCCTGGGTCTGGCAGCCATGTCGATACTGACAGGCGGCGCGACGTCGCACGCCTGCGCCGAGGGCCTGGCCGACATTTTTTCCGTCAGCGGCTTCGGCACGCTGGGCGTCACGCATTCCTCGCTGGATACCGCCGACTTCGCCAGCACCGCGTTCGAACCGAACGGCGCCGGCCACAGCCGTCGCTACGATGTCACCGGCGACAGCACGCTGGGCGTTCAGGTCAATGCCCAGTTCACCGACAAACTCTCCGCTGTGGTGCAGGTCGTTTCCGTGCATCGCTACGACAATACGTTCCAGCCCGAGGTCGAATGGGCGAACGTCAAATATGCATTCACGCCGGATTTCAGCGTGCGGGTGGGACGTATCGAGCTGCCCACCTTCCTGACCTCCGACTACCGCGACGTCGGTTATGCCAACCCGTGGGTGCGGGTGCCGGCGGAGGTTTACAACAATGAGCCGATCACGCACAGCGACGGTGCCGATCTGTCCTACCGCATGCACCTGGGCAGCGTATCGAACACCGTGCGGATACTGTACGGCTACTCCACCTTCCATATCAATCCGGGCGCCTATCGCACGACCGGGCAGGGCATCGTGGGCCTGTTCGATACGGTCGAATACGGTGCCGTGACGGCCCGGATCGGCTACATGCACGGCACCGTGACGCTCGGCGCGCTGGGCTACAAAACGACGTCGTCGGTGTATAGCGCCGCGCTGGCGTACGACCCGGGCAGTTGGTTCCTGCAAGCCGAGGTCGCGCGGGTGACCACGCAGGGTTTGACCCCCGGCTATCTGAGCGGCTATCTGACCGCGGGCTACCGCGTCGGCCACTTCACGCCCTATGTCACGTATGCGCAGGCCCATTCGCTTGGAAATCCGACGCTCGGCTACAACACGAATACCGGTCAGCGGGATCTGTCGGCCGGCGTGCGATGGGACGTATACAAGAACGTCGATCTGAAATTGCAGTTCGATCATGTGTGGCTGCCTTCGAATTCGACCGGCTCGTTCGTCAACGTTCAGCCGCAGTACCGTCTTGGCACCGGCACCAATGTCATGGCGCTCGTCCTGGACTTTGTCTTCTGATGCGCACGCTCATGGAAACCGTACAAAGCCGTTTGCGGATTTATGCCGTCCTGCTCCTGTTGTCCGGCGCCGTTCTGCCGGCGGCGCGCGCGGAACTCGTCGTCGTCGTCTCGGAAAAGAATCCGCTGGCCACCCTGACCGAGGATCAGGTCGCCGACATCTTCCTGGGGCGCACCGGCTATTTCCCGGGGGGCGGCCCCGCCACGCCGATCGACCAGTCCGACGATTCGCCCAGCCGCGCCGAGTTCTACCGGACGACCACCGGCAAGTCGCCGGCGCAATTGAAGGTCTACTGGTCCAAACTGATCTTCACGGGCCGTGGTCAGCCGCCACGCGAAGTGGGCGACGCCGCGGCCGTGAAGAAGCTGCTGATCGCGCGGCCCGATACGATCGGCTATATCGACAGCGGCGAACAGGATCCCCGGCTGAAAGTCATACGGATAGTGCCGTGACGACGCCAGGGCATGCAGACTCCCCCATGCGGGCGACCCGGCATCGCTCGGGCGGACCGTCGGACAATCGAATCGCATGAGCAGCCCCATCGAAATGAACGGCGCGACCGTCGCATCCTTTCGCCGTCGCCGGCTGCGCCGCATATTGGTGCCCGCCTTGCGTCGCGTGCTCGAGGCGCATGTCCTGTTTCCGCTGTTTTCCCTGCTGCTGTTGATCGTCGGCTGGACGGCCGTGGTCCATCTGATCGATGTCGAGCGGGGTGCGGCGATCCGCGCGACGGCCGAACTGAGCCGGGAACTGGCCGACACCTACGAAGCGCAGATGGTGCGCAATCTCGCCGCCATCGACCAGACCCTGAAAACCGTCAAGTACGCGTACGAGCTGAAGGGCGCGCCGGCGCTTCGCGAATTGCAGGACAAGGGGCTGCTGCCCTCGCCGATCGTCTTCGAAGTCGCCGTTGCCTCCGAGAACGGCGCGTTGATGGTCGCCTCGCGCCCCCAGTACCGGGGCAGCATCGCCGGTTCGCGCGTGTTCCGCAACGAGCGGGAGCGGGAGGCCGAAGATGCCGAGGCGACGCCGATGGTGTCACGGGTGGAACGGAACGACGTCACCGGCCAGGTCGAGATCACGTTCAGCCGCCGCTTGCGCGGCGCGCGCGGCGGCTTTGGCGGGATCGTCATGGTGTCGGTCGACCCGGCGTATTTCACCAGCGGCTACGATACCGCGCGCATGGGCACGACCGGCCTGCTGGCGCTGCTCGGCAGCGATGGCATCGTGCGCGCCCGGCAGGTCGGCGAAGAGATTTCGTGGGGCGAGTCCCTGTCCGCCGAAACGATGCGCACCGCACTCGTCGCCACCAGCGATCAGGCGCAGGTACGCGAGTGGGACGATGGCGTGCAGCGGTATACCAATGTGCATGTATTGCACGGCTTCCCGCTGCTCGCGGTGGTCGGCCTGGGCGCGGACGAGCAGTGCGCGCAATTCCGGCATCACCGCGCCACCTATCTGATCGAGGCGGTCATCGCCAGCATGCTGCTGATGTCGCTGGCGTTCATCCTCAGCCGTACCAGCTGGCAACTGAGCGTGAGCCGCAAACGCGCACGGCAGGCCGAGCAAACTTTCTACGCCGCATCGGAAAACAGTCTGGATGCGTTTTTCTTCCTGCATAGCGAAAAGGATGCGCACGGCCGGATCGACGACTTCGTGCTGCGCGAGACGAATCGCCGCGGTATCGAACTCTCGGGTCTCGCGCGCGAGCACCTGCTCGGGAGAACGCTCGACGTCGCATTTCCCGGCTTTCGTCAGAACGGCATGTTCGAGGCCCTGATCGGGGTCGTCGAGACCGGTGTGGTCGAGGAGCATGAGTGGCTGCATGCGCGCGGCGACGCGTCGTTCGTCTGGTTGCACCGGCAGGTCGTGCGCGTGGAGGACGGCGTGGTCGCGATCGTGCGCGACATCAGCGCGCGTAAGGGCGCGGAGTCCCGCCGGATCGAACAGAACCGGGTGCTGGAGATGATCGCGACGAGCACGCCGCTCAAGGACGTGTTGGGCCACCTGATGCTGCTGGTCGAAGCCCAGATCCCCAATGCGCGCTGCGCGGCGCTGTTGCCCGACGAAGACGGCGAGCACCTCGCGGTCTGGGCGGCGCCCGGACTGCCGGACCGGTACGCGAAGCGCGTGCACGGCGCGCCGATCGGCGCGCATGCCGGCCCGGGAGGGCGGGCGATCTACAGCCGTCGTCCGGTGATCGCCGTCGACCTTGCGCAGGATCCGGACACCGTCGACCATATCACGGTGTCCGGACTGCACGGCATCGCAGGGTGCTGGGGCTATCCGGTCCTGTCGCCGGAAGGTGTCGCGCTCGGCGCGCTGACGTTTTATCTGCGCGTCGCCCACGCGCCGGACGCGGATGAACTGCAGGTGATCGCCATGGCCACCCGGATCGCCGGCATCGCGATCGAACGCAGCCAGGCGGAAGCGCGCATTCATCACATGGCCACGCACGATGCCCTGACCGGCCTGCCGAACCGCGCCCTGCTTGCCGACCGGCTGGATCAGGTACTGCTGCAAGCGCAGCGCTACGAACGCGGCGTCACGGTCGTGTTCATCGATCTCGACAACTTCAAGCTCATCAACGACAGCCTGGGACACCACGCCGGCGACGATCTCCTGAAACAGCTGGCGAGCCGGATGGTGAACTGCCTGCGCCGCACGGATACGGTCGTCCGGCTCGGCGGAGACGAATTCGTCATCGTCCTGTTCAACCAGGAGCAGGGCGACGAAAACATCCTGCCATCGATCGAGAAGATCCGGGAGGCCCTGCTCGACCCGGTCGATCTGGCCGGTCAGACCTATCGCGTGACGTGCAGCATGGGGCTCGCGACCTATCCGGCGGACGGCGCGGATGCGGAGACCCTGCTGATGAATGCCGACGCGGCCATGTACCGCGCCAAGGAACTGGGACGCAACAACTATCAGTTCTATACCCGCAACATGAACGAGCGGATCCACGAGAAGCTGGACCTGCAAAGCGCGTTGCGCCAGGCGATCGCCAACGACGAATTCACGTTGCTGTATCAGCCGCAGGTCGATCTGAAATCCGAGCGCATCTTCGGCGTGGAGGCATTGCTGCGGTGGGAGCATCCCGAGAAAGGCACGATCATGCCCGGCGATTTCATCCCGATCGCCGAGGAAACCGGCTTGATCGTGGCGATCGACGAGTGGGTACTGCGCGCGGCCTGCGCGCAAAACAAGGCCTGGCAGGACGCGGGAATGCCCATGCTCACGATGTCCGTCAACGTCTCCGGAAAACAGTTCCTGCAGTCGGACTGGAGCACGCGCGTCTCGAACGTTCTCCGCGAGACGGGACTGGCGGCCTGTTATCTGGAGCTGGAAGTGAGCGAGGCCGCCATCATGCAGGACATCGGTGCGGCGATCGCGACGATGCGCGCGCTTCAGGCCGAAGGCATCCGTCTGGCCATCGACGATTTCGGCGCAGGCTATTCCAGCCTGACCGCGCTGGCGCACTATCCCGTCGTCCGCCTGAAGCTCGATCAAGCGTTCGTGCAGGCGCTGCCGGGAAGCGCCGACGACAGCGCGATCGCCCGCGAGGTCATCCGCCTGGGACAGCAGTTCGATCTCTCGGTCATTGCCGAGGGCGTGGAGAACGCGGCGCAGTCGCAGTTCCTGCGCGAGAACGACTGTCACGAAATGCAGGGCTATCACTACAGCCGGCCGATGCCGGCCGCCGCCCTGGAAGTACTGTTGCGCGAACCTTTCCGCTGGAGTGCCACGTGACGACGCGATCACGCACCCGCCGGGCGGTTCACGCCGTTATCGACATGATCATCGCTGGAGAGCAGGGAATGCATTTGGAACGACTGGTCCACATACGAATAAGAGTGCTGACGCTGCTCGCCGTCACCTTGCTGACGATGTTCGGTTTGTCGGTCTTCTGGGAATTCTCCGGCGAAGCGGCCATCACGCGCGTCATGGGGTGGTCCTACGAAGCCACCTTCGAAAACGCCGAGCGCTGGCGGTTCATCCTGACGACGACGGCGTTCTCGGCGTTATCGCTGCTCGCACCCCTGCTGGTGCTCTACCGCCTGATGCGCAAACAACGCCTGGCCTTCAATGCGATGACGCGCGCGCGGGCGGACGCCGAGCGGCTCGCCCGGCTCGACCCGCTGACCGGGCTGCCGAACCGCCGCGTGTTCCTCGCTTGCCTCGACGAGGCCGTGAAGACCCATGCCGCGACGCTGGCGGTGCTGTTGATCGATCTGGATCATTTCAAATCGATCAACGACGAGGCCGGGCATCTGGTCGGCGATCACGTGCTGTGCGCGAGCGCGCGCCGCATCGCCGCCGCCCTGCCGCTGGACAATGCGATGGTGGCGCGTCTGGGCGGCGACGAGTTTGCGATCGCCATCTGGGGCAACCGCGGCAGCCAGGCCATCGTCCAGCTGGGCGAGCATCTGGGCAGCCTGCTGTCCGTGCCGATCATCGCGGATCCGACGACGCTGCCGGTATCGATCACGGCGACGGTGGGCGCCAGCATGGCGCAAAGCGCGGATCAGTCGGCGATCGAACTCATGCGCCGGGCGGACCGCGCGATGTATCGCGGCAAGCGCGCCGGGCGCGGCTCCTTCAATCTCTACGACGACCGGCTCGAACAGCATGCCGCGGACTATGCGAACGCCCGCCAGCGGGAAACGCATCGGCGCTACGACCGGCTCGTGCAGGCGCTGGACCGGGGCCTGGTGGTCCCGCATTTCCAGCCGCTGGTCTGTCTGACCAGCCGCATGTTGATCGGTTTCGAGGTGCTGGCGCGCTGGCACGACGCGGAGCGCGGGCCGATCGGCCCCGACGAATTCATCGCGACGGCCGAGCAGCACGATCTGATCGGCCGGCTGACCTCGCAGATCATCCGCCAGGCATGCGAGGCCGCGGTGCAGTGGCCGGGCGGTTTCACGCTCGCCTTCAATGCCAGCGGCATTCAGTTCCGCGACGGCAGCCTGCCGGAGATCCTGCGCGCGGCGGCGGTGCCGAGCGGTTTCCCGCTCGACCGCATCCAGGTCGAGATCACGGAAGGCGTGGTGATCGAGGACGTGGCAACCACGCTCGACGCCGTGCACGAACTCGAGGCAATGGGCGTGAGCATCGTCCTGGACGATTTCGGCACCGGGTTTTCGAGCCTGTCGCGGCTGCACACGCTGCCGTTCAAGAAGATCAAGGTCGACCGCAGTTTCGTTCACGTCATGCTGACCGACCACGGCAGCCGCAAGATCGTCGACGCGGTGGTGGGCCTGGGCCATAGCCTGGGACTGACGACGATCGGCGAGGGCGTGGAAACCGAGGAACAGGCCACGATGCTGACGCGGCTCGGCTGCGACATCGGCCAGGGCTGGCTGTTCGGCCGGCCGATGGCGGCGTCCGATGTGCCGACCTATCTCGGTTCGATCGGCCAGACCAGCGCGCCGGGCGGTGTCGGTGCCGCGGTAGCGGCCGCTGCCACCGCGGTGGCAGCCACCGCCATCGCGGCCACCGCGGCCACGGCCGCCGCGATGGCGCACGTCGCCACGCTGGACCCGACGCTCGACGCCGTGCCGGACTGGCGGGCGCCGGATGTCGTGGCAGGCGTGAAGCTCATCGCCCGCTCCTGACCGCCAGCTGGGTCAGGCGGCAAGCAGGGCGGCGGACCCGCCGCCGGCATCGACGCTCACGCGTCGACGGTACGCTGCCGTTGTTCGCCCAGGCCGTCGATTCCCAGGCGCATCGTCTGGCCGGCGCGCAGGAACACCGGTTCGGGCTTGTGCCCCATGCCGACACCGGGCGGGGTCCCCGTCGCGATCACGTCCCCGGGTTGCAGGCTCATGAACTGACTCAGATAGGACACGAGGTGTGCCACGCCGAAGATCATCGTGCTCGTGTTGCCGTTCTGATGACGGGTCCCGTCGACCTCCAGCCAGAGCGCCAGCCGCTGCGGGTCGGCGACCTCGTCGGCGGTCACCAGCCAGGGCCCGATCGGCCCGAACGTGTCGCAGCCCTTGCCCTTGTCCCAGGTGCCGCCGCGCTCGATCTGGTACGACCGCTCGGAAACGTCGTTGACGATACAGTAGCCGGCCACGTGCGCGAGCGCATCGGCCTCCTCGATGTAGGCGCCACCCTTGCCGATGACCACGCCCAGTTCGACTTCCCAGTCCGTCTTGCGCGAGCCGCGCGGAATCTTCACATCGTCGTTCGGGCCGACCACGGCCGATAGCCACTTGTTGAAGACGATGGGTTCGCCGGGCAGCGGCATCCCGGCTTCGGCGGCATGGTCGGCATAGTTCAGGCCGATACAGACGAACTTGCCGATGCGTCCGACACAGGGGCCGATGCGTGTATCGGCCGGCACCGCCGGCAGACTTGTCAGATCGACGTCGCGCAGTCGGGCGAGCGCTTCCGGCAGTAGCGCGTCGCCGGCGAGGTCGTCGATCACCGACGACAGGTCACGCACGATGTGTCGATCGTCGAGCGCGCCGGGCTTTTCCTGTCCCGGGGCGCCGAATCGCAGCAGTTTCATGATGGTTCCTCCAACGTTCAGCATGCCGGCATCGAACGCCCGGCAAAAGGGCCGCGTGGTACGCGAACGGATAGGAACAGGGTAACCCGTATGGCGAATACCCGTCATGAGGCCGCGGTCGGCGCTGCGCCGTCCGGCGACGGCGCTTGCGGCAAGGTGATGCTGTTCCGGCTGGCTTAGAATGGTGAGGCGGACATATCGCCCGCCTCACCATTCACGGTAAAAAGGGGATTGCATGACGCTGACCCGATGGTTTCAACGCGCGGCCGTTTCCGGCGGTCTCGCGGCGGTGAGTTCGGCCGCCACGGCCGCGCAGTGCGCGCGCGTCGCGGGCGCGACGGGCTGTGCGCCGCTCAATGCGGTCACCCATTGCCTGTGGCCGGACACGGCATTCGCCCAGTTCCGTCCCAGCCTGCGGTACACGGCGACCGGAGCGGCGATCCATGCCGGCAGCGGCGTCTTCTGGGGCCTGCTGTTCGAGGCGTTGTGTGGCGACGCGCCTTCGGTGTCCCAGGCGGCGGGCGCCGCCGCGGCCACCGCCGCCGTGGCCTATGTGGTCGATTACCATGTCGTCCCCGAGCGGGTCACGCCGGGGTTCGAGGCGCATCTGCCGCGCCGCTCGTTCGCCTGGGTGTATGGGGCGCTGGGTCTCGGACTGTTCGGCGCCGCCTGCCTGCGCCGATAGAAGGCGCATCCCGGGGCATTGCCGTGATCGTTGCCATTGCAGCCGGCGGTGCGCGCCGGCTCAGGAAGTCGCCGATTCCCGGTAACCGGCGAACTTGGCGGTCTTGCCGATCCCGGGATTGAAACAGTTGCACGGGTCGAGTTCCTGGTAGAACGCCTGCAGCGCAGGCTTCGCCTGGTACAGGTGGCCGACGTTGTGCTCGGCCGGATACTCCGCGCCGCGCGCGTCGAGCAACGCCCACAGCCGGTGTTCGAGCGCCAGGCAGTCCTGGCCCTTGCGCACGATGTAATCCTGGTGGAAGACATGGCACAGGAAGTGACCGTAATAGAGCTTGCGTGAAATCGCCTGATCGATTTCGGGCGGCAACGTTTCCTGCCACTCCGGGTCATTGCGCCGCAGCGCGATGTCGAGCGCGACGATATCCTCGACATCCGCGCTGTGGACGGCGCGGTAGCGGACCGCGGCGCTGGCCGCCGCAAACCGGTGCAGAAAGGCTTTCCTGCCCTCCTGGTCCGAGCATTCGAAGAAATCGGCCGCGGTGCCGGACAGCGTCGTCCGCAAATAATCGTGTGCCTCGTCGGCGCCTTGCGCGCTGACCTTCAGCATCAGGTGATGCGCGAAGCGCTCGCGATACGCCTTCATGCGCGGCGGCAGATGGCTCGGAAACAGGCGGCTCGCGGCTTGCAGCAGCCTGTCGCTCAGATGCGCGGGCAGGCCGAGGCGATCGAACAGCGCGTCGCAACGCGCCTTCAGCGCGAACATCCCCGGCAGGCGCCGCGTGCCGAGATGGTCGATCATCAGGAAAAGATCCTTGCCGTACTGCTCCGCGATGTCGAACGCGTCGCGGTGCAGGTATTCGCCGGCGATCGGCAGATGCACGAAGTCCCGCAGGATGTCGCGACGCATCCGGGTCAGGTCCTCTGCCGCGTTCGTGCCGATATAGAACACCCGCGCGCCGGCGTCGCTTGCGAACGTGTCCAGACGCACGCCGAACACCATCAGTTTTCCCGCGGAACCGGCGGCCTCGTGCAGGCGGCGCGGATCGGCGTTGTAACGGGCCGGCGTCGCGGAATCGATCTGCCGCACATGCGTCGCGTACTCGTGGTCGGATGCCGCGGCGGTGCCATGATGGATGTCGCTCTCCGGAAAATGGCCGCGCTCCAGGCGTTCCAGGATCCGTTCGGGCGTGTCGCCAAGGTCGATGCCGATATGGTTGACGAGCCGCAGATGCCCGGCCGCGTCGACCCGCGCATACACCGCCAGTTCCGTGTAGGCCGGCCCCCGGTGCACGAGTGCGCCTCCCGAGTTGTTGCACACGCCGCCGAAAACCGATGCGCCGATGCACGACGAGCCGATCACCGAGTGCGGTTCGCGCCCGAAGGGCTTGAGCGCGTGTTCGAGCTGATCCAGCGTCGCGCCGGGCAGGCAGACGACCTGCTTCGCATCGGAAATCACGTGCAGGGTGCGCAGGCGCGTCGTGCTGACGATCACGACCGGGCGGTCGTAGCCGTCGCCATCCGGCGTCGAACCGCCCGTCAGGCCCGTGTTCGCTGCCTGCGTGATGACGATGACGTTGGCGCGCAGACAGGCTTCGAGCGTCCGCCATTGCTCCACCAGCGAGCCGGGCCGCACGACCGCGAGCGCCGCGCCGGCGCCGAAGCGGTAACCGGTGCGATAACGCTGCGTGGCGCGGGGGGCGGTCAGCACGTGATCGTTGCCGACGATCGATTGCAACGTGCCGACGAGATCGTGCGTGGCGTCCGGCATCCTGTCCTCCGAAGTGGCATGGACGTCGACGCGGCGCCTGCCGCGGCCGGTCGACGCGTGCGGTCCACCGATTGTAGCGCCGAATGCGCGGGCACCGGTGCCGGTGCGTGGCGCCGGTGCACGTGGGCGGCTATCGCGGGAGCATGCCACAATGACCTACCGGGTCGGCAAGAGCCGGCTCCCGCTTTTCTTCTACCCAGGGCAGACCATGAGCAAGCAGATCGCATCCGCGGACGAGATTCAAAAAGACATCAACGGCCAGCTTCAGGCCGCCGGGCTGGGTGACGGCTACCGCGTCGGCAAGCCCGTGCGGCTCGTGCCGCCGACGCCGGACGGGCACAACTGGCATTTTCTGGATCTGCTGACGGGGGATGTCGAGCAGATGGCGGTGGTGACGCGCGTGCTGTCGGACGCGCGGGGGAAGTATGTGTTGGCGGAGGGGTAGGGGGCGGCGTTTTCCCCGCCACCCCTGCGCTACCGCTCGCGTCACGTTGGGGTTTCTACGTTTTTCGCGTCATTGCGTCAGACGCAGGATCCCCAGGCTGCCCGCGATCTGCTGGAAGATCGTGTCCAGCGCCGCGCTATCGGGAGCGTGGTAATAGTTTCCCGAACTCGCGCAACTTTGCATGGTGCTGGCCCCCGTGGTCGACACGGCGCCGAAGGTGATCGCGTAGATCGTGATCCCGCTCTGTTTGATCGCGGCGCACACGCCGAGTTGAAAATCGTTGATGTCGTTCGAATAGCCTTGGCCATCGCTGGGCAGCGGCATCGTTTCGGTATAGTCCATCGTGGCATTCGCCAGGGTCGTTCCGTCGCTGCGGGCAACGGTGGGCGCGGGAATCTTATTGGTGCCTACTCCGGATAGACCGTTGAAATAAAGATCGTTGGGCAGGTGATACTGTTTGCCCATCTGGTTTTCGCCATCGGTGAGGACGATCATCACGCGTTGCAGACCCGGCGTCGTCTCCGGTTTGGGAAAGCTGGTGTCGCTGGAGATCCAGCCGTTACCACTTCCCGCGTTGTCACCCGACCAGGACGAAGAGAGCATCCGCCAGCCCCATAGAATGCCCACCGGGATGATGGTCGAACCGTTGGGCGACATCGCGTTGATGCCGTTTTTCAACGTCGTTGCGTTGTTGGTGAGAAAGGTGACCGGATGCGCGATACAGTCGGTATTCTGCGTTACGGCAGTCGTGGCGGAATTGCTTTTGGTCACGGGTGCCTGGTCGAAATAGACGCCGATGCCGTTGCCGATCTGGTTGCCGGTGAACCCGCAGACATTGGCTTCGCCGCTCGTAAGAAGATTGAGTGGCACGCTCGTGGCGATGGTGGTGGCTTGCGGCGTGGCGTTGCACGTCGGGAAATTCGAATAGGTGCGCACTGCCAGGCCCGCGGGCGGGACGTTGTAATAGTAGGGCGTGAACTTCATCGAATCGTTCGGGCTGTACGGTTTTGGATACAGATACCCGTTGCCGTCGCGTGGCTCGGCCGTACAGCCGCCCCAGGATGCCATATTGACGTTTTTGCTGTTGTAGCTGAACGTGGGTGACAACCAGCTGCCGCCCGCGGGCAGCGCGTTCAGGACGTTGACGGTGGTGGCGAACGGCACCAAGCCGATGTAGCTATCGGCGCTGCTGGCCGTCAGCAGATCGGTCACCAGGGTATTCGCCGCCGCGTGCAGCCCGTCCATCTTCGTTACGCCGTTGATCGATTGGATCATGGAGCCGGTATTGTCGAGCACCATGACCAACTCAAGCGTGCTCTTGGGCAACGCGAGCGCGGAATTGGTGACGGAAACGGTCGTGGTCGCCACGGACAGGGCGCCGGTGGTCGCTGCGCTGGCCGTTGCCGCGTTGTTGCCCACGCTCACTGTCAAACCGGACTGGCCAAGGGTGAACGGCGCGATCAACGATAGGCTGCCGGTGGCCGACAGGGCGATTGTTCTACCCGTGGTGGCGTCTCCGACGACCGTCGCCGTGAAATTCTTGTCCGGCATGGTGACGTTGGCATAGCCGGCGGACATGTTGGCGTTGTAATAGGCGCGCGCGTCTGCCTGCCACTGTGCGAGGTTGCTGCCCGTGGCCGTCGCGAAACGCCGGGCCTCGCCCCCCGCAGACAGGGTGGCGACATCGAGCGCCGACTGCATCCGCGACAGCGTCATGCTTTGATCGATGGTATCCAGTGCCAGGCAGAGCGTTGCGATCATCATCCCGCCGCACACGGCGAACAGTATGGTGACGGCGCCGTGGTCGCCGCTGCACAGCGCGGCGATGCGGCGATGAACGCCTGCAAGGCGGCGCGCGGACTGGCGAAATCGCTTCCGGAATCGGCTGCTCACGATGCGGCCACCAGCGGTAGCGCGTTGCCGGCGCGTTGTCGCACATAGACGCGACGATAAATCGTCTGCGTGCCGGGCGCAGCGGACCATAGACCCCGGGTCATGGAAAAGGGATCATACGAATAGAACACCTCGACCACGATCGCCGAGTCCCCGCTGCGAAACGGCCAGGTGGATGGCAGGAGATTTTTGGCCGTTTCCTGCGTGACCATGCCTTTGGCGGTCCAGGGCGCCTGCGCCTGCCAGTACAGCTGCGGCGTGCCCATTGCCGTCAGCGACTGCCACTGCGCCGCGGCCGTGCCGCACGGCGTCGTAGTGGCGTCGCAGATCGATGTCACCACGACGCCTCCGCCCGCGCGTAGCGGCGATGGCGCGGCGACCAGCGCTGCGGCGTTCCATATCGCCCCGAGATTGCTCGAGTTACTTGTGGTTTGGTCGTTGATGACCTGCGACATCTGGCTGATCGAATCCGCGATCGTGAATGCCGTGTGTTCCACGCTGCTCACGGCGCGCATGTAAAGATACATCTCGCTGAAGCCGAGCATGATCAGCAGGACGAGCGGCGTGACGATCGCCAGTTCCACGCTCACGCTGCCGCGGTCCGAGCGCAACGGACGGCGTATCAGTCGCGGCAGCAGGCGGCGCAGGATGGCATCGGGCCGCGCCGGGCCGCGCGTGACACAACCCTCGGGAAGCGCGCTGGATCCGAAAGAGCAGGAGTGTCGCCGATCCGGCCGCGTCGCGGGTTGCCGTTCGCCTGGCTTTGTCATTTTTCGTTCTGTACGATGTAGTTGCGCTGAAAGGTCATCGTCGACATTCCGAGAAGCTGGGGAATGCCGGAAACGCCGGGCGTGGTCAGACTCACCGTGTAGGACACGACATCGCCCAACCCGCCCAGCCCCGTTGTGCTGTTCGTCGATCCCACGTCACCGTAGGATGAATAGGCGGTCTCGACGATATTGACGCTGGTGTGCGGCAAATTGGTCCAGGACCCCAGTATCTTCATCACGATGAGCTTCGCTGCGTCCGCGCGCGTGCCCGTGGTCGGCGCGACGGTAGTCAGCCCGTAACGCGAAGCCGACTGCGCCGCATATTCCACGCGTGCGTCCATGATCATGTCGATGCCGAGTTCGATCGTTCCCAGGATCATGAACAGCAGGAAAGGAGCGGCGACCGCGAATTCGATCGCCGTGACGCCACGGCTGTCGTGCAATACCGCCGACCATGCCGTCAGACGTTGACGCCATCTGCCTTTCATCGCACGGCGCCCGCTTGCACCGTGTCTACCGACGAGACCTGCTGCTGGGCCATGCGTTTACGCTGGATCTCGTAAAAGCGCAGGTTGTCCTGGACCGACGCCTGCGGCAGGTCCTGACCGAGGATTTCCGCAGCAGCCTGGCCATTTCCCATCAGTCCATAAGCGAGCGCCAGATTCTGGCGCGCCTGCGCGGGGGCGTTCGGGTAGCGGGTCACGTCGAGGAGAACGTTGGCGCCTTGCCGGGGATCGCCCCCGAGCACCAGCGACAGTCCCAGATTGACGCTGAGCAGCGGGTCGCCGGGATGCGTGGCCAGACCGCGTCGCAGGACCGCCTGGGCGGTGGCGTGCTCGCCTTTCATGTCCAGCGATACGCCAAGCGCCGACACCGCCAACGGATCGTCCGGTGTTTTCGAAAGGATCTTGCGGGATGCGGCGATCGCATCGTCGAAGCGACGCTGCCGGATCGCGACCCGGGCGATGCCGAGCAGGGGCAGGGACGCATCCGGATCGACGCGACTGGCCTGTTCGAAATAAACGCCCGCGCGCGTGAAGTCGCCCACGCTGTACAGGGTATTGCCCAAGCCCGTGAGGCCGGGAACGGAATCCGGATTGGCCTTCACCACGCGTTCGAAAATGGTTCGCGCCATTTCGATATTGCCCGCGTCGAGCGCCACCTCGGCAATGCGCAGTTCGCTCATCGTGCTGGGCGAGTGGTTCAGCGTGCTGGATTGGGTTGGCGTGACGTGGGTCGTGGTGGTGCAACCGGCCGCCGCCGCGAGGACGACCGCGCCCAGCACGGCGCATGACGCGTGCCGTGCGGGGCGTGTCGACGTGACGATGCGCGACGGCCGCGAGGCGTCGTCGAGTGTCATGGAGCGTTCTGCGGGCCTGCGGCGAAGGAATGTGAAAGCGTTCATTTTCTGTTCATGAATTCGAGAAGCTGGATGACCGCCGGCCCGGCGGATATGGCCACCACGGGAGGCAGGATGAAAAGCAGCATCGGCACCACCATTTTCGGCGCAAGCTTGGCCGCTTTTTCCTCGAGTGCCACCACATGCGTGAGCCGCTCGGTGCGCGACAGGGTGCGCAGCGCCTGCGTGATAGGCGTGCCGTACCGCATGGATTGCGTCAGCGTCGTGATCAACGCCCGGATCGAGGGCAGGTCGATGCGCTCCGCGAGGCCGTGCAGCGCGCGGTTGGTGTCCCCCGACAAATGCAGTTCATCCGCGGTCAGCGAGAACTCGTCCGAAAGCGGCGGGCAAATCGTCGCCAGTTCGTCGGCGACGCGCCGGATGCTGACGGGAAAGCTATTGCCGGCGTTCGTGCAGATGATGAGGAGATCGAGTGCGTCGGGCAGGCAGGCGGCCATCAGCGCGCGTCGGCGCCGCGCACGCCACGTCATCATGTATTCGGGAACGATCATGCCGACGATGAAGGCGCCCATCATGGCGATGCCCCGCGCCACTGGATAGGGCCCCACCACCGGCAGACTGGAACCCAGCATGATGGTGGTGGCTGCGCAAGCCAGACCGAAGCAGAGTTTGACGGCAAGAAGAAGCGATACGGCGGTATTGCCGCGATAACCGCTGCGCACCATCTCGCGTTGCAGTTTGATCCGGTAGGCGGCATCGAACAGGGGAATGTTTTCACCCAGTCGCGCCATGTAAGCGAGCAGGCGCTGCCGCGGGCCGGGCGTGGCAGTCGCGGATCCGGACGCGGTGCCCTCGACGCGCATGTCGACAGTCGCTTCTTGCAGACGCATGGCGATACGTCTGCTTCGGCTGCCATGTTTCGTCATCCACCATATCGCCAGCCCAGCGAACAGGGCCAGCAGCATGATGAGATTCAACAGCCTATCGACATTCGGTCCACTCATCGCGATGTGTCCAGTTTCGACATCCGGCCGATGAGGATCGTGCCCAGCACCACGGAAATCGCGGCGAACGTCAACAGTTTATGGCCGGCTTCCCGGTTGAACAGGATCATCAGGTAATCCCGGTTCAATGCGTACATGCTGAGCAGGATGATGACCGGTATCGCGGCCAGGATCTTGGTCGTAATGCGGGCTTCCGCCGTCAGGGCTTTGGCTTTCTGCCGGATCTCCTTGCGGCTCCGCACGATGCCCGACAGGTTCTCCAACGTTTCCCCGAGTTGCCCCCCGGTCTCGCGCTGCAGCAGCAGGCAGACGCAGAAGAACGAGAAATCGGCGATATCGATGCGTTTCGTCGCGGTGGCCAGCACGTCGTCGAGCTCGCGACCCAGTTCGAGCGAATCCGACATCAGGTCGAATTCGTGCTTCAGCGGATCGGACGCGTCCTGTCCTGCCGTCGCGAAAACCTGGGTGACCGGAACGCCTGCGCGCACCGCCCGTATGATGGTGTCGATGATGTCGGGAAAACCGTCCAGGAAGCGGCGACGGAAACGCTCTATCAGGAAGCGGTACGTCCAC
Organism: Robbsia betulipollinis; assembly: GCF_026624755.1. Classification (NCBI taxonomy): domain Bacteria; kingdom Pseudomonadati; phylum Pseudomonadota; class Betaproteobacteria; order Burkholderiales; family Burkholderiaceae; genus Robbsia; species Robbsia betulipollinis. Next base: position 567,916 of record NZ_JAPMXC010000010.1, read on the forward strand.
GTCATCGCGATCAGCGGCACGCCGACCAGCAGCACCGGTTTCGACCACTGCGGCAAGGGCATCCATTGCGTCATGGCGAAGGCAATAGCGATTGCGCTGACCACCGCGACGCCCACGGTGCGTACCCCTTTCTTCCCGGCGACGGTGTCGAGACGAAGTAGTTTCGGCGTGAGCCAGCGACCCATGCGTCCCGATTGTTTTTGCAGCGTAAACATCGCGGCGTCATGGTCGCCATCGCGTTCCGGCACGGAGAGATCGCCGAATATCTCGAGCATGCGCGTATGGATGCGTCCTTCCGGCCGCTTGTTGCGCAGGTCCTGGAGGATGAAGAACATCCCGCCGCAGATCAACGCCCCGAAAAACGCGCACAACGTGACCAGATTGACCATGCTCATGGCTTCATCGCATCCAGTAGGGCCTGCTCGAGTCCGTAATACGCCGCGCGCGGCGCGAAGGCGGGCCGGACGGGCGTGCATTCGAAAACACCCTTGACCTCCTCGCTATAGGCCGTGGCGTCGTAACGGAACGTGAACAGGTCCTGCGTGATGATGACGTCGCCTTCCATGCCCGCCAGTTCGGTGACGCGGGTGATGCGGCGCATGCCGTCGCGCATGCGTTCGATCTGCACGATCAGGTGGACCGCGCTCGCGATCTGCCGGCGAATCGACATCAAGGGCAGATTGCCGTTGGCCATCATGACCATGCTTTCCAGTCGCGTCAGCCCGTCACGCGGCGTGTTGGCGTGGATTGTCGTCATCGAGCCGTCATGGCCGGTGTTCATCGCCTGCAACACGTCGAATGCCTCGGCGCCGCGCGTCTCGCCGAGGATGATGCGGTCCGGGCGCATTCGCAGCGCGTTGCGCACGAGATCGCGTTGCGCCACCGCGCCAAATCCCTCGGCGTTTTCCGGACGCGTTTCCAGGCTGACCACGTGCGGCTGCACGAGGCGCAACTCGGCCGCGTCCTCGATCGTGATAGTGCGTTCGTCCAGGCCGATGAAATGGGAGAGCGCGTTGAGCAGCGTCGTCTTGCCGGAACCCGTACCGCCGGAGACGATGATGTTGAGCCGGCACGTACTTGCCAGCTTGAGCACCGTGGCCATCGCTTCGGACAGATTGCCCTGCTGGGCCATGCGTTGCAGCGTGATGTTACGTTTGGAGAACTTCCGGATCGAGATGCTGGCGCCGTGGATCGCGAGCGGCGGCAGCACGACGTTCACGCGGCTGCCGTCGGCGAGCCGCGCATCGACCATCGGACTGCTCTCGTCGACGCGGCGCCCGACGCCGGCGGCGATGCGTTGCGCGACGCTCGTGACGTGAGCGTTGTCGCGGAACTTGTAAGGGGTCAGTTGCAACCGCCCGTGACGCTCCACGTAGACCTGGTCGGGACCGTTCACCAGCACGTCGGTGACGCTCTCGTCGGCAAGCAGGGGCTCGATCGGACCGAGGCCGAACATGTCGTTGAGCAATTCGACGACGATCTGCCGTTGCTCGGAAATCGTGATGTTGAATTGTTCGCGCTCGGCGATGCCGACGACGAGTTGCTCGACGCTCGGTTTCATCTGCTCCCGGGTCCGGCCGATGGCCGCCGAGGCGTTCATCGCATCGAAGACGCCGTTGCGGATGACGCGGAACAGTTCCGAGCGCACCAGCGCTTCGTTGCCGTCGCTGCCGGTTATCGAGGGCGACGGGCTTGCCGGATTGCGTGCGGGTGCGGCGGCTCCCGACCCGTCGGCCCGCGAAAGCTCACCGCCGGACGGCGACGCCGTCACCCCGGCGCTCGCGGCGGGGATGCCACCGGGCGTGGCTGCCGGCGTCTCCCGTTCCAAAATGGGTTTTTGTCCGAACTTCATTTTCCACGCAGCCGCAATTTTTGCATGAGGGACAGCGACGGTTCCTGGCGTTGGCCCGTCAAGTCGTTCGCGATCTGCTTGATGGCATGACGAAAGCCATGCTGCGTCCTGTCGCGCAGCGATTCGCCGAGGTTCTCGGAAATCGATAGCGATTTGGGCTCGAACCGTATCTCGTGCAGGATCGGCCGACCTACGCCAGCGACGATGTCCTGCGTTCCGACTTTGCCTGCGGCGATCGCATTCGGATGGTTCAGCACGAGCGATGTGGGCGGATTGTTGTCGCGATTCTCGATGTAGCGCAGCAGCCGCGTGGTCTGCCGCGCGGCGTGTACCGTCGCATCGGTGACGATGTAGGCGCGCGACGCATGATCGAACGCTTCCTGGCCCAGCAGCGCCGCCGGGTCGTGGATATCGAGCAGCACGTAATGGAAGCTATCGCTCAGGATTTCGAGAATGCGGGCGAGCGCGCCGGGCGCGACCGTTATGCGCTCGCGCAGATCCATTTCGGCGCTCAGGACGAACAGGCGGCTGCTTTTTTCGACCATCGTGCGCTCGACATATTGCGGATCCAGCCGGTGCACGTTCTGCAACACATCGATCAAGCCATTGTTGCTCTTCAATGCGAGCAAAGTATTCGCCGCGCCGCCGTGCAGGTTCAAATCGATATACGCGACGCGGCGGTGCGTTTCCTCGGCAAGATAGCGTGCCAGGTTGACCGTCAGCGTGGTAACGCCGACGCCACCCCGCGCCCCCGCGAAGCCGATGACTTTGCCCACCCGTGCCGCGACGACGCTTGTAACGCGCCCGTGCGACAGATCGACGGTCCGGCTGAGCAGTTCGACCGTCAACGGCTTGACCAGGTAATCGCGGATGCCGATTTTCAGCAGGCTGCGGAACAGGCCGACATCGTTGCGCTCGCCCAGCGCCACCACCTGGACCGATGGCTCGCACACCTGCGAGAGCCGCCCAAGGTCCGATAGCGGCATCGCCGAGCGATGCAGGTCGACCATCAGGAAAAGCGGCGAGCGTTCGGCTTTTTCCAGGTAGGCGATCGCCTCGTCGATGCCGCCCAACGCGATGTGCACGTGCGGCATCGCCTGCTCGAGCACGAAACGTTGCAGGACCTGTTCGGCCTCGCGATCCGCGACGAAGGCGATGAAATCCGTGACCTTGGGCGTGACGCGCGATTTGAGAAGACTGCTGTCCGCGGCGATCATGACGGGCTCCCGCCGAGAGAAATAGGCATCATTTCGCGTCCCGCGTGGTGGTGGTGTCGATTTTCATTACATGGCCGGTCTGGTAACGGCGCACGGCGCTCGCCGCCACCGCCGCGTCGGCGGGGCCAACGGGTTCGGGCGCGACCACGTCCTTGGGGTTGGCGATCTGCGCGGCCAGATTGGTATAGGTCGCACAGCCCCACTGCATGCCGGGCCGATGCAGTCCGCCGTCGGTCAAGAGCGAAGCGCGCGACAGGGCCGCGCAATCGGGAGGTGTCGTGCGCGTGCCGTCGTAGCCGATGACCGACGCGTCGGGCATGCCCATGGGCGGCTTGAAGCATCCGCTCGTGCTGACTGCGATGCCGCACAGCAGGAGGAGGGCCAGCGTGCGCGCCCGGGCGCGGGTGGAAGGATGGAGAATCATCGTTTGCGACTCAGTAGACATAACCGGCGGCGCCGACCAGGCGTGGATCGCTGGGCTGGGGCGCCTGCGTGCTCTGCCGCCCTAGGCTGTATTCGACATCGCTGCTCGCGGAGGTCAACGCTTCGAGCGGCGTGCGCAGCTTGGCCGGATCGGTCGGGTTGACCAGGTAAGGCGTCACCGTGATCACGAGTTCCGTTTTATTGTTCGTGTATTTCGACGAAGAGAACAGTTTTCCGAGGATGGGTATCGACCCAAGTCCGGGTATCTGCGAGACGGTATCGGACGTGGTGCTTTGCAACAAGCCGGCGATCGCGAAGCTTTGCCCGCTGCCCAGTTCGACCGTGGTGTCCGCGCGCCGCACGCTCAAGCCGGGAACCGTGATGCCGCCGGTGGTCACGCTGACGGTGGAGTCGATCTGGCTGACTTCGGGCCGCACTTTCAGACTGATGCGATGGTCGTTCAATACCGTCGGCGTGAAATCGAGCTTGACGCCGAATTGCTTGAATTCCACCGAGACCGCGCCGTTCGTCTGCGATACCGGAATGGGAAATTCGCCGCCCGCGAGGAAGCTGGCGGTTTCGCCCGACAGTGCGACCAGGTTCGGCTCGGCGAGCACGGTGATCAAGCCTTCCTGATTCAGCGCATCGATGAGCGCCTGGATATCGGTGCTGCCGGTCGAGAAGCCCGCGAAGATCGAATAGGCGTTGTTGGTGGCGAGGTTGACCGGATAAACCGTCGAACCGGTCGCGCTGGTGAGCGGTTGCGCGTAGTTGTAGATGGCGCGGCCGCTATAGACGCCGCCGACAAAATTCCCGACCGCCTTACCCATCGATTGCCAGTTGATGCCCAGTTCCTGGGTGACGTTGCGATCGACCTCGGTGATCCGCACGCGCAACTGAATCTGCAATGGCTTGGCGATCGTCATCTGGTTGACGAGGATTTCCTTTTCGGCGAGGAAGGGCGTCAGCGTCTGGACGATCGCGTCGGCGTTGGCGGCGCCGCTTGCCTGTCCCGAGATACGCAGCGAACCATTGCCGACGTCGAGCTGCAGGTTCGTGCCGGGAAAGCGCGTTTTCAGCATGCCGCGCAATTCCTCCATGTCCCGCGCGACGGTGACCGTGCGCTGCACGAGGGTCTGGTTGTGGCCGCCCATCACGTAAAGCGTCGTGGTGCCGGGTTTTTTGCCCAGGACGAAAACGCTTTTCGGCGACGGCACATGGACGTCCGCGATCGTGGGATCGACGACGAAGACCGAGGCGGCGTCCTCGTTCAGCCTCAGCAGCGTGCCCTTGCCGGCGTCGAGCAGCAACCGGTCATTGCGATGCGCTTGTTCGTCGAGCGTTGCTGGCGGCGTCGCCGGGACCGTCACCGCGCGGTGCGCGTGCGAGCCGGCGGCGTACGCGAATCCCGGAAGCGCGAGACCGGCGCAGCTGGCGGCGGCGCAAAAAGCCCGGAACGCGCGCGTGGGTAGAAAAGACAGACTGTTCATGACGTCCTGTTTTGGCAGGTGACGGTGGTGAAAGCCGAGCGCGGCGGCGAGGGGGATGATGTATCGCATCAGCGGGCCATCGCCACGGCGGGGGGCAGGGGCGGGACGCCACCGGTGATGCTGCCGCTGCCGCTGCCGCTGCCGTTGCCGCTGCCGTTGCCGCTCTGGCTGCCGCTGCCGGCCGTCGTATCGCTTTTTTCGGAGCCGCGGTAAATGGTTACCGTGCGCGGCGCGGGCGGCGCGACGGCGGCCGTGATGTGCACGGCGCGCGGTGCCGGCATGTCGTTCAGGGCTCGGGAAATATCCTTCGACCAAACCGGCGGCGGCAAGGTCGCCGATGCGGCGTTGCCGCTCGCGGCGCCAGCGAGCGCGTACGGATCGCGGGACGCGGTGGCGAAACTGCGCAGCGCGAGCGACAGGCTGCCGAGACGGGCCGCCACCGCGATGACCTCGCTCATGCGCGGGGTGACTTCCAGCGTCACCGTGCGGGCACGCTGACGCGTGTCGCTCGCGTCCCCGGTCTTCGGACGCAGTATCTCGGAACCGGACGCCAGTACGCGCACGTGCTCGACGACGGTTTCGCTCGCGACCGAGTGGCCGGATGTGTCGTTCTGGTGCTCGAGCATCTGCGTGAGCAGCAGGTCCACGTAGTCGCCCGGTTCGATCAAACCGGCATTGCCCGATACGTCGTCGACGGCGACCGAGACCGCCCGCATGTCCGGCTTGAGCGTGGCGGCGAGAAAGCCCGGCGCGCTGGGCAGAATGACGTCGTCCGCCAGAAAGACCGTGCCCGCGGTCACCGGGTGACGCAGCAGCGCGCCTTTGATCTCGACCGCGTTCGGCGTGTTGGCGACGATCGCGCCGGCCGGCACCTTGCCGGTCGGCACCGCTTGCCAACGGAGGTCGTCGTCGCGCAGCAGCAGGCCCTGCGGCAGATCGGCCGCGCTGATGCGCACCTTGACGGTGTCGACGGGGCGCGCGGTCGACTCGGTCGTTTTCGAGACGACGGTGCGAACGATCAACGCGAGCAGGATTGCGCCGACGATCAGAAAAGCGAATTTGATGATGTTGGACATGGAAAGCGTCGACCTATCGCGTCAGGAGCGGAAGCAAGGCGGGGAGAACGATCGTGGTGCCGCCGCCGAGGGCAAGCGCCACGCCGTAGGGCACTCCACGTCGGCTGGAGAACAGTGCCAGGACGCGGCGCGTCGCGGAACGCTGTGTCGCATCCAGACGACGCGTGGCCAGACTGACGCAGGACACCAGCGTGCCGATCACGGAGATCAGGCAGAGCGTGGGCAGGGACAAGGCCGGTCCGGTCCACAAAAATATGATGGCGGCGAGTTTCGCGTCGCCGCCGCCCAGCATGCGCGCGGCGAACAGCAGCGCGCAGATGGCGAAAACGCCGCAGGCCAGCAGGGTATGCGCCAACAGGCTGGCACCGGGCATTCGCACGATCGCGGCGTCGACGAGAAACAGCGCGCCGATGGCGAGCACGATGCGCGTCGGCAGGCGCCGCTCGCGCACGTCGATGACCGCGAGCCAAAGCAGGGCGCACAAGACGAGGAGACGAAGGGCGAGGGATGACCAGTGCACGGCGACGACACCTGGAAAAAGGGAAAGGAGTTCGGCGTGACGCCACCGAACCCGGGATACGGCGGTTGCTGACTTATTTACCCGCGGTGGAGGCGGTGCCTTGTGCGGTCGTGACGTTGGTGAACATCGTGCTGAACATGGTTTTCACGCTGGTACTGAACGTGGCGCCCGCGGCCGCCAGAGCGACCACCACGATTCCGGCGAGAACCGCGTATTCCATGGCGCTGACACCGCGCTCGTCGCGAATGAAGGCTTTCAAGAGCTTCGACATATGTTTTCCGTTGAGGGTAGTAAACCGATTGCAGTTTCGAAAGTGAACTGGCAATGCAGATAGCGGCCGGTGGAGAAATTACTTTAATAAAACGTCTGATTCGTTTTCGCCGAGATGTGAGTGGATTGATTCCAGACGCGAAATCGGGCCGGCAAGGCCGATAGCGGCCGAGTCATGGGAATCTTTAATAAGGCGTTCGCTTCAATCGGATGTTCCGACAGTGTTGCGCGGGGTGGATTGGGTTAGGATGGTTTGGGAGAGGCGCGGAAAATACGTCGTCCGGACGGTTGTCCTCTTGCCATTCCGCATCCATCCACCCCGGAGAACCCCGCATGTCACCAAAAATCCTAGCGTCGATCCTCGCCGTCAGCGCCAGCCTCGCTGTCGTCCCCCTGGCCGCCTCCGCCAAGACCGTCCATTTCGGTTCGACCCTGAACACCGCCCAGGAAGTCCCGCCGCACGGCACCGAGGGCACCGGCACGCTGAAGGCGACCTACAACACGGTGTCGAAGGCGCTCGATTACAAAGTCAGTTACGACAAGCTGACCGGCCCGGCGACGGCCGCGCACTTCCACGGCCCCGCCGCGCCGGGCGAGAACGCCAAGCCGGTGGTGCCGGTGCCGGCCGACGCGCTGGCGAGCCCGATCAGGGGACACGCGGTGCTGACGGCCGAGCAGGCGAGCGATTTGATGGCGGGGAAGTGGTACTTCAACGTGCACACGGCCGCGAATCCGGGTGGCGAGATCCGCGGTCAGGTCGAACAGACGAAGAAGTAAACGCCGCGGAGGGGCGGGCGGCGGGAGGGCACGCGGAGGAGGCGCCGGTCTGGCGGCCGGCGCGGGCGTGCTACGCCCGAGACGGTACCCATGAGCAGGTGCCCGGCAAGTCCGGGAAACCGTCGTCGAGCACCGCCAGCGCCACCGGCTTCGGCGTGTTGTCGCCCTGTCCCTGAATCTTGACGATGTCCTGCGGACACGCGGAAAACGCGACGAAACAGTCCATATCGGCGCGCAGCGTGATGGCATCGCCCGCGCGCGTGACGGTGGGCAGCGTATGCAGCGTGATGCCGTCGGGCTGCACGCGGATATTCATGAAAATATTGAACGACGCCAGATTGGCGCGCGGCGGAGTCACGCCCAGCGCGAACATGCCTTCGAACATATTGTCGCAGCAGTTCCGGTGATAGCCGCGCACGCCCAGCAGTTCGTAGCGCTTGCGGTCGCAGGCGGCCATGAAGGTGTCGTGGACGCCGGGCGTGGTGTCCTCGACGACGGTCAGTATCGGATGCCGCGCGTTGGTGACGAAGCTGTCGCCCACGACCGGGTTGAGCCGCTGGTTCCAGACCCGGGTGGTTTCCATGCACATGTATTCGTGAAGATCGTAGGCGTTCCACGCCCAGCAATCCACCACCTGCGTGCCATGGGTGTTGATGACGCGCACGGCCTGACCGGCCCGCAGCCGCAGGGCCTTGCCGTGGCCGGCGGGGACGATGTGAAGATTGCCGATGTGAAGGTTGCCGCCATCGGCGTGCGGGGCGTCGGGAGCCGTGCCGGCGTCGGCGAGGGGGGAAGGCGAGGCGCGATCGGTGGGGGTCATGGGTGAGCCGGTTGGGAGTTGAATCGATGCAGGAACTGGCCTAGCCGTTCCGATGCGGGATGGTCCAGGACGTTCCGCGGCGCGCCCTGTTCGACGATGCGTCCGCCGTCCATGAAGATCACGCGGTCGCCGACGTCGCGCGCGAAACCGATTTCGTGGGTCACGACGATCATGGTGGTCGAGGTTGCCGCGAGCCCGCGCATCACGGTCAGTACTTCACCGACCAGTTCCGGATCGAGCGCGCTGGTGGGTTCGTCGAACAGGATGATCTCGGGCGCCATGGCCAGCGTGCGGGCGATGCCGACGCGTTGCTGCTGTCCGCCCGACAGGCTCGCCGGATAGGCGCCGTGCTTGTGGCCGAGTCCCACCTGTCGCAGGGCCTCCACGGCGCGGGCACCGGCGTCCAGGCGCGAGCGCCGCTGCACGGACAGCAGACCTTCCATGACGTTTTGCAGCACGGTGAGATGCGGCCAGAGATTGAAGCTCTGAAACACCATGCCGATGCGGCTGCGCTGGCGCCGGATGTCCTTCTCCGGTCGCGGCGCGGCGCGGCCGTCCGGAAGGTCGCGCATGCCGATGCGTTCGCCCCCGATGCGGACGATGCCGGCATCCGGCGGTGAAAGCCAGTTCAGACAACGCAGCAGCGTCGACTTGCCGGACCCGGACGGCCCGAGCACGCAGACCACTTCGCCGCGCTGCACCGTGAAGCTGACGTCGTCGAGGATCCGCTGCGCACCGAAGGATTTGACGAGGTTCGTCACCTGCAGGGCGGGGAGCAGGGGCGAGGCATCGGTGCCCGGCGGTGTCGTCATGGCGTTCTCGGACATGAGGGTCTGCGTCGAATCCGCGGCATTGACGGGATGCATGGGGCGCGTTCCTTCAACGGGACAGGGCGGGAAGCGGCGCCGCGGTGCGGCCCAGCCGTTTTTCCCAATGGCGGCTTGCCGCATGGAGGGTCGCGGTCGCGGCCCAATAGACGAGCGCCACCACCAGATAGACTTCGAGCGGCGCGTAGGTTTCGGATACGGCCTCCTTCGCGGCGAACATGAATTCGTGAACCGAAATGATCGACAGCAGGGCCGAATCCTTGAGGAGGCCGATCGCCAGACCGGTCAGGGTGGGCAGCAGCAGGGGCAGGGCTTGCGGCGTGACGATGCGCCAGCCGATCGCCCAGGGCGACATGCCGATCGCGGTACCGGCCTCGACGGTGCCGGCCGGTACCGCCGCCACCGCGGCCCGAATCACTTCGGCGATATACGGTGCGTAGTACACGGCGAGCGTCAGCGTGCCGACCAGCCGGGCGGGCAGCAATACGCCGAATGCCGGCAGCACGAAAAACGCGACATACAGCACGACCAGGAGCGGCAGCGCCAGCGTGATGTCGGTGTACAGGCGCAGCAGGCGGGCGAGGAATGTTCCGCCGCGGCGCTGTCCGGCCAGCAGGACGATGCCGAGCACGCCGGCCATCGTGCCGCCGAGAAGACAGAGCCACAGCGTGTCGACGAAGCCGCGTGCGAGGCCGCCCCACTGGCCGTCCAGGGCATGAATGTCGAAATGCATCATGCGGCTCCGCCGGTGGTGCGTTGCGCCCGCAGGGCGCGTTCGGCGCGCCGGGCGAGATGGATGACGGGCAGGGCGAGCGCCAGGTAACCGACGCCGACCAACAGCATCACCTGCGTCGAAAGATAGGTGCGGGCGATGATCATCTGTCCGGCGTAGGTCAGTTCGGTGACGGCGACGACCGAGGCCAGGGGCGTGGTTTTGAGCAGGATCGTGAATTCGTTGATCAGCGCGGGCAGGCTCGCGGTGAGCATCTGCGGCAGGGCGATCCGCCACCAGATGCGCCAGGGCGCCATGCCGAGTGCGACACCTGCCTCGAACTGGCCCGCGCCGACGACGCGCAGGTTGCCGCGCAGGATCTCCGCGGTGTAGGCGCCGCTGTTGAGCGCCAGCGCCAGCGCGGCCGCCAGCACCGGCCGCCCGCCCAGTCCGACGAGCGGCAGCGCGAAAAAGAGCACGAACAATTGCACGAGGGCGGGCGTGCCCCGCATGAAGCTGATATGGAGGCGCGCGAGCCCGCGCAGTGCCGGATAGGGGCCGAGTTGCAGGGCGAGCGCGAGATGCCCGAAAAGCAGGCTGCCGAGCGCGCCCAGCACGCTCAGTTCGACGGTCAGCAGCCAGCCGTCGAGCAAGGCGGGCAGGCTGTGCAGGATGCGTGGATCGAATCCCGGAGCGGCGTGCATGGGGAGCTAGAACGCGTCCAGGTCTTCGGCCGCGGACAGCGCGAGCGCGCCGGGCCGATCGTTGCCGGCGATGCCGGTACAGCAGGCGGAGACGACGAAGACCATGTCGCTTACCACGCGGCACGCGATGAAATCGCCCGCGCGCGTCACGTTCGGCAACGGTTCGATCCGGCCGTCCTGGTGCAGCGCGACGTTCATGAACAGATTGATGGGGTCGGGCAGCTTGGGCGGGGTGAGACCGCACCCGGCCACGATTTGCCGCACGGATTCCACGCAGCCGGTCTGATCCGCGTACCCTTTCGCGGCGAGAAACGCGGTGGTGGAGGCAGGCAGCAGCAGATCATGCCGGCCGCTGCTGTCCTTGCCCAGCACCATGAGCGCGCGCCGCCGGTTGCTGACCATGCGCATACCCGCCTGGAGCAGGTAGGAGTTGCTGAACACGCGGGTGTGATGCACCGAGAGGAAAACGTCGGGCTGGGCGCGGCTGAAGCCGAACAGCGCGGCGACCGCGCCTGCCTCCCGTGCCGCGATGCGCAGGATCTGTCCGCGACGGACCTCGATCGCGCGGCTTTCTCCCGCGGGCACGTGCACGTTCGAGCGCGCCAGCGGCGCGTGGACCGGGGGATCTTTCAGCAGCAGCATGGCAGGCTCGGCTCAGGCGGAAACAAGGGAAATGGCGATGTCGGTCACTTTCAGGCCATTGCCGGGGATGATGTCCTGCGGGCAGGACGACACCGCGCAGACGAGGTCCTCCAGGACCTCGAACGTGATGTGGTCGCCCGGCCGGCTGGTGGGGTCGGTGACGCGCATCCGGCCATCCGCCGTCACCGGACCGTTCTGGAAAAGATTGAACGGCTCGGGCACGTCGGCGGGCGAAATGCCGTACAGCGCGAGCCCCGCGTGCAGGTTGTCGAGACAGTTGCGGTGGCCTTCGACATTGAAATCGACGGTGAAGCGGGTGTCGTCGCAAGCCGGTACATTGGCGTCGTGCACGCCGACCGTGTCTTCGAGCACGCGCAGCAAAGGCCGGCCCAGCGATGAATAAAGACAGTCGCCGATCTCGAAAAACAGGCTGCCGAGCTGCCTGCGGGTATGCGTGGGAGACAGCTGTTCGGTCGGGTCGGCGTGGACGACGGCGACGAAATCCGCCGCCTGCTGGCCCGCCACATCGATGATCGACAGACGCTGTCCGCGTTTCGCTTCGAACGTGCGGCCGTGACCGGCCGGCACCAGCAGCGGCTCGGCGGCGTCGTGGGCCGCGGGGTTCGCCATGCAGGGTACTTCTCTGCGCATTGCCGTCCTCATTTCGTCGGGACGAAGTCGGCGGTCGGCGTGTCGAAGGTCACCCCCAGATGCGCCGCTTGCAGCTTCGCCAGTTCCCCGGACTTCTTCATGGCCAGGATCTGCTCGCTGATGGCCCGGTTCAGCCGCGCGTCGTCCTTGCGGGTCGCCCAGGCGATCCATTGCGACGGCCCCAGTTCGCCGCCGGTCCGTACCTTGCCCGCATTCTGCTTGACGACGCCCGCCAGCACCGTCATGTCGTCGAAGACGAAGTCGGCCCGGCGGGTCATCAGGGCGGACACCGTCTGGTCGACGCTGTCGACGCTCAGGATGGTGATGGGGGGCAGACCGCGTGCCGACAGCGTCTCGTTGAACTGCTTGAGGATCTGCTCCGGCGCGCTCGCGGCCTTGACCGCGCCGGTCAGGCCGGAGAGGGATTCGACGGTGGCGTGCGCGGGGACTTTCCGGAAATCGCTGCGCAGCAGCACGCCATTGACGGTCTTGCTGGTGGGCACGGTGAAGTCGAGGCGCTTCGCGCGCTCCGCCGTGACGTTCAGTGCGGAGCCTTCCATATCGAACGAGTGCGCGAGCAGACCCGGAATGATGCCGCTGAATGCCATGCGCTGATATTCGATCTTCACGCCCAGGTGTCGGGCGATCGCTTCGAGAATGGCCGGATCGTACCCGACGATGTGGTCGTTGTCGTCGGTGTACTCATACGGCGCGAAGGTCGGATCGATCGCCACCACGATCTTGCCCCGGCTTTTGATGTCGTCCAGGGTATCGGCGGCCGCGAGCGTCGCGTGGCCCACCGCCACGGCCGCCAGCAGCGCGGTCAGGGAGAAGGCAAGGGCGGATGAAACAGAACGGCGCGTGAGCATCGGTGCGGACTCCGGATGGATGGACGGTGTGCATGGCAATTGCAGGATCCATACCAAGGGCCCCGGCGGAAACGTCGATTTCGCATCTGTTTTTCAGAAACGTCTGTTTCTTATGAATTTAATTTGAAACGGAAGTTTCTCGAACGCCCGCGCCGGCAGGGCGTCGCGCCGGCGTTCGGCACCGTCCCGGTGCAGCCCTATCGCCTCATGTGGCAGGGCCGCCCGAAAGCGGTGCCTGCGCGGTTTCGCCGCCGTGCTCGGGTACGATGTCGTCCACCCCCGAACGGAATGTTTTTCCCATGCGAACCCGCCCCATGAAAAACCCGGCGAAGCCATCCACGAAAATCCCGACGAAAAACGTCAAGCGCGCGGCGCCGTCGATCGAAAGCCGGATCATGGAATGCTACGACGCTCTCCCGGCCATCCATCAACGTCTGGCCGACGTCATCCTGAGCGCGCCGGGTCAGCTGGCGATGCAGACCGCCACCGAACTCGCCGCAGGCGCACAGGTGTCGAAAGCCACCGCGACGCGCTTCTTCCAGAAATTGGGATATGCGTCCTACGAGGATGCCAAGAAGATCGCGCGTGCCGCGCAACTGGGTGGCTCGCCGCTGTATCTGCAGGAACGCGGCAGACGGAACAGCCGGCTCGACGACATCGTGCGCTCGCACCTCGAACACGAGATGGCGAATCTCTCGAACACGTATCGTTCCCTGGACGCGGCGGTTCTCGACGCGGTGGTCGAACGCCTGGCGTGGGCGCGGCGCGTGGTGATCCTGGGCTACCGGCACAGCCATACCATCGCGGCGATGTTCCGCCGCGAGCTGGTCCAGGTGCGCGGCGACGTGCTGGTATTGCCGGTGCCGGGCGACACGCTGGCCGAATACCTGGCCGAGTTGGGGGAGGGGGACATGGCCGTCGTGATCGGCCTGCGGCGCCGGGTTCCCGCGACCGGATTGGCCGCCGCGGCGCTGGCCGAAGCGGGCGTGCCGATGCTGTATCTATCCGACGTCATCGCGGGCAGACCCGCGCGTCTTGCGAATTGGGTGCTGCGCTGTCATACCGACGGTTTCATGCTGTTCGACAGCACGGTCGCCGTGGCCGCCCTGGTGAACCTGCTGTGCTCGCTGGTCGCGGAACGGCTGGCCGGCGACGGCAACCGGCATCTGCAGCGCGTCGAGGTCCTGCACGACCGGCTGCGGGAACTCGAATAGATCAAAAACCGCAGGCTGCGGACACGTTCCGCAGCGTGAGCACGGCGCGGCATCACCCCTGCAACTGCTGCAACAAATACAGCCGCTGATAGATCCCCCCCGCGATCAGCATCAGTTCGTCGTGCGAGCCCGTTTCGGCGATCCGTCCGTGATTGAGCACGACGATCCGGTCCGCCGAACGGATCGTCGAGAGCCGGTGCGCGATCGAGATCAGCGTGATCTTGCCGTGCAGCGCTTCCAGCGCGCGCTGCACGATCTGCTCGGTCTCGCTGTCGATATGCGAGGTGGCCTCGTCGAGCAGCAGGATGCGCGGCTGGCCGGCGAGTGCGCGGGCGATGGCGATCAGCTGTTTCTGGCCGCTCGAGAGGCGCGTGCCGTTTTCGCCCATGTCGGTGTCGTAACCCTGCTCCAGCGAGCGCAACAGGTCGTGAACGCTCGCGGCCCGCGCGGCGGTTTCGATCTGCGCCTGCGTCAGCCCCCGGCCCATGTCGATATTCTCGCGCGCGCTGGCGGCCAGTAGGAAAGGGTCCTGCGGCACCACGCCGACGCCGGCATGAAAGGCGGCGTCGCCCAGGCGCGCGAGGTCGATACCGTCGACGGTGATCGTGCCGTGCTGTGGCGCGTAGTACCGCAGCAGCAGCGACAGCAGGGTCGATTTGCCGCTGCCGGTATGCCCGACGATGCCGACGAAGCTGCCGGCGGGAATGTCGAGCGTCAGGTCCGCGAGCACCGGACGCGCCGGGTCGTAACCAAACCGCACCGCGTCGAAACGGACCGCGCCGGCGCGGATCGTCTCCCCGCTCGCCCCCGCCGTCACCGGGCTGAGGGGTTCGGCGAGCAGCGCGTTGACGCGCGAGGCGGCCACCACCGCCTGCTGCAACTGGCTGAACTGCATGGTGATCTGGATCAGCGGTTCGACCACATGCGCGATGTAGCTGACGAAGGCGTACAGTACGCCGATCTCCAGCCCGGCGAAGCGCTGCATGCCGAAACCATAGATCACCACCGCGAGGATCACGACATTGAGCAGGTCGAGCGCGGGCCGCAGCAACCAGGCGTTCGCGGCCAGTTCGGCGCGGCGGGCGTGGTAGTGGCGCTGGTTGGTGTCGGCAAAGCGTTGCGTGAAACGCGTCGCGGCGTTGCTGGCCTGCAGCACGCTCATGCCGGCGATCGATTCCGAGACCTGTGCGTTGATGTCGCTGCGCAATTGCCGCGCGCGCGCGACCGACGGCGCACTCCAGCGCTGGTATGCCCAGACGATCAGTATCATTGCCGGGAACAGCATCAGCACGATCAGCATCAGCCGCCAGTCGAGCCAGGCCATCGCCAGCAGCGCGCCGACCACGACGATGCAGCTGTCGAGCATGACGAACAGCACCTGGACGTACAGCGCCTTGACCGATTCGGTGTCGTTGGTCACACGGCTGACCAGCTGGCCGGTGATCGCGGTGTCGAAAAACGCCATCGGCAGGCGGATCACATGGCCGTAGACCTGTTCGCGCAGACGCCGTACCGAGCGCATCGCGACACCCGCGAGGCGCGTGAGTTGCAGGTAGCGCACGACGCCCGCCAAAGCGCCCACGAACAGGGCCCCGGCCAGCAGCGCGACGATCGGCGCCCATGCGAGCCGGTGGGGCAGCAGGTAATTATCGATATACGTTTTGCCCAGCAGCGGCGCGAGTGCCTCGAACAGCGCGGCCACCACCAGCCAGCCGGCGCCGGTGATGACGTGCCGCTTTTCCGGGGCGGCGGCGGCGCGCAACAGCGCGACCGCGGCGCGGCGTTCGTCGCGGGCGGTCGCGTTCGCGGCGGTGCCGGCAGACCGTGCGCGGGACTGGCGACGTTTGCCGGGCTCGCCGGGCTTGTGTTCGAGAGGCAGCGGGTCAGAGCGCATCGAGACTGGCCTCCAGTTGCTGGTAGCGCCATTGCCGCGCATACCAGCCGTCGTGTTCGAGCAGCGCGTCGTGCGTGCCGCGTTCGGTGATGCGGCCGTCGCGCAGCACCGCGATCTGGTCCGCGTCGGCGACCGCCGACAGCCGGTGACTGACAATGATGACCGTGCGCCCGCGCCGTGCCTCGCGCAGGTGCGCGAGAATCTGCGCCTCGGTGCCGGTATCGACGGCCGAAAGCGCGTCGTCGAGGAGCAGCAGCGGCGCGTCGGCGAGCAGCGCGCGGGCGATCGCGAGGCGCTGCCGCTGACCGCCGGAGAGGGCGACGCCTTTTTCGCCGACGGGCGTGTCATAGCCCAGCGGCAGGCGCCGGATGTCGTCGTCGACCGCGGCCAGCCGCGCTACCCGCGCGATGTCGGCCCGGCTCGCGTCGGGTCGCACCAGCGCAATGTTCTCCGCGACCGACGCCGAGAACAGAAACGGTTCCTGCGCCACCCAGCCGACGATGCCGCGCAAGGCGTCCAGCTGGTATTCCTCGATCGGAACGTCGTTCCAGGTGATCCGTCCTTCCTGCAGCGGGTACTGGCGCAGCAGCAGGCGCAGCAGCGTCGATTTGCCCGCGCCGGTGGGTCCCACCAGGCCGATCGTCTGGCCGGCCAGCAGTTCCAGCGACACATCGTCGAGCGCGGGCGTCTGCTGCTGCGGATAGACGAAGCGCAGGTTTTCGAAGGCGAGCGTGTCGGGCGCGATGCGCGTGAGCGTGCCGTCGTCGGGCACCGAGGGGCGTTGCGCGAGAAGGGGGCCGAGCCGCGTCCAGGCGGCCTTGCCGCGTTCGAGCAGCGACAGCACCCAGCCGGCCGCGTACATCGGCCATACCAACTGGCCGAGATACATGCTGAAGCTGGTGAGCTGGCCGATCGTCAAGCGCTGATGCCAGACCAGATAGCCGCCCAGGCCCAGCGTGACGACGGTCGACACGGTCAGGGCGATGCCGACCAGGGGAGAGAACGCCGCCTCCCAGCGCTGCGCTTCCATGCTGCTGTCGGCGGCGCCCGCGGCGCGGCGGGCGAATTCCTGGCCGTTGCGCGCCTGCAGACCCAGTGCCCGCACCGTGCGGATGCCGCTCAGCGTCTCCTGCACATGGTCGTTCAGACTGCCGAAACGTTCGAGCGAATCGCGCGACGCATGATGGATGCGTTCCGAGATGCGCCAGAAACCGAAGGCCATGAAGGGAAAGGGCAGCAGCGCCGCGAGGCCGAGCCGCCAGTCGATGCCGATCGTCATCATGGCAACCACCAGCACGAGCGTCGTACTGCCGTCGAAGCCGGCGAGCAGGGCTTCGCCGGCGGCCATTTCGACCGCGTCGATGTCGTTGGTGGCGCGCGCCATCAGGTCGCCGGTGCGCCGGCCGTGAAAGAACCCCGGACCCTGCGCGGCGAGCGCGCGGTAAAGTCGGGTGCGCAGCGTCGCGCCGAGCTGATAGGCGGCGGCGTAGAGCTGCAGCCGCCAGCCGACGCGCAGGAAATAGATCGCCCCGCCCATCGCGAGCAGGATCGCGAGTTGGCGCAGCAGGCCGCGCGTGTCGAGGCGGTGCGCGAGCAGCGCGTCGATGATGCGGCCGACCGTGCGGGGAATCAGCACGCTGAGGATCGCGACACCGAGCAGCATCGTCGCAGCCAGCAGGTACGACCGCCAATGCGCGCGGACGAAACCGGTCAGCAGGCGAAACAGGCTCATGGGGGGCTCGGCTTTTGGCAAGGGAAACGGCGTCGGGCAGGCGCGGCCTTGCCGCCCCAGGGGCGGTCCGGCGCGCGCCGTTCGTCATGATAAAGCAGAGTGGGAAGTCGCACGGGGCGCCTGGCCGGGCCGGCGCCCTACCGCGCGCGGTGAAATCCGGCGTCGAGGTCCTGGTCAGTGCATCGCATGGCTATCGGGTAACGGTATCGCGTGGGTGTCGATCGCGTGATAGGTGTTCTTGCCCTGGGCCTTCGCCACGTACATCGCGCGGTCGGCGATGGCGAGCAGCCCGTTCGCGCTCGGTGCGCTGGCGTGCCATTGCGCGTGATACGACGCGATGCCGATACTGATGCCCAGCTTGAAGTGCAGCGCCCCCGAAATGGCGATCGGCAGCCCGAACGCGGCGACGATGTCCCCGGCAAGCCGTTCCGCGTCGCCGGGCATGCAATGCGATCCGCGCAGCACCACGACGAATTCGTCGCCCGCCAGACGCGCCACCATATCCTGGTCGTCCACCGCCATGCGCAGGCGGTGCGCGACTTCCTTCAATACGCTGTCGCCGACTTCATGCCCCGCATGATCGTTGATCTGCTTGAACTCGTCGAGGTCGAGGAACAGCACCGCCAGCGCGGCTTCCTGCGTCAGGGCTTGCGTCAATTGCAGCCCCAGCGCGCGCCGGTTCGGCAGGCCGGTCAGGGCATCCTGCAGCGCCTGTTCCCGCAGCGACGTCTCCAGCCGCTTGCGCTCGGTGACGTCGTGGCTGACCACATAGAAACCGTCGACGCGTCCTGCGGTGAAGTGCGGGATATAGGTGGCGCTCCAGATGCGCTGCGACGTGGCGTCGTAGACGACATCGTCGTTGGTGACGCGCTCGCCCGCCAGCGCGCGCCGGAACCACGGCAGCAGCGCGGCCATGGTTCCGGGAGTGAGTACGTCGGATACGTGCCTGCCCGTCCGGCTCTCGGCGTGGTCACCGAATACGTGTCCATAGGTCGCATTGGTGAACCGGTAACGCAGATCCGCATCGATATAAGCGATCAGGACCGGCAGGTTGTCGGTAATGGTCTGCAGCGTTTCCCGGCTGGCGCGCAGCGCCGCTTCCGCGCGGTCACGTTCGGCGATCGTGCGGTCGCGCTCTTCCAGCGCGTTGGCCAGACGCAGGTTGACGCCGCGCAGTTCCGCGGTGCGTAGCAGCACCCGCGCTTCCAGTTCGTGTTGCAGTTCCGCCAGATTCGCATCGGCCGCCTTGCGGGCGCTGATGTCCTCGGCCACGGCGACGTAGTGCAGGGGTTGGCCCTCGGCCGTGCGGGCGAGCGCCACCGTGACGTTGGCCCACACCGGCTGGCCGTCGCGCCGACGATACTGGCGCTCGGACGAGTAGAAAGCAAGCTCGCCATTCAGCATTCGCGTGGCATCGCGCTGGACGCCGATGCAATCCTCGGAAAACAACAGATCCTGGTAGGGAAGCTGCGACAGCGCCGATTTTTCATAGTCGAGCAGGGCGGCAAAGCGCGAGTTGACCTGCACGCAGCGGCCCTGCAGGTCGATGATCACGAAGCCGATCGCCGCCTCCTGGAACGCGGCCTGGAAGACCGCCTTGCTTTCTTCCAGCGCGCGCAGGTCGGCGCGGTGCACACGGCGTTGCCGCGCCGCGATTTCTCGTTGCGATATCTCGTTCTGCGCCATCGCGCAGAGGTCTTCGAACGCGGCGATTTGCGCTGCGTCAAGCGTGCGCACGCGGGTATCGGTCACGCACAGCGTGCCCAGGGCCCAGCCTTTCAGCGAGCGCAGCGGCAGGCCCGCGTAGAAGCGCAGAAAAGGGGCATCGACGACCGCGGGATGATTCTGGAAACGCGGGTCGGCCCGCAGATCGGACACGACCGTGAGCGCATCGTCGCGCAGCGTATCGTTGCAGAAGGACAAATGGCGCGGCATTTCCTGGACCGTGACGCCGACGCGCGACTTGAGCCACTGGCGTTCTCCGTCGAACACCGAGATCACCGCGATCGGCACGTCGAGCAGGCGCGCGGCCAGACGCGTGATCCGGTCGAAGCTTTCTTCGGCCGGCGCATCGAGCATTCCGAGCCGCCGCAATAGCGCGGCCGGGCTCCGGGTAACGCCCGAGGCGACGTCGTGGCCGGGTACGGAAGCAGATCGCCTGTCCATGAAAAAGAGAATGGAAAAAAGGGAGGGAAAGGCGATGAACGGGGGAGGCCATGCCGCATCTTTCCCGAGACTATACGCCCGTGTCGGCGTCGGGGCAGGAATCTCGCCCCGCGCGTTCGCGCCACGCGTGCCCGCGTGCCACGTGTTCTCGGCAACGCGTTCGTGCGTGAATGCCGCCGCGCCCGCCCGGCGGCGACCGCCCGAAGCGCTATTTCGCGGCCGTTTCCAGACCGCCGGTCTTCATCGAGCGGACCGCGGCTTCGGCGTCCGGCGCGAGATTCTGGTGGTCCAGATCGAGTTCGAACGCGACGCGCTGCGATTTCTTGCCGGACGCGTAGTCGGCGTCCAGCTCGCTGAGGCGGCGCTCGTACCAGTTCTGCACGCACGCCTCGTCGTGGCAGTTCTTCTGGCGCCACTGCCACTGATGATCGCGTGCGGCGGCAAGCGACTGCTTGTCGGGCGCAACGTCCTGCGCATGCCTGTAGGCGAGCGCGAGCTGATCGTCGAGCTTGGACAGATACGGGTTGTGACACACCTGCAGTTCCGAGTACGACGCGTTCTTGCCGCATTGAAAACTGGCGGCGTGGGCGCTCAGGCCCAGGCCCCCTGCGGCGCTCAGCAGCAGCGCCGCGGCGGCGCGGCCGAGCCACCGGGCGTGCGCGGAGGGCCGGTCCTGGCGATATGGGGTAGTAGAAAGATGCACTTCGAGTCCTTTTACGAATAATTATTGCACTCGACAGGGTCGCTCACACCTGCCGTCCCGGGGTTCACATGGAGCCGCAGGGAAATGATGGCGGCAAGTCGAAGCTGACGAAACGTCGAATACGGACCGGGGCGGCCAATTCCTTACGAAATCTTTCTTCTCGGTAAGACGGTTTCCTCAGGGAAACCGCCATTGCGGCGCGGTGCCGTTCGCGCATAACATCGCCCTGTCACAAATCGTCCCCACAATCGCGCCACAATGTTGACCGACGGAGATTCCTGCATGACGCGATTCGCATTTCCCGGCGTGATTTGCGCCATCCTTCTTGCCCTGGGTTGCGCGCCGGCCCGCGCCGCGACGGAGATTCCGCTCTGGCATGCGATGGAAGCGGCGCTGGGCGAGCGGCTGAACGATATCGCGAAAGATTTCAACGCCTCGCAGGCCGATTACAGGATCGTGCCGGTTTTCAAGGGAACGTACGACGAAACGCTCGCGGCCGGTGTCGCCGCATATCGCAGCGGCACCGCGCCCGCGATCCTGCAGGTCTACGAAGTGGGCACCGCCACGATGATCGCCGCCCGGAAGGCGGTGATCCCGGTGTCCGAGGTTTTCCGTCAGGCGGGCCTGCCGCTGGACGAGAAAGCCTTCGTTCCCGGCATCGCGAGCTATTACAGCGATGCGAAGACCGGCCATCTGGTGGCGATGCCGTTCAACAGCTCGACCCCGGTCCTGTATTACAACAAGGATGCCTTCAAGAAGGCGGGTCTCGATCCCGAGCAACCGCCGCGCACCTGGGCCGACGTCGAACGGGACGCGCTGCGGCTGAAGGCGGCGGGGATGTCCTGCGGCTATTCTTCCGGGTGGCAAAGCTGGATCCAGCTGGAAAACTACAGCGCCTGGCAGGCGGTGCCCTTCGCGTCGCGCAACAATGGCTTCGACGGCAACGATGCCGTCCTGGAATTCAACCGGCCCTTGCAGGTCGCGCATATCGCCTTCCTGCAAAAGATGCTGAAGGAAGGCGGTTTTTCGTACGTGGGGCGCAAGGACGAACCGGTGTCGAAGTTCTACAGCGGCGATTGCGGGATCATCACGAATTCGTCGGGCTCGCTCGCAACCATCCGCAAATACGCGAAGTTCGCTATCGGCACCGGCATGATGCCGTACGATGCGAACGTCAAGGGCGCGCCGCAGAACGCCATCATCGGGGGCGCGAGTCTTTGGGTGCTGGCCGGGAAGGACCCCGCCGTCTACAAGGGCGTCGCGCGTTTCTTTGCCTATCTCGCCTCTCCCGCGGTCGCCGCGAAATGGCATCAGGACACCGGCTATCTGCCGGTCACGCAGGCCGCCTACGATCTGACGCGGCAATCGGGTTTCTATGCCCGCAACCCCGGTAGCGAGACGGCGATCCGGCAGATGCTGAACCGGCCCCCCTTGCCGTTCACCAAGGGGCTGCGCCTGGGCAACATGCCGCAGATCCGTACCGTCATCGATGAGGAACTCGAACAGGTCTGGTCCGGCAAGAAGACGCCGCAGGAGGCGCTGGACGCGGCGGTCGCGCGTGGCAACGACCTGTTGCGGCGTTTCGAAAAAGCGGGGGGGTGATGGACACGCGGTCGCGCAATTCGGTGTTTCGCGCGGGATTCCTGCCCTATCTTCTGGTGACGCCGCAGTTGGCGATCACCGCGGTGTTCTTCCTGTGGCCCGCGGCCGAGGCACTGTGGCAGGCGCTGCAAACGCAGGACGCGTTCGGCACCAGCAGCGAATTCGTCGGTCTGGCGAATTTCGCACGGTTGTTCCGTGACCCCCTCTATCTGGCCTCGTTCAATACGACGCTGATCTTCTGCACGCTGGTCAGCGTCGCGGCGCTGGCGATCGGGCTTCTGCTCGCGGCCTGTGCCGAACGGGTCAGCCGCGGCGTGCGCGCCTACCGCACGCTGCTGATCTGGCCCTACGCGGTGGCGCCGGCCATCGCCGCGGTGCTCTGGATGTTCCTGTTCAATCCGAGCATCGGGCTGGTCACCTACGCGCTGGCGCGTTACGGCATCGCGTGGAACCACGCGTTGAACGGCCATCAGGCGATGTTCCTGGTGGTGCTCGCCTCGGTCTGGAAGCAGGTCAGCTACAACTTCCTGTTCTTCTATGCCGGCCTGCAGGCGATTCCCCGTTCGCTGATCGAGGCCGCGGCGCTCGACGGCGCGGGGCCGGTGCGGCGCTTTTTCGGTATTGCGCTGCCGCTGCTGTCGCCCACGAGTTTCTTTCTGCTCACCGTCAACCTCGTCTATGCGTTTTTCGATACGTTCCCGGTCATCGACGCCGCCACCGGCGGCGGCCCCGCGCAGTCGACCAAGACCCTGATCTACAAGATCTACATCGAGGGATTCCAGGGCCTGGACATCGGCACGTCCGGCGCGCAGTCGGTGGTGCTGATGGTGATCGTCGTCGCGCTGACCGTCGTGCAGTTCCGTTGGGTCGAACGCCGGGTGCAGTACGGATGATAGAAAACCGCCGGGGTTTCGATCTTTTCTGTCATGCGGTGCTGTTGATCGGCGTGGGCCTCGTCATCTTTCCCGTGTACGTCGCATTTTGCGCGGCGACCATGGACGAGCACCAGGTCTTCACGGTGCCGCTGTCGCTGCTGCCCGGGCGTCATCTGCTGGACAATATCGCCACGGTCTGGACGCATGGCAGCGGCGGCGCCGCGAGTCCCTTCGGACGGATGCTGCTCAACAGTCTGGTGATGGCGCTCGTCATCGCCTTCGGCAAGATCGCCGTGTCGATCCTCTCCGCCTATGCCATCGTGTTCTTCCGCTTCCGCTTCCGCATGACGGCGTTCTGGCTGATCTTCATCACGCTGATGCTGCCTGTCGAAGTACGGATCTTCCCCACGGTGCAGGTCGTGTCGTCGCTGCACCTCGCGAACACCTACGCGGGGTTGACCCTGCCGCTGCTGGCATCGGCCACCGCGACGTTCCTGTTCCGGCAGTTTTTCATGACGCTGCCCGACGAATTGATCGAGGCCGCGCGGATCGACGGCGCGGGCGCCTGGCGCTTTTTCTGGGATATTTTGCTGCCGCTCACGCGTACGCCGATCGCCGCGCTCTTCGTCATCACCTTCATCTACGGCTGGAACCAGTATCTCTGGCCGATCCTGATCACGAACCAGCCTTCGCTGCAGACGGCGGTAGTGGGCATCAAGAGCATGATCGCCTCGGGCGACACGGCGACCGAATGGCATCTGGTCATGACGGCCACGCTGCTGGCGATGCTGCCGCCGCTCGCCGTGGTGTTGCTGATGCAGCGCTGGTTCGTCCGGGGTCTGGTCGACACCGAAAAATAACGAGGCATGCATGGCGGCACTGACCCTGAAGGGCATCAAGAAATCGTACGACGGGGGCCGGCAGTTCGTGCTGCATGGCATCGACCTCGACGTGGCCGACGGTGAATTTGTGGTGATGGTCGGCCCCTCGGGGTGCGGTAAATCCACGCTGCTACGCATGGTGGCAGGCCTGGAAACCGTCACGGACGGCACGATCGAAATCGGCACGCGCGTGGTCAACACGCTGGAGCCCAAGGCCCGCGACATCGCCATGGTGTTTCAGAATTACGCTTTGTATCCGCATATGAGCGTCGCGCAGAACATGGCTTATGCGCTGAAGATCGCCGGCGTCGCGCGTGCCGAGATCGACGAGCGGGTGGCGAACGCCGCCCGCATACTCGAACTCGAACCGCTGTTGCAGCGCAAGCCCCGCGAATTGTCCGGCGGCCAGCGGCAACGCGTGGCGATGGGGCGCGCCATCGTGCGGGAGCCGGCGGTGTTTCTCTTCGACGAACCGCTTTCGAATCTGGACGCGAAGCTGCGCGTGCAGATGCGTCTGGAGATCCAGCGCCTGCATGCGCGGCTTGGCACCACCAGCCTCTACGTGACGCACGATCAGATCGAAGCAATGACGCTGGCGCAGCGCGTCGTCGTCATGAATCGCGGGCGTGCCGAGCAGATCGGCAAGCCGACCGAGGTATATGAAAAACCGGCAAGCGTGTTCGTCGCGGGTTTCATGGGGTCGCCGGCGATGAACCTGTTCGAAGGGCGCGTATCGGATGGCGGCGACGCATTCATGGTGGCGGGAAACGGTCCGACGCTCCCGCTGGCAGCGGAATTTACCGCGCTGTGTCGGGAGCGGCCTGCCGCCGGCATTGCCGCGCACCAGCGGATCGCCGGCCGCGAATGCATCCTCGGGATTCGTCCCGAGCATTTGTCGCCCGCGGCCGGGGCCGACGGTGACGGTGGCGACGGCAGCGCCGGTGGTTTCGCCGCGACGCGTGCCGGCGCCTGTCCGACGGCGACGCTGGTCGTGGATTCCTGCGAGTTGCTGGGCGCCGACACGATCGCGCATGGTCGTTGGGGCCGGCATGACGTTGCCTGCCGCCTGCCGCACGAACATCGGCCGGCGCCCGGCGAGCGCTTGCGCGTGGCGTTGCCGCCGGCGCGGCTGCACCTGTTCGACGCCGCCACCGGTGTCCGTTTGAACGGATGATTTTTCACACGGTATGATGGCGCACCCCTTCCAGGAGATGCCGATGCAGGACTGGCCCTACCCACGCATCGTCGCGCATCGCGGCGGCGGATCGCTCGCGCCCGAGAACACGCTCGAAGCGATCGACGCCGGACGTGCGCTCGGCCTGCGCATGATCGAATTCGACGCCAAGCTCGCGGCGGACGACACCGTCTTCCTGCTGCATGACGACCGCGTCGACCGCACGTCCGACGGTCGGGGCGAGGCCGGGGCGATGTCCTACGCGCAGTTGCGCGCGCTCGACGCCGGGCACTGGTTCGACGCGCGTTTCGCCGGCGCGCGCATGCCCACGCTCGCGGAGGTCGCGCAACGCTGCGCGAGCGGACGCATCGCGGCGAATATCGAAATCAAGCCCTCGGCGGGGCGCGATGCCGACACCGGCACGCGGGTAGCGCGCACCGCCGCGCGGGAGTGGGCGGCATGCCGGGGCGACGCGGCGTTGACGCCGCTGCTGTCGTCCTTCTCGTTCGTCGCACTGGAGGCGGCCGCGCATGCCGCCCCCGACCTGCCCCGTGGACTGCTGTACCGCGAGGTGCCGGACGACTGGCGGGTGCAGGCCGCCGCCTTGTCCTGCAAATCGCTGCATGCCCGTCACACCGCACTGACCGAAAGGCGCGTCGCCGATATCAAGGCAGCGGGATTGTGGATCCTCGCCTATACGGTCAATGACCCGGAAGTGGCCCGCAGGCTCGGTGCCTGGGGCGTCGACGCGATCTGTACCGATCGCATCGACCTGATCGGCGCCGATTTCTTCGCGGCGGCCGGTGCTGCAGGACCCGAATCATAGGGTCATAATGGGTCATCGACAGCGCGCCGGATGGTGCGCGCACGACCCCGTTCAGGAGATCCCGACATGACCCCGGGTTACACCAAGCCTCTCTATATTCTGCCGTTCGATCATCGCGCTTCCTATGTGAAAGGCATGTTCGATCTGAAGGCCCCGCTGAGCGCGGCCGACCACGCGCGCGTGTCCGACAGCAAGCGTCTCATCTATGAAGGCTTCCAGGCGGCGCTCGCCGACCCCGACGACGCGGTGTCGCGCGACGCGGCCGGTATTCTCGTGGACGAGGAATTCGGTGCCGATATCCTCGCGGAGGCGAACGCGAAAGGCTATCTGACCGCCGTATCGACCGAGAAAAGCGGTTCCGACGAATTCGATTTCGAGTATGGCGACGCGTTCGGTCAGCACCTCGACGACGTGCGGCCGACCTTCGCGAAAGCCCTGGTGCGCTACAACCCGGCAGGCGATGCGGCGTTGAACGCCCGCCAGACCGCGCGCCTGAAGCGCCTGTCCGATTTTTGCCTGGAAAGAAAGTTGCCCTTCATGTTCGAGCTGCTGGTGCCGGCCACCGAGGCGCAGCTTCAGCAGGCGGGCGGCGACAAGGATGCCTATGACCGCACGCAGCGCGCCGAATTGATGCGCGCGGCAATCCTCGCCTTGCAGGATGCGGGCGTCGAACCGGCGATCTGGAAAATCGAGGGCCTGGACACGCGCGAGGATGCCGCACGAATCGTCGCGGCCGCGCGGCGCGATGGCCGCGACGAAGTGGGCTGCATCATTCTGGGACGGGGTGCCGACGACGCCAAGGTGGGCGACTGGCTGCGTATCGCCGCCAGCGTCCCGGGCTTCATCGGTTTCGCCGTGGGGCGGACGAGTTTCTGGGACCCGGTCGCGGCGTTCGAAGCGAAGAAAATCGGACGCAACGAGGCGGCGCGGCAGATCGGCGCGCGCTACCGGCAATGGGCCGACACCTTCGAGGCCGCGCGCGTGGCCTGAGGCCGACCTGCGCGGGCGGCAGACGGCTGGACGCGATGCCCCGGGCCGGGGGCGGGTCCTGGCCTGGGTCTACTGCGCTGGCGCGGCCAGGGCTTTCCGGTGAACGGTGTCAGCCTTCGGCAACTTGCCCATGAGGCCCATCTGCCACAGCGCGAAGGCCCATTCGTCGGCCTGCTTGCCGACGTACTGCGACAGGCTCGACCCCATGCCGTGTCCCGCGTCGTAGTCAATGCGAAGCAGCACGGGCCGGCCACTGCTCGTCGCCGCCTGCACCCGCGCGGCCATTTTCAGCATGTGCCATGACGAGACGCGCGGATCGTTCGCACCGGTCGTGAACATCACCGCGGGGTAGGGCGTACCGTCGTGCACGTGCGCGTAGGCGCTCATCGCGTACAGGCCATGGAAGCCTTCTTCCGTCGAGGTCGAACCGAATTCCGGCACGTTCGGCGGGCCGTTCGGCTCGGTTTCGGAGCGCAGCGTATCGGAGATGCCCACGTCGTCGAGGATCACGCGGAAGAGCGCCGGATCGACTGTAAGGGCACCGCCCATCACGATGCCGCCCGCGCTCGCGCTGTTCGCCGCGAGGAATTTCGACTGCGTGTAGCGCTGGTCGATCATGTACTGCGCCGACGCCAGAAAATCCATGATCGTATTGATCTTCTTCAGCTTCTGGCCCGCGCGATGCCAGGCATCGCCATACTCGCCGCCGCCGCGCATGTGCGATACCGCGATGATGCCGCCGTGATCGACCCATGCCTGCCAGGCGGGACGATAGACCGGATCCATCGATATCCCGTAACTGGCGTAACCGAAAACGATCGTCGGATGCGAGCCATCCTGCTTCACGCCCCTGCGCGCGATGATCGAGACGGGGATACGTGTGCCGTCGTAGCTCGTCGCGAATTCGTCGCGCACTTCCATGTCGTCCGATTCGCTGGTCGCGGGCGGCACCAGACCGGTATCCTTCGCCGCGCCGGTTTGCGGATCGTAGACCAGCTCGCGCGGCGCCTTGATCCAGCTTTGGAGCGCGAACATCACGCCCGGCGAACGCGGGTCCGTGCTCAGGTCCCGCACCGAGCCCGAGAAGGGCAGCGCGATCGTCTGACCGTCCTTGCCGTCGAGCGACACCCGGCGCAATGCGAAGCTCGCGCCGGCGCGTTCGCTGAGATAAATCGCGTCCTGCGCGAACCGGAAGCTGTCCAGCACGTTCGGGCCTTCCGGCACGACCACGTCGGCATGCGCGACGTCCGGTTGCGCGAACGGCGTGGACAGCAGCTGGAAGCGCGATGCGCCCTTCTCGGAGAGGAAGTAGAGACGGTCGCCGTGCAGGCGCACCTCGGTCACGCCGTCTTCCGGGGTCGCGATCTTGCGCCATGGCGTGTTCGCGCCATGGATCTGATCGAGCGGCGCGACATAGAAGGTATTGGGCGTCTCGTCCATATTGCGGTTCGCGACCGCCACCGCGTACGGGGAATCCGGCGACAGCAGCACGTAGCTGCCCTGGCCTTCCGGTACGTCGACATGGGCCGACACCCCGCGCCCGAACACCGCCTCGTCGCCTTCGCCGTCGGTGTGCTGCCCGAGCGTGTGCAGGAAGGTCACGGCGTTGTATTCGCTTTGCGACGGCGGCGTATCCGGTCCCGCTTTCGGATAGCGTAGATAGAAGAAGGACTGGTTGTCGTTGCGCCAGGACACCACGCAGTCGCTCGTACGGTCGATGGTCTCCGCGAGGTCGCGGCCGCTCGTCAGGTCGAAGATGTGCAGGACGCTTTTCTCGGAACCCCCTTCGGAGATGCCGTAGGCCACGTAGCGGCCATCCCAGGAAGGCGAGAACCAGTCGAGCGCGACATGGTGCGCGCTGTCCTTGGCGAGCTTGGCCGGGTCGACGAGGATATGCTCCTCGCCCTGGACGCCGTCCCGGTAGGCGAGCTTGGGCAGATTGGCGCCCGGCTCCATGACCTGATAGAACAGCCGGTTGCCGCGCCGCGTGAAGTGGTCGCGCCGCAGGTCCTTGCCCATCAGGCCCTGGATCTGTTTGGCCAGCGCATCACGGCCGGGAATGCGGTCGACGACCTGGCGCGTGTAGTCCGCCTGCGCCTTCATCCAGCGCTGGACTTCCGGATCCTTCAGGTTTTCCATGTAGCGGTAGTTGTCGACCACGGCCGTACCGAAGTAGGTATCGGTGACCGGGCGTATCGGCGCGACGGGTGGCGCCTCGATGGCGGCCCAGGCGGCTTGCGTGCCAGCGAACAAGGCGGCCGCGAGGGCCGTGGCGATAAGCGATTTTTCTGTTTTCAATTGGCGTCCCGACCGTGATGAATGCCGCGAGAGGATGGCATTTAAAAATTGGACGCGCAAGTTTTTGAAAGATCCCGGCATGGGGCGGTCGCGGCTCGCCGAGCTTGTACCGGGCGGTACGCCTTGCCGTCCAGCCTGCCGGTTGCCCCACCCGTGACTCGCCGCTCGCCGCCACTTCCCGGTTCGACGGAAGCGATGAAGTGGTAGTGTTTTTCGACGTCGTGCTAGAGCCGCCGCAGCGTGCCAACATCGACATTGCCTTCGCGGCTGCTGAACATCACCGAGCCGCCGTTTTGCTGCGCGACGCCCTGGATATGGTGGTCGCCGCTGTCGTAGGTCTCCACCTTGCCCCCGCGCTCGATCAGCAGTCGGCGACTTTGCGGGAAAAAGGCATAGCGCAGATCGTTTTGACCGCCGCTCGTCGCCGGTGCGCCCAGGTCGTGCGGCCACCAGGCCTCGCCGCCCGACATCGGCTTCATGGGTTCCATCGGTTTCATGGGTTCCATCGGCTGCATGGGTTCCATCGGCTGCATGGGTTCCATCGGCTGCATGGGTTCCATCGGTTTCATCGGTTCCATCGGTTTCATCGGTTCCATGGGTTTCATTGGTTTCATCGGTGCCATCGGCCGCACCGGTGCAGCCTTCGCGGCAGTGTCGTCCGTCTCCTGCGCCTCGGCCTGCCGTGCCTGCCCCTGTGACAGTGGCTGCTCGGCGGGCACCGGCGGCGCGTCGCGCTTCTCGTCGTGCTTCTCGTCGCGCTTCTCGTCGCGCTTCTCGTCGCGCTTCTCGTCGCCCTCCACTCCGGGGCAAGAAACGATCCACGCCGTGCCTTTTCCGTCCGACGTCTCGCGCACGAGACTGCCGCCGATGCTGGCGATCAGCCTGTGCGCGCTATGCAGACCGATGTTCTCCGTGGAAGAATCGACGAAGCCGCGCCCGTCGTCCGCGATCCGGACCGTGTAGCGGTGCCCGGTCTGCCGCAGCGAAACGGTGATCGCGCCGCCGGATTCGTCGAACGCATGCTCGACGGCATTGGCGATCAATTCGTTGACGACCGTTCCCACCTTCATGCAGACATCGATGCCGACCATCACGCCGAACTCCCGATCGCATTGCAGGCGGATGTGCTGGCCGCTCAGATCGAAGAAGCTGTGCAACTCGTCGCACAGCGAGCTCAGATAGCGGCTCAGATCGATCTCCTCGCTCTGCTCGCCCACGCCCAGCAGATGATCGTAGATCGACGCCATCGCGAACACCCGGCGCTCGATATCCTTGAAACTGCCACGCGTTTCCGGGTCTTTGAGCCGCATTCCATAGCGCTGGACCAGCGTCACGATCTGCTGGAAATTATTGCGGATGCGGTGTTGCTGCTCGCGCAGCAGGACGACGGTTTCGTCGCGCTGCGCGGCCAGCGAGGCGCGCTCCTGCAGATGCTCGACGTTCGCGGCGATCACGCTGGCGATGGCCGCGAGAAACGACAAGTCGAGCGCGCTGACCTCGCGGGGCTCCCGGTAATCGATCTCCAGGATGCCATAGGGCCCTTCGCGGCCGATCAACGGAACGTTGACCGAGGCCACCACGTGGAATTTCTTGAACAAGTCGGGAATGGGGCCGGGCGGATAGGCGCGCACGTCGGGCACGACCACCGGCTGCATGGCGAGCAGCGATTCGCCGGGTGGATTGCCCTGTTCGACCTTGCCGACTTCGGTGCCCAATACGTCGTCGCGCATCCCGCAATGCGCCTTCAATATCAGGACGCCATCGCGGCGACGTACTTCGAGCACCTTGGCCATCGGCGCATCGCAGCCTTGCGCGGCGCAGCGCGCGGCGTGCGCGAGGAATTCTTCCAACGGCCGGGGTTGCTGGGCCTGCGCGGCCAGATCGGTCATCGCACTGCGCTGCTTGAGAACATCGGTCAGTCGAACCGGCGCTTCCATATCGGCGCCTTGCTGCAGATGATCGATCGTGGCGGCCCACGTGGCGCTGCGCGCAAAATTCATTGATTCGTCTCGAAATATCGAAAGGTGGACGCGCGCATCGGTCGTCGTGCGTGCGTTTTTCCAATTCTAGCCTGCGCGGCGAATCAAGGTTTTCGACGGATCCGTTCCTGCTGGCGCCGGCGGAGATGGCGCCGCCCGTCG
Source organism: Robbsia betulipollinis (assembly GCF_026624755.1). Taxonomy (NCBI): domain Bacteria; kingdom Pseudomonadati; phylum Pseudomonadota; class Betaproteobacteria; order Burkholderiales; family Burkholderiaceae; genus Robbsia; species Robbsia betulipollinis. The sequence goes on from NZ_JAPMXC010000010.1 coordinate 599,262, forward strand.
TGCCGCTAGCCGAATCGCCGGTTCATGTGCCGGCAGAGCAGGAGGCCCAGGACCGCCAGCACGCCGCCGATGAAGCCGACGTAGTGCAGGCCGCCATGCACGCCGATCACGCTGCCCAGCAACGCGCCGCCGCCGATGCCCACATTGTAGATGCCGGAAAACAGCGCCATCGCCACGTCCGTGGCATCGGTCGCCAGGTGCAGTACCCGGGCCTGCAGGATCAGGCCGAAGCACATGATGGCGATGCCCCAGAACACGCTCAGGAGAGCCAGGAGATAGGGGTTCGCGGCGAACGGGAGCAGCAGCAGAAGGCAGGCGGCGATACCGGCGATCGTGGCAAACAGAAAACCGTTCGGGAAGCGGTCGCTATAGCGGCTGAACAAGAGCGAGCCGATCACGCCGGAGCCGCCGAACAGCAGCAGCAACGCGGTGACCATCGTGCCGCTCATGCCCGCCACCTCACGCGCGAACGGTTCGATGTAGCTGTACCCAGTGAAATGGGCGGTGACCACGAGCGCGGTGAGCAGATAGACGCATAGCAGCGCCGGGCGCTTGAACAATAGCGGCAGGCTGCGCAACGAACCGGCGTTCTCGCTGGGCAACGGCGGCAGGATGCGCGTCAGCTGGTAGACAGTGGCGGCCGCGATGCCGGCGATCGCCAGGAAGGTCCAGCGCCATCCCAGCACCTCGCCGACCACCCGGCCCAGCGGGATGCCGAGCACCATGGCCAGGCAGGTGCCGGTGGCCAGCAGCCCCAGCGCCTGGGTCCGCTTGCCGGGCGGGGCGATACGCACGGCGAGCGATGCGGTGATCGACCAGAACACCGCGTGGGAGAAGGCGATGCCGATGCGGCTGGCTTCCAGCACGGCGAAACTCCAGGCCACGCCGGACAGCACGTGGCTGGCGATGAAGACGATGAAGACGCCCACCAGCAGCTTGCGCCGCTCGATGGTGCGGGTGAGCAGCATCATCGGCAACGACATCAACGCCACCACCCACGCATAGACGGTGAGGATCAGGCCGACTTCGGACGGCCGCATATCGAAACTGCGGCCGATGTCGCTGAGCAGCGCGATGGGGGCGAATTCAGTGGTGTTGAAGATGAAGGCGGCCAGAGCCAGCGCGATGACGCCGCGCCAGCTGGCGGCGGGGGCGGGTGCGTCCGTTACCATGGAAATTCGGGTGCTCGAAGAAGAATGGAAAAACCCCCGTCTCCTGCCGGCCGTTCGGACAACGGCGCACGCGCGCGCATGACGCTGCTTCCCGCGGGTTGAAATGGCGGTGGAAGCAGACGCGCTGGAAGCGGCGGGAAGCAGCGAAGGGCGGCAGGAAGGCGGGCTGCGGAAAAGTGTACGCCGGTGCTTCCGTCCTCCACAAGTCAATCGCGCGGGCTACTAGGGTTAACCATGCGTTCTACTGCCGTCAAGTGGTTGAAGCGGAAGGGTATTCAGGCAGGGGAAGCACGCGAAATTTATTTTGGGGTGTGACAACGCGCCACTGCGCTACCGCAGGCTCGTGCTATATTGCTCAGCGGAGATGGCATGCCTCCCGCCGCCTGACAGCGAACCACCGGCCTTGCCGGTTGATGATGCCTACGAATTCCTAGGTCGAGGGAAGTCGTGGGCGTTCGCACGCAGCATCGTCGCGGTGCCTTCGTGATGCCTTCGCGGCTTCTGCGGCTTCTCGCTACCCAGGTTTGAAATGCATGAATCTGGTGTCTTATGAAAGCTCCCTTTTTGCCCGAACAGTTCGCCATGGTGCCCCGTCTGGGCCGCTGGCTGGCGTTCTCCGCCCTGGTTGGCGGGCTCTCCGGCAGCGCGTCCGCGCTGCTGCTGTGGAGCCTGGATCTCGTGACGAACACGCGCGTCGTCCACGGCTGGTTGATTTGCCTGCTGCCCTTCGGCGGGTTCGCGGTCGGCTGGGTGTACTACCGCTTCGGGAGCAGCGTCGAGGCGGGCAATAACCTCCTGATCGACGAAATCCACGATCCCAAAAAACTGGTTCCCAGGCGCATGGCTTTCCTGGTGCTCGGCGCGACGGTCGCGACGCACCTGTTCGGCGGGTCGGCCGGACGGGAAGGGACCGCGGTGCAGATGGGCGGCGCGCTCGCCGACCGGGTGGCGCAGGTTTTCCGGCTGGACCGCGAGGACCGGCGCCTGTTGCTGATGGCGGGCATCGCCGCCGGATTCGCCTCGGTGTTCGGCACGCCGCTGGCCGGCGCGGTCTTCGGTCTCGAAGTGCTGGCGATCGGGCAACTGCGTTACGACGCGCTGCCGGCATGCTTTCTCTCCGCCATTCTGGCCGATCAGGTCACTCGCGCCTGGGGGATCGAACACACGCGCTATACGATCCCCTTCGTGCCGCACATCGGCCTCGCCGGCCTCGCATCGGCCATCGTCGCGGGGATGATCTTCGGCATCGCGGGCATGCTGTTCGCCAACACCACGCATGCATTGGGCGGCTGGGTCAAGCGCCGGATCGCCTATCCCCCGCTACGGCCGCTGGTCGGCGGCGCCGTCGTCGCGCTGGCGTCGTTTCTGCCCGGTACGCACCGTTACCTCGGCCTGGGCATTCCGACGATCGTCGCTGCCTTCCGCCAGCCGCTCCCGATCCACGACTTCGCGGGTAAATTCGCGTTCACGGTGGTGACGCTGGCGTCCGGTTTCAAGGGCGGAGAAGTCACGCCGCTGTTCTATATCGGCGCCACGCTCGGCAATGCGTTGTCCCATGTGCTGGCGCTGCCCTTCCCGGTGCTGGCGGGCCTGGGTTTCGTGGCCGTGTTCGCGGGCGCGGCCAATACCCCGATCGCGTCGACCCTCATGGCGGTCGAGCTATTCGGCATCGATATTGGTGTGTATGCCGGCCTGGCGTGTGTCGTCGCCTATCTTTTCTCCGGCCATGCCGGTATCTACCGGGCGCAGCGAATCGCACAGAGCAAGCATCGGTCGTTCCCCGGAGACGGGGAAGCCACCGGGGCGACCGGTCCGGCAGCGGGCGAATAAACGGACAGGTAAGCTGGCAGATGAGCTGGCAGATGAGCTGGCGGCACGGCCCTTGCTCGAACGCGCTACCTTCTCCGGAGACATCGCATGCCCCAACTCGAACCCCGGATCGTCCATTCGGCGAATCCGTATAACGCGGAGCCCAGGCTGGGGTTCCTGCGCACGTGGAAACTTACGCCCGCCGATGTCTTCTACGTGCGCAGTCATGGCGATATCCCGCGGCCCGAGATCGCATCGTTCCGCGTGAGCGTCGGCGGCCGTGTGCGGGCGCCCCTGACTTTCTCGCTGGCGCAGTTGCGCGGCGATTTCACGCGGCATACGGTCGAGGCGGTACTGCAATGCGCGGGCAACCGCCGCAGCGACCTGCAGGCCGTGAAGCCCGTGGCGGGCGACCCGTGGGCGGGTGGCGCGATCGGCAACGCGACCTGGAGCGGCGTCATGCTGGCGGACGTGCTGCGCGCCGCGGGTGCCGAATGCGATCCCGCCTTGCATGTCGCGTTCGATTCGCTGGACGATTGCCATGTCGAAGGGCATGCATTTCGCTACGGCGTGTCGATTCCGATGAGCAAGGCGAATTCGGCCGAGGTCCTGCTGGCCTACGACATGAACGGCGCGCCGCTCACCGCCGAGCACGGCGCGCCGCTGCGGGCCATCGTTCCGGGTTACGCGGGCGTGCGCAGCGCCAAGTGGCTCACCGCCATCACCGTGCAGGAGAGCCCGTCCACCTGCTATATCCAGTCGCAGGACTACAAGCTGTTTCCGCCCGACGCGACACCCGACACCGCCAACCCGGCGCAGGGCATGACGATCAACGACATGCCGCTGAACAGCGTGATCTGCGAGCCGGCGGATCGCGCCGTACTGGCGGCCGGCAAGACCACGCTGCGCGGTTGGGCGATCGCCACCGCGCGCGGCGTGGCGCGGGTGGATGTCTCGATCAATGGCGGACGCGACTGGTCGCAGGCACGGCTGGAACACGATGCGGGTTCCCCGTGGAGCTGGACACTGTGGGAACACGAGGTCGAGATACCCGCGGGCAACCACCGGCTGGCGGTACGCGCATGGGATTCCGCCGGACAGACGCAACCTGCCGACGCCGACGACACCTGGAACTATAAAGGCTATCTGTGCGCATCGTGGCATCGCATCGATATCGGGGCGACCTGAAGCGCGGTGCATCCGTCAACCGCGTCATCCCGTATTTGACCCGTCTACTAGCAAGGCACTATCATCGGCGGAATCGCTGCATACGAAAAAAAGTTCGCCATGGAGACGTGCGCGGCATGGCGTTTCATCAAGGAGCGGTCGATGATCAACAAGGTTTTCGAGACGGCGGCACGGGCGCTCGCCGACGTTCAGGACGGCGCAACGATCATGATCGGCGGTTTCGGCAATGCCGGCATGCCGGCGGAACTGATCGACGCGCTGATCGAGCAGGGCGCGCGCGGCCTGACCATCGTCAACAACAATGCCGGCAACGGCGAGACGGGACTGGCGGCCCTGCTCAAGGCAGGGCGGGTTGCGAAGATCATCTGTTCTTTTCCGAGACAGGCGGATTCGCACGTGTTCGACGCGCTCTATCGCGCTGGCGAGATCGCGCTGGAACTGGTGCCGCAAGGCAATCTCGCGGAGAGAATCCGCGCGGCGGGGGCGGGCATCGGCGGATTCTTCACGCCGACCGGCTTCGGCACCTTGCTGGCCGAAGGCAAGGAGGTGCGGGAGATCGACGGACGTCACTATGTTCTCGAACGGCCGCTGCACGCGGATTTCGCATTGATCAAGGCCGAGCGCGCCGACCGCTGGGGCAATCTGGTCTACCGCAAGACCGCGCGCAATTTCGGTCCGATCATGGCGACGGCCGCGAAGATCGCGGTGGTGCAGGTGGCGGAGGTGGTCGAACTGGGCATGCTGGATCCGGAAACGGTGGTGACCCCCGGGATCTTCGTGCAGCGCGTGGTGCAGCTGCGGCCGGCGGACCCCCGGCCGACAGGACGAGCGGAAACAGCGGTGGCCGAAACGACGGTGGCGGAGACACGACGATGCAGCGTTTGAGCCGGGACGACATGGCGGGCCGCGTCGCGCGCGACATTCCCGAAGGGGCCTATGTGAACCTGGGCATCGGCGTGCCGACCCTGGTTGCGAATCATCTGGCGCCGGACAAGGAGATCTTCCTCCATAGCGAGAACGGCGTACTGGGCATGGGGCCGGCACCGGCACCCGGCGATGAGGACGACGACCTGATCAACGCCGGCAAGCAGCATGTCACCCTGCTCGCTGGCGGCGCGTTCTTCCATCATGCGGACTCCTTCGGCATGATGCGCGGCGGCCATCTGGATTTTTGCGTGCTGGGCGCGTTCCAGGTCTCGGTGAAAGGCGACCTCGCGAACTGGCACACCGGCGCGCCCGATGCGATTCCGGCGGTGGGCGGTGCGATGGATCTCGCGCTGGGCGCCAAGCAGGTCTATGTGATGATGGAACATTTCACGAAGCAGGGTGCAAGCAAGATCGTCGCGGAGTGCGGTTATCCGGTGACCGCCGTGCGTTGCGTCAGCCGGATCTATACCGATCTCGCCGTGATCGACGTGACCCGCGACGGTTTGCTGGTTCGCGAAATCTTCACCGATATGCCGTTCGACGAACTGGTCAGCCGCAGCGGCGTGCCGATGCGCCTGGCGCCGCACGTCGACCAACCGATACCCGGAGCCGGATGATGGATGAAGTTTTCCTGTGCGACGCGATCCGCACGCCGATCGGCCGTTACGGCGGCGCGCTGGCGGGCGTGCGCGCCGACGATCTGGCGGCGGTGCCGCTGCGGGCGTTGATCGAACGCCATGCGAACGTGGACTGGTCGCGCGTGGACGATGTGGTCTACGGCTGCGCGAACCAGGCCGGCGAGGACAATCGCGATGTCGCGCGCATGGCGCTGCTGCTCGCGGGTCTGCCGCATGACGTACCGGGCGTGACGTTGAATCGCCTCTGCGGCTCGGGCCTGGACGCGATCGGTACCGCGGCGCGTGCGATCCGCGCGGGAGAGGCCGGCCTGATGATTGCGGGCGGCGTGGAGAGCATGAGCCGCGCTCCCTTCGTGATGGGCAAGGCGCAGAACGCTTTCTCGCGCAGCGCGGCGCTCGAGGACACGACGCTGGGATGGCGCTTCGTCAACCCCTTGATGAAGCGTCAATACGGCGTGGACACGATGCCCGAGACCGCCGAGAACGTCGCCGACGCGTACCATGTGCGCCGCGAGGACCAGGATGCGTTCGCGTTCCGGAGCCAGCGCAAGACAGCCCGTGCGCAGGCGCAGGGGGCCTACGAGGCCGAGATCGTCGGTGTGCCGGTAGCGCAGAAGAAGGGCGATCCCTTCTGGGTCATGCGCGACGAACATCCGCGCGAGACCAGCATGGAGGCGCTCGCACGGCTCAAGCCGATCGTGCGCGTCGACGGCACGGTGACGGCAGGCAATGCGTCCGGCGTCAATGACGGCGCCGCGGCGCTGATCCTCGCCAGCGAGAGCGCTGCGCGCGCTCAGGGGCTGACGCCCCGGGCACGGATCCTGGGCATGGCGACTGCCGGCGTCGCGCCGCGGGTGATGGGCATCGGCCCGGTACCGGCCACGCAAAAACTGCTGGCACGTCTTGGCATGATGCAACAGCAATTCGACGTGATCGAATTGAACGAGGCGTTCGCCAGCCAGAGCCTGGCGGTGTTGCGTTTGCTCGGTATCGCCGATGACGACCCGCGGGTCAATCCGCTGGGCGGCGGTATCGCGCTGGGCCATCCGCTGGGCATGAGCGGCGCGCGGCTGGTGACCACCGCGCTGCATCAACTGGAGGCCAGCAGTGGCCGTTACGCGCTGTGCACGATGTGCATTGGCGTCGGCCAGGGCATCGCGCTGGCGATCGAGCGCGTCTAGCCACGTAAAAAGGCCCGTCACGCTTGCGCATGACGGGCCTTCTCGCGCGTCGCGGTCGCCGGGCCGTGTCGGGCACGGGTCCCGGTGCCGTCGACTTATTCCTTGTTGACCGGCAGTGCCTGCAGCGGGGCAGCAGGCGCGTCACCGGACATCGCCGACTTCTCCTGCGAGGTGGCATCTTTCTTCAACTGCTTCCGGTCGCTCTTCGCGGCTTTCACGCGCTCCTTGTACTCGGTAGCCGCGGCTTTCTTGTTTTCCTTGTACTGCTTGTTCGCGAGCGCGTTGTCGTTGCGCTTCTGGACCAGCGGGTCCGTGGTCGGCGTCACGATCCGGACTTCGGGAGCGGGCGTCTGGGCACCGGCGTCCGCCGTGCCCGGCGTTTGCGCGAAGGCGACATTGACGGAGAAAGCGGCGGCGGTGACAAGCAGGATCGACTGGATGCGATTCATGGGTAAATCTCCTTCTACTGACTTTGTTGTGACATACCTTATCGCGGCGCGTCGGTTACAAGTGTGCTGATTTGTAAGAACGCAGACCTTTTCGTACAGGCGCGCCGCTAACGGCGCGATAGGCGACGGCTATGGGAATAGCAAAACTCGAGCCAGGAAGGCGGCAGCGCGGGAAATTTTGAGATTAGACCATGTTGCATCATGGACATTGGCGCATGATCGTCTCAGGGCGCGTAGCATGGAAGGCGGCACGGTGCGCCGGTCATGGCGGGTGGGTTCGATGCAGGGTCGTCGCACCGGTTCGTGCGTCCGCTGCACGAATGGCCTTGCAGGGTTCGTCGTCGCGCGATGGCCGTTTGCCGGGACCTGAATGACGCGACGGCGCCGGGCCTTGTAGAAATTACCGGTCTTTACCAGCGGTGGGATGCCCCGAGACCGTCGTGCGTGTTTCGGGGCGCGATATCGCGAGAATCAGGAGAACCTCATATGACCATGCGAGACCGATCGAACCCGGCCAGGGCGCGTCGCCTGGCCCGCGTCGCGAAGGGGATCGTCATCGCGCTGGCGATCGGCGCGGTCCCGCCGCTGAGCGCGCTGGCAGGTAGCATCTCGGTGCCGATCCTGCGCGATACGGCCACCGGCGCCGTCTCGAAAATCACCTCGCCGGTCACCGATCAGACCAACAAGATCATCGCGCCGGCGGCAGATCTCACGCCTCGGATCGGGGATACGACCGCGGCAGTCAACGATACCGCGATGTTCCGCGCCGACAGCGCGCTGCAGAATCAGATCGCCAGCGACAGTTCCGGCTGGATCAGCAAATGAGCATGGCCCGGCCCGTCAGCGTGCCGGGCCGGGAACCAGCCGCAGGTGGGTGATCTCCGATGGCGCGGCGAAGCGAATCGGCGGCCCCCAATAGCCGGTGCCGCGGCTGATGTAGAGCCACAGCGCGCCGCTGCGCACGAGCCCGGCGGTGAAGGGCTGTTGTACACGCACCGCGAAATTCCAAGGAAAGAATTGACCGCCGTGCGTGTGCCCCGACAACTGCAATGTGAAGCCCGCGGCCTCGGCGGCCGCCGCGGAGCGCGGCTGGTGCGCGAGCAATAGCCGGATGCGGGCGGCGGCCGGCGCGCCGGCGATCGCGCGCGCCGGGTCGCTGCGATGCGCCTCGTTGAAGTGCCCGCCGCTGTAGTCGGTCACCCCGCCCAGCAGCAGCGGCGTTCCGCCATGTTCCAACATGACGTGCTCGTTCATCAGTACCCGGATGCCCAGCCGCCGAAACTCGGCGATCCAGGCGTCCGCCCCCGCGTAGTATTCGTGGTTGCCGGTGCACAGGAAGACGCCGTGCCGGCCTTTCAGGCGCGAGAGCGGCTGGGTATGTTCGCGCAAGGCCGACACGCTGCCGTCGACCACGTCGCCGGTGATCGCGACCATGTCGGCATCCAGCCGGTTGACCGCGTCGACGATGGGGTCGAGGTAGCGCTTGCGAATCGTCGGTCCGACATGGATGTCGCTGATCTGGGCGATCGTGAACCCGTGCAGCGCGGGCGGCAGATCGTCGATGGGAATGTCCACGCGCACCACCGGCGCGCGCCGGCGCGCGTTGTAGACACCGACCGCCGTCATCAGGAACGCGGCCAGCAGCACAACCTCGGCCGATTCCGTGCGCCACGTGTCGAAGGGCAGGGCCGCGGCGGCGCCGGCCCAGACGCGGGTCGCGATCGCCCACAGGACGAGCGTGACGTCGCGCAGCACGGTGAGCGTCAGCAGGAAGGAGAAGAACCCCATTTCGAGCAGTCCCGCCCAGGCCCGCACCGCGCGCCATCCGTTCGCGCCCGCATCGCGGCGCTGCATGCCCTGCGGCACGATCACGCACGATGCGATCAGCCACAGCACCATGACCGCGTCCCAGACGCGCCCGACCGGAAGCGCGGGGATCAGGCGGATGCCGACATAGCAATGAAACAGGATGCCAAACAGGATCAGACGGGAAAAGAAACTGCGCATAGGAGCGGGAGCGGAATGCCATGAAAGAGAAGGAAGCGCGGAGGCCCGCCGGTTCATTCTAACGGGCTTCGGCGCGGACCGCCGGTCGCCGACACCCGGCGCCGACGGCGTAGAATGGGCGGCCCGGCCCGGTCGGCGAGACCAGGGGGCCATTCTCCTCTATCAAAATTCATGGAAAAAATCGCGTTCGCGCTCACGGGCGAGTGGATTGCCCTCAACGACCTGCTGAAAGTGACGGGCCTTGTGTCAAGCGGCGGTCTGGCCAAGGCGATGATCGCCGACGAGCAGGTGAAGGTGGACGGACGCACGGAGACGCGCAAGACGTGCAAGATCCGCGTGGGGCAGGTGGTGACGCTGGAAGGGGCGATGGTGGTCGTGACGCCGCCTGTCGCCGGCTGACCGCCGGGATTGCGGGAACGGCGTGCCGTGTCGTCGCTTCTCTTGCCGCGATGAAAAACAGTGCGACGGGAAGCTGCTTCACCTGGCCGCCGTGAGGCGATGACGACAGCCGCCAACGGCGTCACTACCGGTCGATCATTACGTAGTGCGTATGACGCCGCTGGCGTTGTCCGCGTGTCCTGCCGCTTCGCTGACGGCACGGCCAGCGCAAGCGCTGCGGCGGTCATTAGCTTACGTGAATTCGGTATTAATGAGCACCGATCCCCATAGTAGGATGCGACCTATCGTCCTCCGGCTATCAGGTAGAAGGTGCATACATGAACAAGTTGAAATGGGCGCCCGCGCTTCTCGCGACGCTGGCCGCCGGCAATACGCAGGCGCAATCGAGCGTCACGCTGTATGGGGTCATCGATGCGGGCATCGGCTATGTGCACAACGCCCAGGGCAGCGACGGCAAAAACGCCAGCACGTTGGTCAGGTTCAGCAGCGGCAACACTTTCGGCAGCCGCTGGGGGCTGAAAGGCACCGAGGATCTGGGCGGCGGACTGGCGGCGGTGTTCCAGCTGGAAAACGGCTTCAACGACGGCACGGGTACGCTCGGGCAAGGGTCGAGGGAGTTCGGTCGTAAATCGGTGGTGGGTCTGGCGAGCAAGCAACTGGGAACGATCACGCTGGGGCGGCAATACGATCCGGTCGTGGATCTGGTCCAGGCCTATACTGAGGATGCCTATTTTGGCGGGAGTTTCGCTTCGCCAGGGGACCTGGACAACTATGACAACAGCGTACGCGTCAGCAACTCGGTGAAGTACGTCAGCCCGGTGTTGGACGGTTTCCAGTTCGAGGCGCTGTACGGATTGGGCGGCGTGGCGGGGAGTGCGGGCGCGGGGCAAACCTACGGCTTCGGAGGCAGCTATGCCGGCGGTCCGCTGGGTGCCGCGGTCGCATTCTTCCACGCGAACGGCGGCAACACGACGACCAACGACGTGCGTACCTGGACCAGCAGTTCTGACACGCTTTTCAATACGGTGATCAACCAGGGTTTCGCGTCGGCGAAGTCGATTCAGATCGTGCGCGCCGGCACCCAGTATGTATTGGGATCCTTCACCGTGGGCGCGGCGTACAGCAACACGCAATACACCCGGGATGGATTTTCCGTTTTCTCGAAAACAGCGAAATTCAACAACGGTTCGGCGTTCGTCAATGACCAGCTGACGCCCGCGTGGCGTGTGGGCGGCGGCTACAACTACACGCGGCTGACCGGTCCCGCCTCGGCCAAATACCATCAGTTCAACCTGGGCACGGACTACGCGTTGTCGAAACGCACGACCCTGTATGCGCTGGCGGCCTACCAGAAGGCCAGCGGTACGACGCTCAACGCCAGCGGGGCGACCGTTCAGGCGGAAGCGTCGATTGGATCGTATGGCGTCAATTCCGGCACCAACTCGCAAGGGTTGATCGTGCTGGGGATGCGTCACAAGTTCTGATGCAGGCCAATGTCGCGGACCACCCCGATGCGTGTGAAATCGATCGACATGCCGCTGGCGCATGCGCCCGATGCGCCCCGCGACGAGACCGGTGCGGCCCGGGTGGTCCCGAAACGCCTCGGCCCCGTCGCGCTCGCGACGCTGGAGCGGGTACGGGCATCGCGGCGCCCGCCCGCCGATATGCCCTCTCCGCCGTCCCTCTCGTCTCTGAAAGCTCGCCTCGCCGGCGTGATCACGCGTCGTCCCGTCACGGTCACCACCGGTGTCCCCGGCACGGGGCGGACGATCAGTCGGCCCGTGCGATCGGGCGTGCCCGGCCAGTCGCATGCGGGCACCGTGGGTCCGCCGGGGCCGTTGGGTGAACCGCTCGTTCGCGAAGCGGCCAGCGGCCGCTCCGTCGACGACGCGGGCTCGCTGCTCGCCATCGCGCAGGCGATGGAGGCCAGCTGCCGTGCGCCCGATGTCGCCGTGTTCGCTCGGCCCGGGGAGACGACGCCACGATGGCCGGCCAACCGGTTCTCGCGTGCGTTGCGTCCGGTGCCATTGCGGGATATCGCGCGTCTCGGCGTCGCGTCCGCCAGCGCACAGGCGACGCCGGCGTCGCGCGATGCGTCCGCGTCGCCCGGTCGCGCCGACGCCGAAACGGCGGCGCATGCACTGCGCGAAGACATCGCGCGCTGCCGGAAAACGTTGGACGATGCGTTGGCCGAAGCCGAGGCGGCGCGCGCTTCGCTCGCGCCTGTCGGTCGGACGCACGCTGCAAGCGTGAGCGCGGAGCAAGCGCGCGGGTCGCGTCGAAGCCCATACGATGACGACGTGCAGGAACGGCCCATCGCGCATGCGCGTCTGCAGGCGGCCGAGGCCGCGGTCGCCGCCGCGAGCGACGCGTTGCGCCGGGTCATACAGGGGACGGACCCGATGCAGATCATGGGCCTGCGCCACACGATCGATCAGGCCGACGACCGGCAGCGTTTCGCATTGCAACGGTTGGGCGCACTCAAGCGTGAGGTCTATCAGACGCGAACGACGGCCGCCGCGGCGCGCGCCGCCGCTGAAGACCGGCTTCGGGAAACCGCCCGCGCCGCCGCCCGCCTGATGCGGGCGGGGCCGGACGTGCCCGCCGACGGACGTGGCGGCACACCCGATGACGCAGGGGATGGCGCGCCCGGCGATGCAATCGCGACGGCCTTGCGCGCGCAGTTCGCCAATATCGACGCCGATCTACGCGCCCGCGCGTCCGCCGACCGGGACTGGCATCGGGCGGATCGCGCCATTCCGCCGCTACTGAAGGCGTCGCTCGCGCTCGCGGACCGCCAGGCGCGGGCCGACGGGCGGGGGAAGGACGCGTCGCACGCCGCGCCCGATGCCGGCGCGGCAAACGCGAGGTCGCGCCGCGCGCACCGCGACGCGGACGCGCTCGACGCCACGCGTCGGCACCTGGTCGCGGAATCGCTCGCGGCCACGCATCTATTCGGCTCGCAAGCGACACCGGCCCTGGCGGACGCGCTCGCACCGCTCGCGCAGCGCTTGACCGCTTCCCGGCCGCCCCTACCGCTGCCGCCGCATGTGACACTGGAAATCGTCACACGTGCGCTAGCCGATGTCGGTGTCGGCGCCGAGCAGGCCGCGCGCCTGCTGAACGCGCTAGCGGAGCATACCGTCACCCACTGGATCGACACGGCGGCCGCGACGCGGGAAGGACGCGTCGCGACGCGGACCTCGGATACCGGCGACGACATCGCGCGTATCCTGGCGTTGTGCGGGAAGATCGCGTCCTTGCCGCGCGGCGCCGACATCCTGCACGCGTTGTCACGCGATGGCGCGGAGACGCCGGATGCCGGGCGGGCGCGCGCCGTTCGGGTGTTCTGGCACGCCCACGTCGCACGGCAGGACGCCGCGACGCAGGAGGCCGGCGTGGCGCGCTGGTTGCGGCAGGCGCAGGCGGTCGCGCGCGCCAAGCTGATCGCGCCAGGCCCGGCTCCCGCCGATGACGGTTTCGACGACGTGGACCACGCCGCGTACAACGCCGTCGGCAACGGCTATGTCAGCAATGCGCCCGGGTCGCCGTACGATCAGCATCGTGCGCGTCTGGAAAAAGCCATCGGCGAGTGGGTCGTCCGGGCGGCGGTGTCGGGCGGCGAGACCCGTGCTTCCACCGCCGATACGCCAGCCGCGGGGGCGGCCAGCGAGGCGACTTCCCGCACGACGCCATCCGCCATCGCGAAGCCGGGTTTCTGGCGCCGTGCGATGCCGCATCTGAACAAGTCGCCGTATCGCCAGCGGGTGATCGAGCGCGCCTATGCGACCGGCGAAAGCATGGGCATGCAATCGCCACGCCTCCTGGTGGACACCGCGCTCGCGCGGCGGCTGGAGGCGCTGGCGCGCACGGCCGCCCACTGCCGCGCGTTTGGCGCGACGCCCGAAGCCGTCGCGGCGAGCGTCGCGGCGCAGGCGGTGGTGGATCATCTGAAGGACCTGCGCACCGCGGGGCGGCACCTGGCGGACATCACGCTGACGCCGAAGGACGCGCAGGCCGTCGGCCGGCGAATCGGCAGTGAGGCACTGCGCTCACGCCGCGCGCGGCAACCCCTCATGGCCTCCGACCCGGCCGCCACTCCGGCCGCCACTCCGGCCGCCACTCCGGCCGCCAAGCCGGCGAGCGGGCGCCCGCCCAACGTCTTGCTCAAGGCCGCGCCCGTGACGTTGTCGCCGTTTTTCACGCAGGTGTGCGGGAGCGGGCTCACCGCGTATGAAGCGCTCGACCGGATCGACGCGCATCTCAAGGCCGTTTTGCCCGCCGACGCGCCTGCGAGCAAGGCGAATGACGCAAGCGACAGCCACCTGGCCGGTCGACCCGACGCGGATCTCGACGCCGCCATCCAACTGCTGAAGGCCCGCCATCCGGGAAAGAAAGAAGATGTCGCGACGTTCTTCAAGCCCTTCATCCTGAATGGCCGCCTGCGTGACCGCGTGCGTATCGGTGGCGGCGGCGCGATCGGCGCCACCTTGCCCGGCCTGCCTTATGGGTCGGCGTCGCCGATCGCCTCGCCGATCCTGACGGCGGAGAAATCGGTGAGCGACGAAGCCTTCGTCCAGCTGTTCATGCCCATTCTCGGCATGGAGTTGTCGTTCGGCGCCGCGCGCACGTTGGCGCAGGAGGCGACGGTGGGCGTCGCGGCGGGGCCGCAACTGGCGCCTGGCGTTGCCATGCAGGCGGCCTTCACCGCGCGCGCGGCCCATCAGAAAACCCGCACGCGCAGCACGGTCCTGCGTTTTTTCCGACGCCGTCACGAGGACGAGGCCATGCGCGCGAACATGTTCAACGCGCTGGACAGCATGGTCCGCTGGGATACGCTCACGCCCACACGGGGCCGTGCCTACGCAGATCCGTTGGAGGCCATCTTCGCGCGCAATCCCGACGTCGTCGTCAGTCAGGCCGATGTCGTCACCGATATCAGGACGATCACGGCGCGGGTGTCGGCGCGGCTGCCTTCGGTACGGTTCAACGATGCGCATGGCGTGGCGCAAACGCTCGGGCTCGACGTATCGGCCTACGCTGAAGCCGAACGCATGCGCGATGCACGCCACGAAACGGGCGGCCGGGTGCGCGTCGTGCAGGCGCAAAGCGACACGGCACAGCAGCATGCGGGCGTGGCCGCCAGTCTGAACGTCTCACCGCTCACCAACCAAACCGTGGCGACGGGCGCGGCAGGGCAGGGCGGTGCCGTGCAGCGTACCTCCTTGCCGCTGCAGTTCGGCGTGTCCCGCGATCTGGCGTGGGCGAAACAGCAGCATGAGTTCTCGCCTTTTCTGATCGACGACAAACAGGATGGCGACCTGGATCGTCATTACGCCACCCCGGTGGCGATGCTCGCGGAAATTGCCGGCAACCGCGAGCAATGGCTGATGCGTTGCGTCGAGACCCTGCCGCCCGATGCCGGCGGGAACAAGGACACCCCGCCGAATCGCGCGCGCGCGGCGCGCCTGCTCGCCGATTTCGAGAACGACATCAAGACGCTCGGCGAGACGAGCCGGTATTGCCACTACAACGTCAATTATTCGATGCGGGGCGAAGCCGGCGCGTGGATCGATGGGTATCGGGCGTTGGCCGGGCTGGCGGCGCAACGCGGCGACCACGACGGGGTGCGCGAGGCGCAGGCATGCATCGATGAGATCCTGCTGATGCCGTCGACCTGGCGCCCCCTGATGTTGATCGTGCGGGAGCGGGCGCGCGACGCGACCGCGCTCGGCTGGCGTTATGTCCTGCGTTGGCAAACGATCGCGAACGTCGACGTGCAACGCACCGCCGCGCAATTTCCGCCGCCGTGAACCGCGTCGCGCCCGTCCGGGGGCGGCGTTCGGCGGGGTCGCGGAAGGCATGCCGCCGCCGGAAAAGCGCCGTCGCGCAATAATTTTCGGAGAAAAATGGCTGTTAAAATGTCCACTTCGGATCATGGAAGCGGACACGGTGGCGCCGCCGTCCTCGGCCGCCACGGAGCAAGCCCATGCCAGGTCATGTCATTGTCAGGCAGCGCAGGACCCCCGCCCCGGGCGCCGCCGGCCCGCAACCGGCATTGACCGATGCCGCGCCGCGTCAACTGAACATCGGGCAGCGCGTGAAGGAACTGCGATTGGCGGGAAAGCTCAGCATTCGCGGTCTGGCGGATGCCGCCGGCCTCACGCACAGCACCATCGCGCAGATCGAGGCGAACAAGGTCAGTCCGTCGATCGGCTCGATGAAACGCATCCTCGACGTCCTGAACATGCCGCTCAGCGCGTTTTTCGCGCAGGCGGAGGGCAAAAGCGAGGAGCAGGTGTTCTTCGCCGCGGCCGATCTGGTGGAACTGGCCGACGGGCAGCGGCTCTCCTACCGACAGGTCGGCCCTAGCCTGAAGGGCAAGGCGATCATGATGCTGCACGAGCATTACGCGCCCGGCGCCGACACGGGCGAGGCATACGCGCACGAGTCGGAAGAGTGCGGCGTGGTCGTCAGCGGCCGGCTGATGGTCGTCGTCGGCACCGAGGAGCAATGCCTGGGACGGGGCGAGGCCTACTACTTCGACAGCCGCCTGCCGCACAGGATGTACAACCCGTTCGACGAGGTCTGCGAGGTGGTCAGCGCGGCCTCGCCGCCTACTTTCTGAGAAAAGGGGTACGCGTGGGCCATCTCGTAGGCGACGTATCCAGTTCCGCAAGGGGCTTTCCGACCGACGCGGGCCGGCCTTTGGGCATCGTGCGTAGCCAGGGCGCGCATATGTGGGACGGCGACGGGCGGCGGTTCATCGATACGGTGCTCGGCTTCGGCGCGACGATGCTGGGGCATGCGCCGTCGGCGGTCATCGCGCCGGTGTCCACGGCATTGGCGACGAATCCGATGCCTTCCGTCAATCACCCGGGGGAGGCGGCGGCCGCCACGGCGCTCGCCCGATACACCGGCCCGCTCGAGAAGATCGTTTTCACGAACTCCGGGAGCGAGGCGGTACATCTGGCGGTGCGCATCGCGCGCGCCGCCACCGGCCGGCGGCGCATCGTCAAGATGGCGGCGGGATTCGACGGCTGGCTCGACGGCGTCGTGTTCGGCAACGTCGGCTCGCCGGAGGCGCATTTCGCGCAGGAACGGCGGCCGGCGACCGAGCACGTCGTGCTGACCCGATTCAATGACGCGCGCGATATCGATACGGTGTTCGCCGAATACGACGATATCGCCGCCGTGCTGGTCGAACCGATGCTCGCCAACGCCGGTTGCCTCGTGCCCCGCGATGGCTATCTGGCGCATCTGCAGGCGGTTGCGCGGCGGCATGGCGCGCTCTTGATCTGCGACGAGGTGTTGATGGGCTTCCGACTGCACGCGGGCTTGAGCGCGCATTGGTATGGCCTGGATCCGGATCTCGCGAGCCTTGGCAAGGCGATCGGCAGCGGAATCGCCGTGGCCGCCGTCGCGGGCAAGGCCGAGGTGATGCGCGTGTTGGAGCAGGGCGGCGCGTTGCGCGGCGGCACTTATAGCGGCAACCCCGTCGCGTGCGCCGCCGTGCAGGCGACGCTGCCGCTCCTCGCGCAAGGCGATTACGCGGCGCTGCGCGCGCGGGGAGACAGGCTGCGCGCCGCGATCGTCGGCTGTTTCGCCCGCCACGGGATCGCTGTGGCGACCAGCGGCTACGGCAATGTGTTCGGAATCTGGTTCGGCGCGCAG
The DNA here is from genome assembly GCF_026624755.1 of Robbsia betulipollinis. Classification (NCBI taxonomy): domain Bacteria; kingdom Pseudomonadati; phylum Pseudomonadota; class Betaproteobacteria; order Burkholderiales; family Burkholderiaceae; genus Robbsia; species Robbsia betulipollinis. The sequence goes on from NZ_JAPMXC010000010.1 coordinate 616,706, forward strand.
GCCCCATCGACCTACGACGAGGCCTGCCTGATCGCCGATCCGGCGATGTCTCTCGCGCTGCATTGGCAACTGCGCCAGGCCGGCGTGTTGCTCATGCCCTCGCCCCATGGCCGGCTGTACCTGTCCTTCGCCCATGACGACGCCGTCGTCGACCAGTTGGTGAGCGCTTTCGAGAAGGCGATCCCCCGCATGCCGGGCGTACGGGGCTGAGCCGCCGTCCCGCGGCACCGGGCCGCCCGACTCTTTCCGCGTATTTCGAGATATGTGGCCGCGCTCCCTCGCCGGGCCGGGCATCGACGCGCCAATCGCCTGGATCTTTTTCCGTCCATTTGTACAAAAAACTTGACTTGGCCGTTTTGGCGACAAATATTTACTTTCCAGCCAGGCGCCATCGAGCATGGCGGCCATATCCCGAAAAACACCACGGGCAACGGATAGGAGTGCGAAGGTCCGCTTGGCAAAACCGTTCATCCATCATTCATCGCGGAGTCCGAATTGAAACGTCTCGTAAGTCTTTTTCTGGCAGGGTCGACGCTGGGGGCGCTTTCCGCGGCGCACGCGCGGGATCTCACGGTGGTGTCGTGGGGCGGTAATTTTCAGGATGCGCAGCGGGAGATCGACTTCAAGCCGTTCGAGAAGCAGCTGGGCAAGCCGGTGCTGGATCAAAGCTGGGACGGCGGGATCGGCGTCATCCAGGCCAAGCTGAAGGCCGGCGTGCCGAACTGGGACGTTGTCGAGGTCGAGTCCGAGGATCTGGGGCAGGGCTGCGAGGATGGCCTTTTCGAGAAACTCGACTGGTCGCAGCTGGGTGGCAGGGCGAACTTCATTCCCACCGCGGCCAGCGAGTGCGGCGTGGGCACGATGGTCTGGTCGACCGGGTTGTCCTACGACGCCAATGTGCTCAAGAACGGCCCGAAAAGCTGGGCCGATTTTTGGGACGTCAAGACCTTCCCGGGCAAGCGGGCTTTGCGCAAGGGTCCGAAATATACGCTGGAGTTCGCGTTGATGGCCGACGGCGTCGCGCCGAAGGACGTCTACAAGACGCTCGGCACGCCCGCGGGTGTCGATCGTGCGTTCAAGAAGCTGGATGCGCTCAAGTCGAACATCATCTGGTGGGACGCGGGCGCGACGCCGCTGCAACTGCTGGCTTCCGGGCAGGTCGTGATGACCGCCGCGTACAACGGCCGGATCACGGGTATCGACCGCAGCGACAACCGCAACTTCAAGTTCGTTTTCCCGGGCAGCATCTACGCGGTGGATTCCTGGGTGATCCTGAAGGGCTCCCCGAACAAGGACGATGCGATGAAGTTCATCTCGTACGCCAGCCGCCCGGAAGTGCAGGCGAAACTGCCGCAATACATCGCCTACGGCATGACGAACGTGAAGGCACAGGCGCTGGTACCGGCGAAGTACGCCGCGGACCTGCCGACGGCGCCGGAAAACAAAAAAATGGCGATCCCGCTGAATGCGGATTTCTGGATCGACAATATCGGCCCGTTGACGCAGCGCTTCAACGCCTGGCTCGCGCAGTAAGGCAAACCGGACGACGGCCTCGCACGGCCGTCAGTGGAATCGATGTCACCGGGAAGTGGGCAACCCGGCGGGCGACCCAGGCGGGCGACCCACATTCGATCGGCATCCAACGGGATAAGGAACATTCAGCATGAGCGCTTTCATTACCTTCGATGCGGTCTCCAAGCGCTACGGCGACGTCGACGTCATCGACGGTTTGAACCTCGACATCGCGCGTGGCGAGTTCGTCAGCCTGCTGGGGCCTTCCGGTTCCGGGAAGACGACGATCCTGATGATGCTCGCCGGCTTCGAGGCCCCCAGCGCGGGCCGGATCCTGGTGGACGGCAAGCGTGTCGATCATCTGCCGGCCCATGCGCGCAACATGGGCGTGGTGTTTCAGAACTACGCCCTGTTTCCGCACATGAGCGTGGCGGACAATGTCGGCTTCCCGTTGAAGATGCGGCATCTGCCCCGCGCGGACATCAAGGTGCGGGTGGCGCGCGCGCTCGACATGGTCAGGTTGTCGTCGGCCGGCGCCCGCAGGCCCGCGCAATTGTCCGGGGGGCAGCAGCAGCGCATCGCGCTGGCGCGCGCGCTGGTGTTCGAACCCGAAGTGGTCTTGATGGACGAGCCGCTCGGGGCACTGGACAAGCAGTTGCGGGAGCATATGCAGCTGGAATTGCGGGAACTGCACAAGTCCCTGGGGTTGACGGTGGTGTTCGTCACGCACGATCAGAACGAAGCGATCACGATGTCGGATCGGATCGCCGTGTTCAATGCCGGGAAAATCGAGCAGATCGATGCGCCCGAACGCATCTACGCGCGGCCGATGACGCGCTTCGTCGCGCAATTCATCGGCGAGACGAATCTGATGGAAGGCACCGTCGCCGCGACCGACGATACCGGCACGACGATCGCGCTGGGGGACGGCACGCGGTTGCGCGGCACGGCCGACCGCGCGTTTCGGCAGGGCGCGGCGGTCGTGCTGTCGGTACGTCCCGAATCGATCGTGATCGGCGGCGGGGAGCAAGCGGGCAATCTGCTGGACGCGGTCGTCGAGGACATCGTGTTCCAGGGCGACCACACGCGCGTGCACCTGCGCCGCGGGGAGGGCCGGCTGGCGGCCCGTTTGACGGGCGACGCGGCGGCGCTGCGGGTGGGGCAGACGATCCACCTCGGTTTCGCGCCGCAGGCGTGCGCGCTGGTGCCGCGATGATGCGCACGACCGGCACGTCGTTCGCATCGAAAGCGGCACCGCTGCGTGCCCTCGCGCTGGTGCTGCCACTGACGATTTTCCTGTTCCTGTTCTTTGCGCTGCCGCTCTACAGCGTCCTGAAAACGGCGGTCTACAACGATGCGGTGAAGGTGGGTCTGCCGCGCACCAGCGTGGCCATCGCCGCCTGGGACGGCAAGTCGGCGGTGCCCGACACGGTGCGTCGCGCGTTGTTGCAGGACGCGGCCTGGGGCGTGGACAACCGGGAGCGTTTCGGCGGCGCCGTCCGCCAGTTGAACGCGGATCGCCCGGGTTTTCGCAGCCTGATGTCGAAGACGCAGCGCGCCGCGGCCGACGGCGGAACGCCCGCGTGGGACGATATCGACGAACGGTGGGCGGACCCCGCTTACTGGCGCACGATCCAGCGGGATGCGCACGTGCTGACCGACGGCAACCTGCTGGCCGCGCTCGACCTGCACCGCGATGCCGACGGGCACGTCGTCTCGATGCCGGAAGGCACGTCGGCGAATCGCGCGATCATCGGCCGCACCTTTCTGGTGTCGTTCGCCGTCACGCTGATCTGCGTCGTGCTGGGCGTGCCGTATGCGATCATCGCCGCGACCGCGTCGGACGGTTTGCGGCGGCTGATGCTGGCCATGGTGCTGATTCCCTTGTGGACGTCGCTGCTCGTGCGTTCCGCCGCCTGGGTCGTGATCCTCCAGCAACACGGCGTGGTGAACGATTTCCTGATCGCCATCGGCGCGGTCGCGCGGCCCCTGCAGCTGATCTACAACCGCACCGGCGTCCTGCTGGCGATGTCGCAGGTGCTGTTGCCGTTCATGGTGCTGCCGGTTTTCGGCGCGGTGCGCGCGGTGCCGCCGAATCTGATGCGCGCGGCGTCGTCGCTGGGTGCCCGCCCCGCGAGCGCCTACGCGCGGATTTTGTTGCCGCTGATCGCCTCCGGCATCGTGTCGGGCGCGTTGCTGGTACTGATGTCCGCGATCGGCTACTACATCACGCCGACCCTGGTGGGCGGCGCCGGCGACCAGATGATCAGTTCGGTGATCGCGTTCTACGCGACCGGCACCGCGGACTGGGGCCGGGCCGCCGCGCTGGGCGTGATCCTGCTGGCGGTGACGCTGGTGTTCTACGCCGGCTACGTCAGGGTTTCGAAGACCAACGCATTGGTGGGGGAGTGAGCGCGGTGAAGAAAGTCTGCACGACGGCGTATGCCATGGTGGTGATGTTGTTCCTGATCGGTCCGCTGCTGGCCATCCTGCCCCTCGCGTTCACGTCGAACACGTTTCTGACCTATCCGATTCACGCGTTCTCGCTGCGTTGGTTCCAGTCGCTGTTCGACAGCGACGCCTGGGCGCGGTCGATCGTCAACAGTCTGGCGGTGGGAGCCGGCGCGACGCTGCTGGCCACGGTGCTGGGCACGCTCGCCGCGCTGGGGCTGCGCGGCAAGCGCTTGCCGCTCGCGGGACTGGCGAAGACGATGTTCCTGCTGCCCATGGTCGTGCCGGCGGTGGTGCTGGGCGTGGGCATGCAGATCGTGTTCGGCAGGATGGGCATCGCCAGCACCTATACGGGCGTCGTGGTCGCGCATACGGTACTGGCGCTGCCCTTCGTGCTGGTCAACGTGCTGGGGGCCCTCGCCACGATCGACCGCTCGATGGAACGGGCGGCGGGCAGCCTGGGCGCCGGCCGCGTGGAGACGTTTCGGTACGTGTTGCTGCCGCTGGCGATGCCGGGCATCGCGTCCGGCGCGGTGTTCGCCTTCGCGACGTCGCTGGACGAAGTCGTGGTGACCTTGTTCGTTGCAGGGCCGAATCAATGGACGCTGGCGTTGCAGATGTTCTCCAGTCTGCGCGAAAACGTCACGCCCATCATTACCGCGGCGGCCTTCCTGTTGATCGTCGGCACGCTGTTGCTGATCGGCGCGATGAGCGTCGTGAAAGCCCGCTCGCAACGCGCGGAGAAAGCACGGGCGCTCGCGCTCTGACGCACGATCGGCCCGTCCGTCCGGGCCATCGGCGCTTTCTCAAAATACCAGCAGCACCGCGTGGATCGTCAGGCCAACCAGACCGCCGACCACGGTGCCGTTGAGGCGGATGAACTGCAGGTCGCTGCCGACGCTGGACTCGACCTCGCGCGCGATGGCCTCGTCGTCCCATTCGCGCACGGTCTCGGCGATATGCCGGGCGATGGTGTCGCGCAGCGTCGGCGCCATCGAGCGGATCGCCGTGCCGAAGTGCGCATTGATCGATTCGCAAAACGACGGCGATGCCGCCAGCCGTGTGCCGAACGCGGCGAAACCCTCCGCCATCATCGCGCGCAACGTCGAGTCCGGCCGCGCGAGATCGCTTTCCAGACGCGCGCGCAGACTGTCCCACAGACCGCCGACATACGACCGCGTCGCCGGATGCGACAGCAGGTCGGTCTTGGCCTTCTCGACCCGTTCACGAAAGGCCGTATCGGTCTTCAGGCGCTCGATGAAGCTCTGCACGGTATCGTCGAAGGCCCGGCGGCGTTCGTGTTCCGGATCGTCGCCGATGTCGTGCAGCCAGCGGTTGAAGCCTTTGACCAGCGCGACGGCCAGTTTCAGGCCGAGTTCCTCCGGGTTGATGCCGATGAAGCCCAGCGCGCCGATCATCTTCGGGTATTCGGCCCCCGCCACGGCGACGATGCGGTCGGCGAAAAGCTTCTGGACCTCGGCATTGTCCAGCCACCCCGACAGGCGGCGAATGCCTTCGTTGAGCAGCAACTGGTGCCGTTTATCCTCGGTGAGGATGTCGAGCAAGCGGCTGATGACGCCGCTGAGATCGAGCTTCGTCACGCGCTGCTCCAGCATCTGGAACACCGCGGCCTTGACGCGCGCGTCGTCGACGAGCCGCAACATCTCGCCGCTCATGTCGGCGACGCGATCGCTCATCAAGCGGGCATTCGCGGGCACCGCGAGCCACTGGGCCAGGCGTTTGGCCGGATCGATCGCCGGCAACCTGGCGAGCAGGGCATCGGTGCCCAGGAACTTGTCGCGTACGAACTCGGCCAGCGCGTCGGCGACGCGCGCCTTGTTGCGCGGCAGGATCGCGGTATGCGGAATCGGCAGGCCCAGCGGTCGGCGAAACAGCGCGACCACCGCGAACCAGTCGGCCAGCGCCCCCACCATCGCGGCTTCCGCGAACGCCGAGACCCACGCCCACGCGCCCAGATCATGCCGGCTCTTGGCAAGGATCAGCAGGCCGGTGACCGCGATCAGCAGGCCCGTGGCCAGGGCCTTCATTTTCTTCAACTTGTCTTGCTGTGTCGTTCGATTCATGTACGCATGGAAAAACGAGAGCTTCGGGCACCGCCACGTCTGCGTGGACGCCCGGCGGTGGTCCGCGGAATGACTTTCTGCGTAGAAAGTTCAGCTGCTGGAGGACGGGACGAGGGACGCGTCTGGATTATCCGGCAGGACGCCCGTTAATGCACGCGCCGGCTTGGCGAGCGTCGACTTCCGGACAATCAGCTCCGCGTCGAAGGTCCGGCGTCGCGCGGGCGCATCGAGGCCGTCGATACGGGCATTGAGCAGCTGCACCGCGTTCACACCGATGTCGAACGTGGGTTGCCGCAGCGATGTGATGCCGGATTCGGCCAACCGGAGCCATTCCGGATCGTCGAAGGTCGCCAGGCCGAGACCGGGCAGCGGGCGCATTCCCAGGGCGATGGCGATCGGCAACATGGTCTGGCCGTTCGCCGCGAGCAGCGCGACGCGAGGCCATGCAGGGGCACGCGCCGCCGGTGCAGGGGCACGCGCCGCCGGGTTGGCGCGTGCGGCCGCGGCCCGCTTGCCCGCTCGGGTGGGGACCGTCGCGGCGCCCACGGTTTCGAGCACCGCGGCGATGCTGGCGGGGTCGGCGAGATCGATCACCAGGGTATGGGGCGTGGCCCCGCGCAACTGCGCCTGCGCGACGAACGCCGCCTCGCGTTCGCGGCGCGAACTGACCGACGCGAAGGACTCGCTGACGAAAAACAGTGTCTCGAAGCCGTTGTCGACCAGATGATCGGCCATTTGCCGCGCGGCCCGTTCATTGTCGAGCCCGACGCTGTCGCAGTCCACGCCGTCGACGGTGCGGTCGAGCAGCACCAGCGGCATGCCGCCCGCGCCGATCTGGAGCAGGGCGGAATCGGGCAGTCCCACCGGGTTGACGATCAGACCCTCCGCCCGGTACGTGCGCAGCAGGTCCAGGTAGCGGCTTTGCAGATCGATCTCGTTGGCCGTGTTGCAGAGCATCGGCATCAGGCCCGCCTGACGGCAGGCCGCTTCGATGCCCTGCGTCACGGCAACGGAATAGGGGTTCTGCAGATCGGCGAGAAGAATGCCGATCAACCGGGTGCGGCCCCGCTTCAGGCCGCGCGCCATCTGGTTGGGGCGGTAGGACAGCGCGGCGATCGCCGCCTCGATACGGCCTTTCAAGGCAGGAGACAGGGCGTCCGTCTCGCCGTTCAGATAGCGCGATACGCTGGTCTTGCCGACGCCGGCGACACGCGCCACGTCGTTGATGGTGGGTACGCCGGTGTGGGTGCTGGTGGCGGTGTCCGTGCCGGTATCGGCGATGATGTCGGTGCGCATCGTCGTCACCGCGCGCGCGTCACGGGCCGGCGGCGCGCGAGCACGGCGGGGTTCGCGACGTTTTGCGGGCGTGCGCCGTCAAGCGCCGCCAGCAGATTGTCGGCGGCGTTCCTGGCCATCGCGTGCCGCGTGTCGAGAGTCGCCGAGCCGATATGCGGCAACGCCACCACATTGGGCAGGCGCGCGAGCGGCGCATCGCCCGGTAGCGGCTCGGTCTCGAAGACGTCGAGCCCGGCGCCCCGGATACGGCCCTCGCGCAGCGCGGCGACCAGCGCCGTTTCGTCGACCAGCGCACCACGGCCGGCATTGATCAGGATGGCTTCCGGCTTCATGCGGGCCAGTTCGGCCGCGCCGATCATATGCCGGGTCGCCGGGGTCAGCGGCGCCTGCAGGCAGACGAAATCCGCCCGTGCGAGCAGGGCGTCGAGTTCGACGCGGACCGCGCCATAAGCGCTTTCCGCCTGCGGTACCGGGCGGGGGCCGGTATAGAGCACCTGCATGCCGAAACCCAGCGCGGCACGGCGCGCGACCGCCTGGCCGATCCGGCCGAAGCCGACGATGCCGATCGTCTTGTGATGCACGTCCACGCCGTATTGCGCGGGGCCGATGCTGGCCTGCCAGCGCCCTTGCCGGATCAGTTCCGCCATTTCCACCACGCGCCGCGCGCTTGCCAGCATCAGCGCGAAGACGGCGTCGGCGGTGGTCTCGGTCAGGACATCGGGGGTGTGGGTGAGGACGATGCCGCGTCGCGTCAGATCGTCGAGATCGAATTTGTCGACGCCGACCGAGACCGTGGACAGGACCGCGAGCCGCGTGGCGCGAGCGAGCAGCGCGGCATCGATCGTCACGCTGGAACCGATCGCGCCGTCGGCGTCCGCGAGCGCGTCGGCCAGCGCCGCGCGGGCCGCGTCGGCCGTGCGCGCGTCGGACGAATGCAGGGCATCGGCGGCCACCGGCACCAGCTCGGCATGTTCGGCGAGCCGGGCTTCGACATCGGCGGGCAGGGCTTTGTAGACAACGATGCGCAAAGGTTTCATGGTGGATACGTAGCGGGTAGACGGCATGATCGCATGATCGGGGCAGCAGGACCGCGGGCCGGTCAGCGCGCGACGGGCAGGTTGCCCGCGCGTGGCGTGTCGGGCTGCACGCCCGCCGCGGGGCGGCGGACGGTCCAGGTCAACAGCACGGCGACGAGCAGGGCGCCCGCCATGAAGGCGTACGACGCTGCCGGCGATCCTGTCGCGCTGTTCAGGTAACCCACCAGAAAGGACCCCACGAAAGAGCCGAGCGCGCCCATGCCGTTGATCAGCGCCATCGCGCCGCCCGCGACATTCTTCGGCAGCAGCTCGGGCACGATCGCGAAGAACGGGCCGTAGGGCGCGTACATCGCGCCGCCGGCGATCACGAGCAGGGCGTACGACATCCAGAAATGCCGCGCGCCCAGCAGATACGAGCCGCCGAAGGCCAGCGCGCCGACCAGCAGGAAGGGCCAGACGAAGCGTAGCCGCGATTGCGTGCGGTCCGAACCCCACGAGGCGGCGACCATCGCCAGCGTCGCCGCCAGATACGGCAGCGCGGTGAGCCAGCCAGTAGCCACCATGCCCATCGCCGAGGCGTTTTTCAGGATCGAGGGCAACCACAGCACGAAGCCGTAGACGCCGATGCTCCAGCAGAAATATTGCAGCGCGAGCTTGATGACCACCGCCGAGCGCAAGGCCTGCGCATAGCCGGGCACCGGCGGGATGGCTTCCTGCTCGCGGGCCAGCGTGGTTTCGATCGCGGTCTTGGCGGCGGCGTCGAGCCAGCGTACCTGCCGCGGCCGGTCGCGCACCAGATACCACCAGCACACCGCCCAGAGAACGGCCGGAAACCCCTCGGCGATGAACATCCGGCGCCAGCCCAGGCTTTCCACCAGATAGCCGGACAGTACCGACATCCACAGGATCGTGACCGGGTTGCCGAGGATCAGAAACGTGTTCGCACGGGAGCGCTCCTGGCGCGTGAACCAGTTGCTGATGAAGACCAGCATCGCCGGCATCACCGCCGCCTCCACGACACCGAGCAGGAAGCGGATTGCGAGCAGCACGCGAATGTCATCCACCATCCCGGTCGCGGCGGCGAGCAGGCCCCAGGCGATCAGGCTGGCGAACACCAGTTTGCGCACGCTGCGCCGTTCGGCATAAATGGCACCCGGCACCTGGAAAAAGAAATAGCCCAGAAAGAACAGCGCGCCGAGCAGGGACGACACATGCGACGAGATGCCCAGATCGCGGTTGATGCCGGCGGCCGACGCAAAACCGTAGTTCGCCCGATCGAGATAGGCGAGACTGTAGGTGATGAAGACGATCGGCATGACGATCCACCAGCGCTTTTTCGCGAGCGGCGCGATGGGCGCTGCCGGGGCGGCGGGGCTGGGCGGAGCGGCCGTCGCGGGCGGCGCGGGCGGCGCGGGCGGCGCGGGCGGCGATGTGGAAGCCACGTCCCGGAGCGCCGTTTCAGGGCGCGACATGGGGGTCTCCGATGGCAGCGCGTACCGCGAGGCCGGATGCCGCGGACGCTTCGAGCCGTGCCAGTTGCGCACGGCTGGGCAGGCCTTCGCTATCGCCGATCACCTGCACGGCGAGGGCGCCGATCAAGGCGCCGCGCGCGCTGGCCCGCGCGAGCGAGAAACCTTCGTGCAGGGCGCTGACGACGCCCACCGCGAAGCCGTCGCCCGCGCCCACCGTATCGATCACCTCGGCGACGGGCACGGCAGCGACATAGCCGCGCTCGCCGTCCGCGCTCGCGTAATAGGCGCCCTCCACGCCGAGCTTGACCACGACGCCGCGCACGCCGCGCGCGAGATAGAACGCCGCGATGCCTTCCGGGTCCGAGGCGCCGGTCAGGATCCGGCCCTCGGCCAGCCCCGGCAGCACCCAGGTCGCCAGCGCCGCGAGCGCGTTCACCTTGTCCACCATGACCTCGGTGGACGGCCAGAGCGCCGGGCGCAGGTTCGGGTCGAACGATACCGTCTTGCCCGCCGCCAGAAAGTGCGCGGCCAGGCGATGCGCCAGTTCCAGCGACGACGCCGAAATCGCGGGCGCGACGCCGGTGAGATGCAGATGCGTGGCCTCGTCCGCATACGCGGCGTCGAAATCCGCGACCGACAAATGGCTGGCGGCGGAACCGCGGCGGAAAGACTCGACCGAAGGGTCGGCGCCGCCCGTCGCACGCGCCTTGAGCTGAAAGCCGGTGGGCCAACGGTCGTCGATGCTGACGTGCCGGGTATCGATGCCCTCGGCGGCGAGCGCGTCGACGATCATCCGGCCAAAGGCGTCGCCGCCGACGCGGCTGAGGTATCCGACGCGAAAGCCCAGGCGCGCGAGCCCGGTCGCGACGTTGAGATCCGCGCCGGCGACGCGCCGCGTGAAGCGTTCGACGCGCGCCAGATCGCCGGGAGTATCGGCAACGAACAGCGCCATTGCCTCGCCGTACGTGAGAAAGGTGATCGGCTCCGCGGTGGCGGCAGGGGACGCAGACGGGGCTGCGGGGTTCGAGAGGGTCATGTCGGGATCCAGTGGTTCCGGCGGCGCGCCGCGACACGCGGCAAACCAGCGATGGAACCGGTTCCGAGAGATTCTCCGAACTGTGTGGCGTTCCTGCTATAGGGGAAAGCCCTAGCGGGCGGCATCGCTGCTGGTGGACGACACGCAGGTCGTCCGCCGGAGGGTCGGACCGCGCTTTTTCGGCGCGCCGGTCAGGGGCGTGGCGGAAGCTGCATCCCGTCGAGGGTGTCGAGCAGTCCGGCGGCGGGGTTCGGGCCGACCTTTTCGGTGTCCGGTCCGATCAATAGCAGCGACTCGCGCGATCCCGCCTCGAAGCGGGGCCAGTCGACGGGGTTGGTTGTCGGCACGCCCGTTCTGGCGAAGGCGACCCACCGATCGGCGAGCGTGCTCGACAGCGCATGCGACCGGTCTTCCGCGCCGGGTCTGCGCGGCACGTGGCCGAAGACGTAGGGGATTTCCGCCGTATGGATCGCGCCGCGCGCCGCGGCCCGCTGCTCCGGCGGCACCCAGGCGAAGCGATAGGCATACACGGGCGCCGCCGCGGATGCTCCCCGCGCGAACGCCCGCGTATTGACGCCCGCGAACAACTCGGACGCGACTTGTTCCGCGGCGGCGTCCTCGCTTGTCGCGCCGTAGCCAAAGCAGTGGTGCCGCAGGGCACCCCACGCGTCCTCGCCGACCTGGCGCGGCAGGGACTGCCAGTAGGCCGGGCCGAAGAAACCCGCTTCGGCATCGTTGTATCCCACCAGCAGCGGCACGTGCTGGATGCGTCCGGCCGCGAAGGCCGCACGCCCCTTCTCGCGAACGATGGCGCCGTCGATGAACGGCATCGTGTCGGCGGCATCGGTGGCGGCGTCGCGGATCGCCTCGGCGGGCAACGCGCGAAGCGCTTCCGCCGTCGTCGCGCCAAGCGCGTCCGACGTCTTCAGTGCGATCGCTTCCGCCTCCGCCCGGGCGTATTCCGGAAGGCTCAGGCCCCCGGATTGGATGATCGCACGCTGGAACAGGCCCTGTGCGAGCGGTGACGCCATCAGATAGCCCACCGACACGCCACCGGCCGATTCTCCGAACAGCGTGACCGCCCGGGGATCGCCGCCGAACGCCGCGATGTTGTCCCGCACCCAACGCAGCGCCGCGATTGCATCGAGGAGGCCATAGTTGCCGCCCGGTTCGCCTTTCTCGCGCAGCGCCGGGTGGGCGAAGGTGCCGAACAGGCCGAGTCGATAGTTGATGGTGACGATGACCGCTCCGCGTTTGGCCAGCTCGCCGCCGTCGTGGACGGGCAGGCTGCCCGCGCCGAAGCGGAAGCTGCCGCCATGGAGCCATACCATCACCGGCAACGGTTCGGTGGCGCCGGCATTCGCCGGCGCCCAGACGTTGAGCGTGAGGCAATCCTCGCCTTGCGTGCCCTCCGCGGGGTTGTCCGCCTGCGTCCGGCGCGGGGATTTTTGCAGACACGACGGCCCGAATGCCGTCGCGGCACGCACCCCGTTCCAGCTGGACGGGGGCACGGGGGCGCGCCAGCGCAACGCGTCGACGGGCGGCGCGGCATAGGGAATGCCGCGAAATACCGTCAGCGCACCGTCGCGCTCGCCCTGCAGTTGCCCATTCTGGGTTGAAACGATCGGCATGGAATTCATGGCTGTTCCTGGAGTCCGGGCGGGACCGGCGTCGATGCCGGCCAGCGCGGTCATTACGAATACGACAGTCCGCGGCGCGGGGCGCCGGCGAGGGCGGGCCGGTTCATACCGTCAAGCGCAACAGCGCCGCGGCATTGCCATGTGCCACCGCCTGTCGTTCGGCGTCCGTCAGCTTCGCGCCCTCGATCCAATCGCACGCCGTCTTCGTGTCCTCGAACGGATAGTCGACGGAAAACATCACGTTTCGCGGCCCGATTTCGTCGAGCGCGCACCGTAGCGCCGCATCCGAGCATACGCCCGAGGTCGTGATGAATACGTTGGAACGCAGATAGTCGGAGGGCAGCTTCTCGATCCGGTAGCGATGGTTGCTGATCGGATAACGGCTGTCCAGCCGCCAGCGCTGGATCGGCAGCGTTTCGCCCATGTGGCCGAGGATCAACCGGGCGTCGGGATAGCGGTCGAACGTACCGCGAAAGATCAACCGCAGCGCGTGGGTGCAGGTTTCGGCCGCCCAACTCCAGGTGGGTCCCCATAGTTCAGGATGGTCGGCATAGGCCGCCGCCATCGTCTGCGGGTTGCCTGGATGGATGTAGATCGCGGCTTTCAGCGCGGACACGCGTTCCCAGAACACATCGTAGCGCGGGTCGTCGAGGTAAAAGCCGTTGGTCTCGCCGTTGATGAGGGCGCCGGAGAAATGGAGATCGTGCATGCAGCGTTCCAGCTCGTCGGCCGCCGCCTCTGGATTTTGCAGTGCCAGATGCGCGAAGCCGCCGTACCGGGTCGGCCGCTTCTGCACCTGAACCGCCAGGCGGTCGTTGGCCGAGCGGGCGAGCCGTAGCGCCTTCGCCGTGTCGGGCTCGATCTGCACACCCGGTCCCGCGATCGACAGCACGACGAAATCAACGCCGTTCGCGTCCATTACCTCGAGCCGGCGGTCGCCGAAATCGGAAAGGACCGGCACGGCCTTGTCGAACAGGCTGGGCAGGATGTTCTGTTTCGTCTCCGCAAGATAGCCAACGAAATCCGGGAACATGCAGTGTTCCTCCAGGGCGATCTTCTTCGTCCTGACACTGCCCGGGGCAGACTGGCCCACCGCGCGGGTAGCGGCCAGACCGGTCACGGTAGCGGCGCCGGCGAGATGCAGCGCTTCACGGCGCGAAAGATGCACGCTCATTCAATTTCTCCAATAAGAAAGGACGTTCTACCCGCTGTGTTGCCGGCCGCGACGCAGCGCGGCCGGACTGAAAGCGGCACCCACGCTCGCCGCCACCATGAGGATGGCCCTCGTCGACAGCGGCGCGCCCAACGGCGTCAATGCGGCGACGAGCGCGCTAGCCAGCGCCCCCATCACCCTCTGCGTGCAGCGCAGGATGCCGGACCCCGCGCCGGCGACCTGGGGCAGGCCATGCAGCGCGTCGTGGTTCGCGCTCGGACCGATGACGCCGAAGCAGAAGATCGCCGCCGCCACGGGCGGCCCGATGGTCCAGACGTGGGCGACGCCGGTCAGCGCGACGCCCAGGACGGCCAACGCCGAGATGACCAGGCCCGCTACGCCGGCGCCGACCACGGTGGCGCCCGGTACGCCGCGCGCGTTCGGACGGCCGCTGAGCAGCGAGCCGAGCAGCGTGCCGCATGCGCTGACGCCAAACACCATCGCAAACATGGTTGGCGACAGGCCCATGCGTCCCATCAATACGGACGGCGCGCTCGCGATGAAACTGAACATGCAGGCAGCCCCATGCCGCTCACGCCTTGCCGTCGACTTGATAAAGGTCGAGGTCGTCGATATTGGCCAGGACCCGGTCGAAACGAAGGGGTTTCGGGTCGACCGGGAAGACGTGCGGTTCGTAAGGGTCGCCGATCAGCCGGAAGAAGGGTTCGAACACCCCCGGCGTGAGCCAGCCGAAAAAGCGGGTATAGGACGCATCCAGACGGTAGGCGTGGACATGCCGCGGGGAAGGCGATCCCGTCCCACCTCAGCCTCGGCGCCGGAAACCGGATGGGGAGCGGCCTTGGCTGCCTTGCGCTCGCGATCGTTCGTCATGGTCGTTTTTTCTTTCAGGAATGTTCGAACGACTATAGAAACGTTTCACTTATTCGTCCAATATTCTGTTTTGACCAATATGATCACGTATCGTGATAAGTCCCGAAATCCGCCATCTCCGCGCCTTCGCGACGGTTGCCGAGGAGCTGCACTTCGGCCGGGCCGCCGCGCGTCTCAATATCGTTCAGCCTGCTCTCAGCATGCAGATACGGGGACTGGAAGGGTTGCTGGGCGTGCGATTGCTGGAACGCACCCGGCGCTCGGTCTCGGTGACCGAGCCGGGCCGCCTGTTCCTGGAGGAAGCGCGCCGGATCCTGCGTGCCCTCGATCAAGCCATCGATCTTGCCCAACGCGCCGAGCGGGGAGAGGCGGGGCGGCTCACCGTGGGCTATTCCGTCGCGACGGCGTATTCGGGATTGCTGTCCCGGCTGCTGGGAGCGTTTCACCGTTCCACGCCGGATGTCGCGCTCAAAACGCGCGAGCTGCATCCGGCGGTGCAGCGCGAGGCGTTGCTGGCGGGGGAAAGGGACATTGGCTTCGTCGTGCGCGACGCGGCCAGCCAGAACCCCGAATTTCATAGCCGGATCGTGGAACGCCGCGCTCCAGCGTTTCGTCGACGGTCTCGCCGCGGCGTGAAGTGGTCCGGCGCGATCGAGATGACGTGTTCTCAGCCCTGCGTGGGGGGACTCCCACCGTCCGCCGGTTCCCGTTGCCGACCGACGCGCGGCGTCAGCGCGGTCATCAGTTCGTAGCCCACCGTGCCGCAGGCCTGCGCCACCTCGTCGATCGCCACGTGCCGCCCCCACAACTCCACGGGGGTGGCGACGCCGGCGCCGGGGCAAGGCGTCAGGTCGACGGTCAGCATGTCCATCGACACCCGCCCGATCACCCGGGTGCGCACGCCATCGACCGCGATCGGCGTACCAGTAGGCGCGACGCGCGGATAGCCGTCCGCGTAACCGCACGCAACCACGCCGATGCGCATCGGCCGGTCGGCGACGAAGGTACTGCCGTAGCCCACCGTGTCGCCGGGCTGCAATTGCTGGGTGCCGATCAACTCGCTGCGCAGGCTCATGGCCGGCCGCAGCAATGCCGCGGTGTCCGCCGCCTTGCCGCTCGGCGAGGCGCCGTACAGCATGATCCCGGGCCGCACCCAGTCGGAACGGGCGGCCGCGTGCCAGAGGGTGGCGGCGGAGTTGGACAGGCTGCGCGCGCCCGCGAGCCCGTCCGCGCCGCGCTCGAACTCGGCGAGTTGCCGGCTTGTGCCGATGGGACCGTCGGCATCGGCGAAATGGGTCATCAGCGTGATCTCGCCGATCGATGCGCACGCGCGCGCGCGCTGCCATGCCGCCCGGTACGCGTCGGGCCGAAAACCCACGCGGTTCATGCCGCTGTTCATCTTCAGATAGACGGGCAGCGGCGCGGCGGGACGCAGCGCCTCGACCATCGCCAACTGCTCGTCGCAGTGGATGACCTGGGTAAGGCCGTGGCGGACGACGATATCCAGATCGCTTGCCGCGAAGACGCCCTCGAGCAACAGGATCGGCCCGCGCCAGCCGCACTCGCGTACACGCACCGCTTCGTCGAGATCGAGCAGGGCGAAGCCGTCCGCCTGCCGCAGGGCGGGGTAGACGAGATCGATATCGTGCCCGTAGGCGTTGGCCTTGACGACCGCCCAGACCTTGCTGCCGGGCGCACTGCGGCGCGCGACGGCCAGGTTGTGGGCGATCGCTTGGGTATCGACGAATGCGTGGATGGGGCGGGGCACGAGCCACTCCTGAAACGGCCTCGGGCGCGCGCCGCTTTGCGCATCGCGCGGTCCGTGACGGCGGCAGGCGGCACCGTGCCGCCTGAACCGCGAGCAGGAATCGTATCGGCAAACCTGCCAAAAAAGTTAATCTATTTGCCGCCCATGCACCGAAAAAATGCTGGCGCGCGCGTTTTCCCGCAATGCCGGGACCGGGCGTTCACGGCTCGTTTTCAAGATAGCCTTGTCCCGGTTTTGGAATGTGCCAGGAGAAGAACAGGCCGACGGCGGTCAGTGCCGTGACGTACCAGTAGAAGCTCTGTTCGTTGCCGCCGGACTTCAGTGCGAGCGCGACGTATTCCGCGGAGCCTCCGAAGATCGCGTTGGCCAGCGCGTACGACAGCCCCACGCCGAGCGCGCGCACTTCGGGCGGAAAGACCTCGGCCTTGATCAGGCCGCTGATCGACGTGTACAGGCTGACGATCGCCAGCGCCACCACGACCAGACCGAACGCCGCCCAGGGGCTGCGGATGTCGCGCAGCGCGGTGAGCAGCGGTACCGTGCCGAGCGTCGCCAGCACGCCGAACGCGAGCATCGAATTGCGCCGGCCGATGCGGTCCGAGAGCGCGCCGAACAGCGGCTGCATGACCATGTAGACGAACAGCGCGCCGGTCATCACCAGGCTGGCCACCTTCGGCGGCATGCCGTTGGTGTTGACCAGATACTTCTGCATGTAGGTCGTGAACGTGTAGAAGATCAGCGATCCGCCCGCCGTATAGCCCAGCACCGTGAAAAACACCGCCTTGTGCCTGAAAAGGCCCGCCAGGGTGCCGGCGTCCTTGCGCTGGCGCACCTCGGTCGACGCCGTTTCCGCCAGCGAACGGCGCATGATCAGCGAGATCACCGCCGCCGCCGCGCCGATCGCGAAAGGAATCCGCCAGCCCCACGCGCGCAGGTCGGCATCGCTCAGCGACGCCTGCAGGATCACCAGCACCAGCACGGCCAGCAACTGCCCGCCGATCAGTGTCACGTACTGGAAAGACGCCAGGAAACCGCGTTCGCCGCGCACCGCGACCTCGCTCATATAAGTGGCGCTGGTGCCGTACTCGCCGCCCACCGACAGGCCCTGGAACAGGCGCGCCAGCAGCAGCAGGAAGGGTGCCGCCGCGCCGATCGTCGCATAGGTCGGCAGGCAGGCAATCACCAGCGAGCCGCCGCACATCATCAGGATCGACGTCAGCATGGCGCGGCGCCGGCCATGTTTGTCGGCGATGCGGCCGAACAGCCAGCCCCCGATGGGCCGCATCAGAAAGCCCGCGGCGAACACCCCCGCCGTATTCAGCAATTGCGTGGTCGCGTCCCCTTTTGGAAAGAACGACGCCGCGAAATAGATCGAGCAGAACGAATAGACGTAAAAGTCGAACCATTCGACCAGATTGCCCGACGATGCGCCCACGATCGCGAGAATGCGGCGTGTGCGGTCGGCGCCCGGCGCCCGTGCATCCGTTATCATGATGTTCCGTCTCCTCCGGACGCACATTGGCTGTCCCTGTTATTTTTAAGATAACGAGCGCGATCCTGCCAGAGACGAACTGCTGGAAAGCCGCGCCTGTTGCGGCTAAGCTTACATGAAGCCGACAGCGGCAGGGGCTTTCCCGCATCGTCCCGTGCGTTCGGCCGAGGCGTGTTCGCCGCGACGGGCCGCATGCCCCAGGCGTGCCGGCCCGCTGCGGTCAATGGAAAACCGGAGAAAATCAGATGCAAACGATATCGAAGAAATGGGTGCCGGCGCTTTGCCTGCTGCTGGGCAGTCTGTGCGCCGGCCAGGCCATGGCGCAGGCAACGGCGCAGGACGGGACGTCCGAAGGCGCCACCCACAAGGAAAAGAAAGCGATGAAGGCGCAGGCGAAGGCCGACAAGAAGACGTCGGTTGCACAGGCGAAGGCCGACAAGGTGGCTACCAAGGCCCAGGGCGACGCCGACAACAAGGCCGCGGACGCGCAGGTCGACTCGGCGAAGAAGCAGTGATTTCGGGATGAACGACGGCCGGTAGCGGTTTTGCCGCCGCGCCGGCCGGCACCGTCTTCAGTGCCGCGCGCGTCTTTCGACCGCCGCCTTGAGGACGCTGACCAATTGATCGATATCCGCCGGTTTGGTCAGGAAGTGCTGGAACCCTTCGGCGAAGCTGCGCAGCCGGTGCATCTCGTCGCCGTAGCCCGTGAGCGCGATCGCGACCGCCGGTTCGACGCCGTGCCGGATCTCGTGCTCGCGCAGGGTCTGGATCAAATAGAAACCGTCCATTCCCGGCAGCATGATGTCGCACACCACCGCGTCGGGCAGCAGGCGGCTGGCGGTCTCGCTGCCCTCTTCCGCATCGGACACCGCAACGACATTGGCGCCGAGCGACGTCAGAAGCGCGCTGAGCGATTCTCTCGCTTCCAGATCATCCTCGACCAGGACGATGGTTCCCTGATCGAGTGGTAATGCAGTGTTCATACAGGTGCTCGTCTCCGGCGTTGCCGCATTGATCGCATTATACCGGCCGCCCACCGTGCTGCATTGACGTGAATCGGGCAAAACGCCCGCGGGCAGCGTCGCTTGCCGTCCGGATCGCCATACACACCCATGATTGCGCCGGATAATGCTGCGTTCGTATGGGTTTCAGCGTAGGTTAACCGTTTTGTAACGAATTTTTTCTCTGCGATGCAAGCTACAGATATTCGCTCCGCGGCGTCCGCGACCGCTGGCGCGCGCCCCGATTCCCTCGCCTGGGTGGAGCGTCTCGTGCGCTTCGACACGACCAGTCGCGCATCCAATCTCGGCATGGTCGAGACGATGCGCGATGCCTTGCTTCCCCATGGCGTACAACCCACGCTGACATACGATGCCGCGCGCGGCAAGGCGAACCTCTTCGTCACCCTCGCCGCCGCCGACGGCAATGCCCAGGGCGGACTGGTGCTCTCCGGACATACCGATGTCGTGCCCGTCGATGGACAGGACTGGACGTCCGACCCCTTCCGTCCGGAGATCCGCGACGGCCTGCTGTACGGGCGCGGCGCCTGCGACATGAAAGGTTTCATCGGCTGCGTGCTCACGGCCTTGCCCGCCTTCGCGGCCGCGCGGTTGCGCGAGCCTGTCCACTTCGCGTTTTCCTACGATGAGGAAGTGGGATGCCTGGGTGCGCCCGTGATGCTGGCCGATCTCGCCGCGCGCGGCGTGCGCCCGTCCGGCTGCATCATCGGCGAGCCGACGGACATGCGCGTGATCACCGCGCACAAAGGCATCAACGTCTACAAATGCTGCGTACGCGGCCGCGCCGCGCATTCCTCGCTGACGCCGCAGGGGGTCAACGCGATCGAATACGCGGCCCGCCTGATCTGCTTCCTGCGCGATCTGGCCGACGAAATGCGCGCGCAGGGGCCGTTCGACCGCGCGTTCGACGTGCCTTTCACCACCGCGCAGACCAGCATGATCAAGGGCGGCAATGCGGTGAACACCGTGCCGGCGGAATGCGACGTGCTGTTCGAGTACCGCAATCTGCCCGGCGTCGATCCGGCCGCGATCGATGCGCGCATCCGCGCTTACGTGGACGGCGAATTGGTGCCGCGTATGCGGCGCGAGCATCCCGATGCCGCCGTCGACCTGTCGCGGCTCGCGGCGGTGCCCTCGCTGGATGCATCGGAGCAGGCGGCGGTGACCGCGCTGGTGCGCGCGCTGGCGCGCGACGATATGGTGCGTAAGGTCGGCTATGCCACCGAGGGCGGGCAATTCGCGCTGGCCGGCATTCCCGCGGTCATTTGCGGCCCCGGCAGTATCGAGCAGGCGCACAAGGCGGACGAGTTCGTGTCGCTGGTGCAACTGGGGGAGTGCGATGTTTTTTTGGGAAGGTTGGTGCGGAGTTTGAGCGGGGAGGGGGGCGTGGTTTCGTCCTGCTGACGGGCGTCCATCCGGATTTTCGTGGACGAGGAAGGATTCATCGCGCCGGTCGCCGGCACGGCGCAGCAACTGGCGCCGCACATTCGAGACCGATGCGTTTCCCTACCCGGCGACCGGCCACGACCGGTACACGGGCGTGCAGCTGATCCTCTCCATGCCGCGGTACCCCCGGCGGAAGGGTCGTCCCGGTTCCGAAAACCAACCTTCGTTTCTCGTTATATTTTACCGTATATAATGCGGGCGCTTCGTCTTCACGGTTCCCCATGGAATTCGTGCGCTTGCCGTTATATACGGTAAAATACATCGACCCGGTGTCTCGGGCAAATACAATGAGAACGAAAAAATTCGGGGCGTCCGTGGCGCTGGTGGCGGCCTACCTGTCGGCGCCGGCAGCCATGGCGCAATCGAGCGACGTCAACGCCGACAACTCGGTCCAAACGAAACCCGATACCGATACGGCGACCCCGGACGGTCGTCTGCCGGCCGTGGACGTACGCGGGATTCCCGACGACGGTAGCGCGGCAGCCGGCTATCGTACCAGGCAGGTGGCGGTGGGCGTACTGGGAGCCGCCTCGGAGCTGGACACGCCCTTTTCCGTGGATACGGTGCCGCATGCCCTGATCGAGAACACCGAAGCGCATACCTTGCAGGACGTGTTGCGCTACTTGCCCTCGACGCAGTTCGACGAGCGTTTCAGCGATGACTGGGGACGCTTGCAGACGCGGGGCTTCCAGTCGAATCTCGACAATGTGTATGTCGACGGCATTCCCGTGACCGGCAATCCGTTGAGCCAGATACCGGTGGAGGAATTCGAAAGCCTGCAGGTGCTGAACGGTGTATCGGCGTTCGCCTTCGGACCGCAGTTTCCGTCCGGCGCGTTCAACATCATCACCAAAGCCCCGACAGCCGAGCCGTCACACAGCATGACGACCGGCTATATCAGCAACGCGCAGTATTTCGTGAGCGGCGACTACAGCGACCGGGTCGGCCCGGTTGCCTATCGTTTCAACGTTCTGCAAAGCGATGGCGAAGGCTATGTCTCGACCAGTCACGTGGATCGCACCTACTTCAGCGGCGCCGTCGATCTCACCATCACGCGAAACGACACGGTGCATCTGTCGATCAGCCACTACGACTACCGTGCATCGGGTTTCCCCGGCTTTTTCTACATGTCGAACGCGACCGAAGCGGTGGCGCCGGCGCCCAATCTCGCAAAGGCGGGCTACGGTCAGCCCTGGGCGGTGCTGCGCGACGACGCGACCATCGCCGAGGTCAAATGGGATCACCGTTTCGACGATGACTGGAAATTCAGTCTCGGCGTGAATTGGGAGTCGAGCGGGCGCCAGACGTCGGACGTGGTGAACACGCTGACGCCCAACGGCAGCGGGGGCTATACCAACAAGCAGACGTTCTCGCCGGAAGCGAACGGCTACGTGCACACGGAGACGATGGGCAATGCGGGAACCCTGACCGGTCATTTCACGACGGGTCCCGTCGCGCATACCCTGACGGTCGGCATCATCGGGACGTGGACGCCGTCCACGCATGCCGCCAACGTCAGCTCCGCGAAGTGCAATGGCGCCGCCACCTGCACCCTGGGAACGACGTCTTACGGAGATCCCATCGTGTATCCGGATGCGTCGGCGTATCACTACGATTATGGCGGCGAAGGCGCGGACAAGAGCACCAGCTTCGAACAATCGTTGGTCGTCGGCGACAAGCTCGACTTCGGCCAGCATTGGTCCCTGCTCGGCGCGGTGGCGCAAACGTGGATCGGCAGCACGAGTTTCACCAATTCGGCGGCCAGCTATCTCGTGACGGGAACGAGTCCCACGGTCGGCTTGATGTTCAAGCCGATCAAGCCGCTGATGTTCTATGCAACCTATGCCGACGGCATCAATGTCGGCGAAACCCCGGCCGCGACCGCCACGTCGGCCTCCGGCAAGACGCTGACCGTCACGAATGCCTACGATCCGCTACGGCCTACCAGCAGCAAGCAGTTCGAGATCGGCGCGAAGGCCGACTGGGGGCGCTTCACCACCACGCTCGATGCGTTCCGCATTACCAAGGGGTTTTCCGAGTACGTCGACAACGGCAACGGCACCGCGACGGACACGCAGGCGGGCATGCAACGCAATGTCGGCGTCGAGTTCATGGTGACGGGCAAAGTGACGCCGGACCTGACGGTGATGGGGGGCATGACCTGGCTTCACGCGCGACTCGTCAGTTCGATTTATGCGGATGCCGTGGGCAAGCAGCCTGCCGGGGTGCCGGAGTGGCAAGGCAACATCTATGCGGAATACGCGCTGCGCTTTCTGCGTCCGGGCTTGAGCGTCGACGCGAATCTGCACTACACGGGTGTGCGCCCGGCCATCGATACGGGTGCGCAATCCGTCAAAGGCTATGTGACCCTGGATTTGGGCACGCGCTATGACTTCAAGCTGTGGGGTCACGCCACCAGTTGGCGCCTGAATGTGAGGAATGTCACCAATACGCGCTATTGGGCGAACGTGGTCGGCAGCGCCGCGGGCGACAACGGCACCACCGCCGCGCAGTTGATGGCGGGCGATCCATTGACGGTCTCGACCAGTTTGCAGTTCCATTTTTAAGATATGACGTCCAGACACGATGCCGATAAGGGATGCCGCGAAGACGGCGGAGTGCGAATGATTCGACGCGATGCTTCTCGCAAGGGACGCGGCAGGGGGCGCGGCACGGTGCGTTGCGCGGGACGCGCCCTCGGCGTCATGTGCCTGCTGGGGCTGCACCTGCTGATGCCGCTGCGCGCCGAGGCCGCCGCTACCCGCACGATCACCTTTTACGGGAACGAAACCATCACCGTCCCCGACAAGATCGAGCGGATCGCGGTGGCCTGGCCGGCGGAGAACTCGATCATCGCCATGCTGGGCTATGGCGACAAGATCATCGCGACTTCCCGGGCGATTCGCGACCAGCCGGTATTTCAAAAATTCGTGCCGTCGATCAAGAACGCGGTGGTGATCGGGATGAATGGAGCCCCCGGCGCCGGAGATCTGAACGTGGAGGCGATTATCGCGCTTCATCCCGACGTCATTTTCGTGCCGCAGCGGTTCGAACCGAACAAGATCGCGCAGTTGCGTCGGGCCGGCATTGCCGTTGCCGCGCTGCATGACAATTCGATGGATGCCATGGTGGAACGGACGTTGATCACGGGGGAGATCCTGGGCCCGGACGCGCAGGCGAAAGCACAACGCTACAAAACGTACTTCGAACGAAACGCGCATATCGTCCGGAATGCGTTGGCCACGGTTCCTCCGGATCGCCGGCTCAAGGTCTATCTGGCCAACGGTTCGCCCAACCGCACGTCTGGCGCGCCGTCGCTCGATGAGGATTGGATGCGGCTCGGCGGCGCGACGAATATCGCCGAACACTGGGCGGGTGGTCAGCGTGGCGGTGCGACGGTGTCCGTCGAGCAGGTGCTGGCGGCGCAACCCGATGTGATCATCACGATGCCGGCCAAGCTTGCCGACGGCATCCGCCACGATCCGCAGTGGCAGGACATCAAGGCGGTGCGCGACGGGCGGGTTTACGGCAATCCGCAGGGCATGTTCTGGTGGTCGCGCGAGACGTCGGAAGAAGCGCTGCAGATCATCTGGGTGGCAAAGCTGTTGTACCCGCAGGCGCTTCCGCAGATCGATATGCGCCAGGAGACGCGGGACTTCTACAAGGTTTTTTACGGCTACGATCTCAGCGACGCCGAAATCGGCCAGTTTCTCTCGACGGGGCATTGAACCCATGTCCGGGACCCACGCGGAAGATGTGGTGAAACATGCCGCGGCAGGTGCGCCCGTCGTGCTCGAGGCCAGGGACATTCATTTCGCCTATCCTCACCAGCGCGTACTGCGCGGCGTCGATCTCATCGTCGAACCTGGCGAAGTCGTGGCCCTGCTGGGCGCCAACGGCGCCGGTAAAAGCACCCTGTTGCGTATCCTGCTGGGTCTGGTGCGTCCGACAGAAGGCGAGGTGCTGCTCAACGGCCGTCCGCTCCGGACATTTGCCCGGCGCGAGATGGCCGCGCATATGGCCTACGTGCCGCAAGCCAACGTTTGCCCGTTTCCTTACCGCGTCCGCGAAGTCGTCGCGATGGGCCGCATCGGCCATACCGGCATGTTCGCGCAACCGGGCAGGTCCGATCGGGAGGCGGTCGGCAACGGGATGGAGCGTCTGGGTATCCAGCATCTTGCCGAGCGCCCCTATACGGAAATTTCAGGCGGGGAGCGGCAACTGACCCTGCTGTGCAGGGCCGTCGTGCAGGGCGCCTCGATGTTGGTCATGGATGAGCCGGCGTCCGCCCTGGATTTCGGTAACCAGGCCCGTTTGCTTTCGAGATTGCGTGCGCTGGCGGACGAGGGCATGGCCGTTCTGATGTCCACGCACCATCCGGATCACGCGCTGGTCGCGGCCGATCGTGCGATTTTGCTGCGCGACGGCCGGGTGCTGGGGGAAGGACGACCTGCGGAGATATTGAGTGACGATGCATTGCAGACCGTCTATGGCATCACCGGCGAAGAGCTGCAGGCATTTACGGCACATCGCAAAATAGGGGGGCGCGTTGCCACTATCGAATGATTCGAAACGGCCATTGTGGCTCGTCGCCTGTATCGGTCTCTTCGCCGTCATGCTGCTGTTGGCCTTGTCCATGGGCGAATATCCGATCAGCATGGCCGATATCGTGCGGTTTGCCGGTGTGTCCCTGGGTTTCGGCAGCATGCCTGCCGCGCAATATCATCTGCTGTCGAACATTCTGCTGACGGTGCGTTTGCCTCGAACGCTGGCCGCGGCACTGGTGGGCTTTGCGTTGTCCAGCTCCGGTGCCTCGTTTCAAGCGGTATTTCGCAATCCGCTCGTGTCGCCAGGACTGTTGGGCGTGCTCGCCGGTGCGGCGTGCGGGGCCGCGTTGGCGATGATATGCGGGGGATCATGGTGGATGATCCAGATCGTCAGTTTCGCGATGGGGCTGCTCGCCGTCGCGCTGGGAGTGGGCATCGGGGCCATGTTCGGTGGGGCTTCGATCGTGACGCTCATGCTGGGGGGCATCATCAGCGGCACGGCATTCGGCGCTGCGTTGTCCGTCATCAAATATGTGGCGGATCCACAGGACCAATTGCCCTCCATCGTTTTCTGGTTGATGGGCAGTTTCGATGCCGCCCGGTTGCCGCAAGTGGGCTGGCTGGCGCTTCCCATCCTGCTGGCCGGGGTGCTGCTCGCCTTCCTCGGCAGGGCCCTCGATGTGATGTCGATGGGTGATGACGAGGCGCGCACCCTGGGCATCCCGGTGGACCTGGTACGGTATGGCGTGATCGCCATCGCGACGCTCGTATCGGCGCTCTCCGTGTCGATCGCGGGCATGATCGGCTGGGTGGGCCTGCTCATCCCGCATATCGCCAGGCTCTTGCTCGGTTCGTCGAATTCGCGTTTGATTTCCGCGAGTGCGTTGCTTGGGGCAAGCTTCATGATCGCGGCCGATTGTTTGTCACGGAACCTCGGCCGCGTCGAAATTCCCGTGGGCATCGTCACCGAGTGTCTGGGCGTTCCGGCCTTCATCGTCGTGCTGCACCGGTCGCGCCGTGCATGGCGTTGAGTCATCGTTTGTAATCAATAATTGCTATTGCAATAAGATGCTCGATAGATGATAATAATGATCACTCGGGAGTGATTCCTTTCCTGCCGCCTTCGCTTTTCCCCGGAACTCTGCCATGTCCACCCCGCTCGTGACCGGAGCGCTCGTTTTCAGCATGATCGCCGCGCCCGTGATGTTGGTGCTGCTGGTGATTTGCGCGACGCCCGCGTTCTCCGCCTCCCTGCCGCTCCTGTAATTCTTCGTTTGGCGCTTCCCCGTGCCGGTCCGCCCGACGGTCCTCGATGCGGATAGCGCGAAGGATCACGCCATGCAAACCCGCACGTTCGTATGAAGCCGACATTCGCCGCGCGATGCCGGTGCTACACTCACCGTGTATTAAAAAGATATCGTGCCTGTAGGGTGCCGGGCGCCCCGCAGGACGCGATTCGATAAAAAAATCCGGAGAGTGCAGGGTATGGAACAGGCAAGGAAGATCGCCCTCGTGACGGGGGCCGGTAGCGGGATCGGCAAGGCGGTCGCGCTGGCATTGCTCGCCGCCGGCTACGGCGTCGTGCTGACGGGGCGGCGGGCGGAGCCGCTCGAGGCGTTGGCGGCCGAGGCCGAGGCGAAGGGATGGGATGCGCTGGCCGTCGCCTGCGACGTGACCGATCCGACGGCGATCGAGCGTCTGTTCGGCGTGATCAACCAGCGTTTCGGCCGTCTCGATCTGCTGTTCAACAACGCTGGCGTGAACGCGCCGGCCGTGTCGATCGACGAGTTGACGATCGACGACTGGCGCAAGGTCGTCGATACCAATCTCACCGGGGTGTTTCTCTGCACGCGGGCGGCTTTCGCGATGATGCGGGCGCAACACCCGCGTGGCGGGCGCATCATCAACAACGGTTCGATCTCCGCGCACGCGCCGCGGCCGGGCAGCGTCGCCTACACGGCGAGCAAGCACGCGGTGACCGGCTTGACGAAAAGCACCTCTCTCGACGGCCGGCAATACGATATCGCCTGCGGTCAGATCGATATCGGCAACGCGGCGAGCGAGATGACCGAGCGCATGGTGAACGGCGTGCGTCAGGCGAACGGCACCATGGCGCCGGAACCGCGCATGGACGTATCGAACGTGGCGAGCGCGGTGGTCTATATGGCGAGTCTGCCGCTGGACGCCAATGTGCAGTTCATGACGGTGATGGCGACCAAGATGCCCTTCGTCGGCCGCGGCTGAGGCAAGCGATGGCCGGCGTCAGCACCGCGGCGTCGGGACCACCGGGTCGATCGCGCTCTTGCCGGGATGACTGAATATCGCCACCGCATCGCTCAGCGCATCGGCCTGGGCGCGCTGGCTGTGCGCCGCCGCGGCAACCTGCTCGACCAGCGCCGCGTTTTGCTGGGTCACCGTATCGAGTTCGGCGATGGCGGCGTCCACCTGACCGATGCATTCGTCCTGCCGCCGCCCCGCCGCCTCCAGTTGTCGGGTGACCTGCACGGTGCGCGCGAACGTGTCGACGATGCTCTGCATCGCGACGCCGGCGTCGCGCGCCATAGAGGCGCCCCGGTCCGCCTGATCGACGGTGCCGCCGACCAGTTCGCTGATTTCGCGTGCGGCGCCGGCGCAGCGTTGCGCCAGCAGGCGCACTTCGCCGGCGACGACGGAGAAACCCCGGCCGTGCTCGCCGGCCCGCGCCGCCTCGACCGCGGCGTTCAGCGCCAGCAGATTGGTCTGGAAAGCGATGCCGTCGATCATCGCGGTGATGTCGCCGACGCGCTGCGAAGACTGCGCGACCGATTCCATCGTCGAGACCACGCGCCCGATGACCTGCTGCCCTTCCGCCGCCGCGTGCGCCGCCTCGGCCGTGCTGTCGGCGGTGCCGCGTGTGTGTTCGCGGGCGAGCCCGGTGGCGTCGCGCAGTGCCTGGATGGTCTCGGTGGTGCGGTCGAGATAGGCGGCCTGACGTTCGGTGCGACGCGCCAGGTCGCCATTGCCGGCGGCGATTTCCGCTACCGCATGGCGCAGGCCATCGGCCTGCGTGTCGACATCCGTGACGATCGCCGCCAGGTTCGCGCGCAACTGCGTCAGCGCGCGCCGCAATTCGCCCAGTTCGGCGATGGCGGGTTGCGGGGCGACGGACGGGGGCGATGCGGAGGACGATGCGGAGGACGGATCGAGGTCGCAGGCGGCCAGCCGGTTGGCGGTGTCGATCAGCGCCGCGACCGGGCGCGCGAGGCTGCGCCACAAGCCGATACCGGCCAGCGCCGAGGTGCCGAGCAGGATGCCGATCAGCCAGGCAGACTGCGCGATGCGATCCGGCGTCGCCTGGGTCATCAGGGGCAGGGCGGCGCACAGGGTGGTCGCGGCGGCCGGCAGCGTCATGGCCAGCGTCACGCGTCCGGCGAGCGTGCCGCCGCGCAGTCCGGCCAGCCAGCCGGCAGGGCCGGTACGGCGCAGTTGGCCCTGATGCAATGCCAGGCGGTGCGTGCGTGCCCCACGGGGGGCGTCGCGCAACAGCGCATAGGCCGAAGACGCCGCGGCGATCTCCTCGGCGGAAGGCTTGACCCGCACGGACAGATAGCCGACGGTCCTGCCTTTCTGGACGATCGGCGTGACGTTCGCGCGCACCCAGTAATGCCTGCCGTCCAGGCGCCGGTTCTTGACGATCGCGGTCCATGGCTTGCCCGCGCGGACCGTTGCCCAGAGATCCGCATACGCGAGCGCGGGCATGTCGGGATGCCGCACCACGTTGTGCGGCTGGCCGATCAGCGCCTCGCGGGAAAAGCCGCTGACCTTGACGAAAGCGGGATTGCAGTAGCGGATGACGCCCTGCAGATCCGTGACCGACACCAGCTGTTCGGACGCCGGATAGTCGTATTGCTCGTCGATGACGGGAAGGTTGATTCGCATGGTGCTGCCGCCCTGGCTGACGCCCGTGTCGCCGCAATATTCTGCTGAGGGCGGTATGCTGGCAGATCGGTGTCGTACCGTCTTTGCGCTGGATCAATAAAGGGTGGAAAAATGGGGCGTTGCCTGCAGCGGTTGACCGTTCATACGCGCGGTCAGGGGTTGGTGGAAGTCACCGACCAGATTGTGTCGTGGCTGGACGCCCTGCACGCGGGCGACGGGCTGCTGACGGTGTTCTGCCGTCACACGTCGGCCTCGCTGTTGATCCAGGAGAACGCCGACCCCGACGTACGTGCGGACCTGGAGGCTTTCTTCGCGCGGATCGCGCCGGAGTCGCGCACGCTCTACCGGCACGACAGCGAGGGCGCCGACGATATGCCGGCGCATATCCGCTGTGCGCTCACGCAGGTGCAGTTGTCGATTCCGGTGGCCGAGGGCAGGATGGTACTGGGGAACTGGCAGGGGGTGTATCTGTTCGAGCACCGGCGTGCTCCGCATCGACGGGAACTGGTGTTGCATTTCACGGCGACGTAGGCGCACCGTGCTTGCGGGCAGGAACGGTCGCGCCGGCATGAGCCGCACCCGCCGCGAAAATCAGAATCCGTCGTCCGACACCTCGTCGTAGCGCACCTCGAGCGTCTCGGCATGGCGCACGTCGATGCCTTCGTCGGTGGGCGAGTGATTGGGCAGGCTCGTGAACTGGGAATCGAGATAGGCGAAATCCACCTTGCCGCTCAGGTCCTTCAGCAGCGCCGCCGGCGTCTTGAAACCGCTGCCGGCGATCTCGTCGACATCGAGGAGATAGGACCAGCTCGGCTTGCCTTCCTTGCCTTCCTGCTTTGCCTCGCCAAGGTCGATCAGCTTGCGCTCCGCATTGCGCACGTAGATGTGCCTGCCGCTCAGGAGGAAGGTGAAGGTCTGCACCAGGGGATCGGCGGGCGCGCCTTCGCGGCGCGGTGCGGTTTTAGCCATTGCGTTCTCCAGAAAGCGTGGGGGGCGACAGGACGGCCCCGCCCTTTCCCGGCGCGCATGAAGCATGCCCACGCGCCCGCGCCCGACGCCGGCGACGTCGTCGGGCCGGCCGCCCAGGATCCCTGGCCGGCCTGACGGATCAGTCGGCTGTCGTGAGCTTGCCGTCGACGCGGCGGGTCAGACCAAGCGGGTTCGCGCGCTTGAGGGCGTCGGGCAGCAGCGCATCCGGCATGTCCTGATAGCTGACAGGACGCAGGAAGCGGTCGATCGCCAGGCTGCCGACCGAGGTCGAGCGGCCGTCGGCGGTCGACGGGTACGGTCCGCCGTGCACCATCGCGTGACCCACCTCGACGCCGGTGCCGAAACCGTTGACCAGGATCCGGCCGACGCGCCGTTCCAGCGTCGGCAGCAACGCGCGGGCGTCCGCCTGGTCGGCTTCGTCGATATGCAGGGCGGCCGTCAACTGACCTTCGAGCTTCTCGACGAGGTCGCGCATGGTGGCGAGGTCCGGGCAACGCACCACCAGGGAGGCGGCGCCAAAGATCTCGTCCTGCAGCGCGGGGTCCCGGGAAAACGCCTCGGCGGTGGTCGAGAACAGCGTCGCGCGACCCTGTGCCGGACCACTGGCTTCCTTGCCCTGCGCCACCGTGTCGACCTGCGCATGCTGCGCAAGCTTCGCCACCGCCGACTCGTAGGCCTGGTGGATGCCCGGCGTCAGCATCGTGGCGGCGGGCGTCGCGGCGAGCGCCGTGGCTGCCGCGTCGATGAAGGCGTCGACGGCGGGGCTGTCGATGGCCAGTACCAGACCGGGGTTCGTGCAGAACTGGCCGGCACCCAGCGCCAGCGAGGCGGCGAAGGCGGTGCCGATCGCGGCGCCACGGTTCGCCAGCGCATGCGGGAACAGCAGCACCGGGTTGATGCTGCTCATTTCGGCATAGACGGGAATCGGCTCATGGCGGGCGGCCGCCAGCTTGAGCAGGGCGAGACCGCCGCGCCGCGAGCCGGTGAAGCCGACCGCCTTGATCCGGGCATCGCTCACCAGCCCCTGGCCGATTTCCAGGCCCGAGTCGAACAATAGCGAGAACGTGCCATCCGGCAACCCGCAGTCGGCGACGGCCTTGCGCACCGCCTGGCCGACCAGCGCCGAGGTGCCGAGATGCGCGGGGTGCGCCTTCGCGACCACCGGGCAGCCGGCGGCCAGCGCCGAGGCGGTGTCGCCGCCGGCAACCGAGAACGCGAGCGGGAAGTTGCTCGCGCCGAACACGGCCACCGGGCCGAGCGGCACGTAACGCAGGCGCAGGTCGACGCGCGGCAGCGGCTGGCGCTCCGGCTGCGCCGGATCGATCCGCACGCCCAGGAAGTCGCCCTGGCGCACCACGGCGGCGAACATGCGCAACTGTCCGACGGTGCGGCCGCGCTCGCCTTCGATGCGACCGCGCGGCAGGCCGCTTTCCTGCACGCAACGCTCGACGAGCACGTCGCCCAGGTCGAGGATGTTCTGCGCGATTTTTTCGAGAAACGCGGCGCGGCTTTCGAGCGGCAGTTCGCGATAGACATCGGCCGCCTGCCATGCCAGCGCGCACGCGGCGTCGAGTTGCGCGGCGCTGGCGCCACCGAACGCGGGCGACAGCGGCTTGCCGCTGGCGGCTTCGATCGATTGCGTGCTGCCCTGGCTACCGGCCTGCGTTTGCTGACCAATCAGCAGATCGCTGCATATTTCCATGATGTTCCGTCCTTTTCGGTTTTTTGGTAATTCGGTTATGGCGCGTACCGGGGAGGGCAGGCGGCGCGTGTGGCCGCGCCATCGGTGCCCGCATCCCGGTCCGTATCTCATTTGCCCCAGCGTAGCACCATCGGGTCCAGTCGGCGGGCCACCTTGAGCAAGCCGTCGCGCGTGGCAGGATGCATCGGCGCGAAGGGGTGGCGGGTCAGGTCCGAGCCGATCACGCCGCCTTCCTTCATCAATGCCTTGCACGCGGCCAGGCCGCATTGCCGGTTTTCGTAATTGATCAGCGGCAGCCATTCCTGGTACAGCGCCGCCGCGTGCTCGCCATCGCCCGCGACATACGCGTCGACGATGCGGCGGATGCCGTCGGGGTAGGCGCCGCCCGTCATCGCGCCGGTCGCGCCGGCGTCGAAATCGGGAATCAGGGTGATGGCTTCCTCGCCGTCCCACGGGCCGACGATCGCATCGCCGCCCAGGGCGATCAGTTCCCGCAGCTTCGCGGCCGCCTGCGCGGTTTCGATCTTGAAATACGATACCTGCGCGATGTCGCGCGCCAGCGTCGCGAGAAAGGCGGCCGACAGGGAGGTGCCGGACACCGGCGCGTCCTGGATCATGATGGGGATCGCGATCGCGTCGGACACGCGACTGAAGAATTCGTGGATGCCGCGCTCGTTCACGCGGATCGTGGCGCCGTGATAGGGGGGCATGATCATGACCATCGCGGCGCCGGCCGCCTCGGCGGCGCGGCTGCGCGCGGCGCAGATGTCGGTGCCGAAGTGCGTGGTCGTCACGATCACCGGCACGCGCCCGGCCACGTGGTCGAGGACGGTGTCCTGGACTTCGCGGCGCTCGTCGTCGGTGAGCGCGAACTGTTCGGAAAAATTGGCCAGAATGCACAGGCCGTTCGAGCCCGCATCGATCATGAAATCGATCGCGCGCCGCTGTCCCGCCAGGTCGAGCCGCCCCTGATCGTCGAATACGGTCGGCGCGACCGGGAAGACGCCCTTGTAGACGGGAGGGGAGGCAGGTGCGGAAGCGGGCGAATCCAGGCGCGGCATGACAACGTCTCCTTATTTTAAGTATGTCGACACTATAAAAGGGCGGAGCGGTATGTGTATAGTGAAAGCTTTCCATGTCCTGATCGCTTTTACGACTCACCCATGCATGAAGACCGGAACAAGCCGACGCTCGACGTCCTGATGTCGCGCTTGCGCATGAAGCAACTGCAGTTGCTGATCGCGCTCGACGATCACGCCTCGCTGCACAAGGCATCGAGCGCGATGGCGATGACGCAATCGGCCGCCAGCAAGGCGCTGGCGGAGCTGGAGGCGATGCTGGGGGAGCCGTTGTTCGAGCGCATGAAAACCGGTCTGGTGCCCAATCCCTTCGGGCATTGCGTGATCCGGTATGCACGCCTGCTGGCGTCGGAACTGGACGCGCTGTGCCAGGAGGTCGCCGATATCCGTGCCGGAACCGGTGGACGGCTCGCCGTGGGGGCGATCATGGGTTCGATCCTGGACCGGGTCGCGCCGGTCTTGAACGATTTGCGCAAGCGTCATCCGGGCCTGTCGATCGAGATCGTCGAGGACACCAGTTCGCGCATGCTCGTTTTGCTCGACGAGGGACGGCTGGATCTGGTCATCGGCCGCTCCGCGGTCAGCGATTCGCCCGGAAAGTACCGGTATCACCCGCTGGCCGACGAGCCCGTGGCGGTGGTGGTGGGTGCCGACCATCCGCCGTTCGCGCCCGGCGAGGTCACCTTCGCGGAGCTCGCGCAGCATCGCTGGGTCAGTTATCCGAACAATATGCCGATGCAGGCCTTCCTCGAACGCGAGATGGATCTGGCCGGCATGCCGATGCCCGACAGCGCCATCTCCACCGCCTCGACCTTCGTCACGGTTGCGCTGCTGCGCGGCGATGTCGATCTGGTGGCGCTGCTGCCCGAGGCCGTGGCGCAGATGTTCAGCGCGCACGGCATGCTGCGCGTCGTGCCCGTCGCGTTCAAGTCGCAATCCCAGACCTTCGGGATCGTCACGCGCAAGGCCGGGATGCCGTCGCCACTGGCCAGCGAGTTCATCGAGCGCCTGAAGGCGCAGGTCGCCCGAGGCATACCGATGCGTGGCCCATGAGCGAGTCGCACATCTTGCTTCGGGTAAACCACTAATCCGCGGTATTTCAGCTGCACCGCCCCGTGCGGCGTCGTATCCACCGTGTATCGACGCGTAGGGGAATGGACGGTAAGGCAATGTTCCCAGCTTTGTCTGCTAACGTCTGCTAACGTACGGTGAACCGGCATCCTCTCGCCTGCCGTCGGTCAGCATGGTGCGGATAGTGCAGCAAACATTTCGGACGCTCCTGCCCGGAATGGCACGTGGAGCTTGAAGATATGATGCCCTTTCAAACCCATCCGCACGACCCGTTGCCGTCGCTGTCCGCGGAACAGATCGCACGCTTGCAGGAATCGATCGACACCGTCGGCATGGGGGTCTGGCGCGACGCGGTGTCTCCGGCCTTTCTCGACGCCGCCCGGTCTTTCATCGGGCAACAACTTGACGAACACGATCACCAGTACTTCAGCCTGCATGGCGAGCGCTGGCTGGCCGCCAGCCCGCTGAAGGCGATCGCGGAATCGACGGCGTTGCGGCAGACCGTCGACACGCTGGGCAAGCACGTGATGGCGGGCCGGACCATCAAGATGAACATGGCGGCGTCGATGCGGGTGCTGACCGGAGAACTGGGCCAGCGGCATTCGGAGCGCTATCACTACGACTCGTATGTCGTGACGGTGCTGGTGCCGCTGATCATGCCCGATGTGCCGGGGGAACCGCACGGCGACCTGGTGCTGTTTCCGAATCTGCGCGGCGTGCCGGGCAGTGCCATGCTGAATATCGTCGAGAAATTGTGCGTCGAGAACGGTCTGGTGCGGGCGCTGTGGCGGCAACCGCGCGTGCAGCGCTGGTTCGGCGCCAAGGTCATGAAGATGACGCCGGGAAACCTCTATTTCTTCTGGGGCATCCGCTCGCTGCATGCGAATCAGGCCTGCGCGGTGGGGCGCGTTCGCGGCACGGCGTTGTTTCATTTCGGCGATCCGCATGCGGGCGGCGTTCTCAAACGGTTGAGCGGCGCGCACCACCGTTTCAAGCAGCAGCGGCTGGCGCGCCGGGCGTCAGTGAAAATCCCGACTGCCGATCTGTAGGCCGCCCAGCAGCGGTGACAGGTCGACCAGGCGCCGCGCCACCAGGTGCCGGACTTCTCCCTCGCGCTGCCATACGCCGTACACGCCCAGCAAGGTTGCGCCCAGTGCGACGGCGCGCTGTTTTTCCAGCAGGGCCGGCCAGACGATCACGCTGATCGCACCCGTCTCGTCCTCCAGCGTCATGAACATCACGCCCTTCGCGGTGCCGGGGCGCTGCCGCACCGTCACGATGCCGCAGCCGCGCGCGAGCTGGCCGTTGCGGTAGCCGAACAGCGTCGCGGCCGGCAGCAGGCGGCGCACCGCGAGCGACGGCCGCAGCAGCGCGAGCGGATGGCGCCCCAGGGTGAGGCCCGTCGCGCGGTAGTCGGCGAGGATATGCTGGCCTTCGCTCGGTGGGTCGAACGCCGGGGTCTCGTCCTGGTTCATGGCGGCGCGCAACAGGTCCCGGGCGGGCGCCATCGCCACCGCCTGCCATAGCGCCTGGCGCCGGTTGCCGGCCAGCGCGGCGAGCGCGTCGGCGGCGGCCAGCAATTGCAGTTCGCGCCGGTCCAGCCGCGCGCGCAGGGCGAGGTCGGCGACGTCGTCGAACGGACGCACCGCCCGTGCCGCCTCGATGCGCCACGCGCTGTCCTCGTCCAGGCCGCGTACCCGCGACAGTCCCAGGCGGACCGCCGGCCGGGCCGGCGCGCCGTCGGCGGGCGGGCCGTCTTCGAGCGTACTGTCCCAGGCGCTGATCGTGACGTCGATGCCCCGCACCACGACATGATGGCGGCGTGCATCCTGCACCAGTTGCGAGGGCGAATAAAAGCCCATCGGCTGGCTGTTGAGCAGCGCGCACAGAAAGGCCTCCGGTTCATGGCATTTGAGCCAGCTGCTGGCATAGACGAGCAGGGCGAAGCTGGCCGCATGGCTTTCCGGAAAACCGTACTCGCCGAAACCCTGGATCTGCGCGAAGATCGCTTCGGCGAAAGACCGTTCGTAGCCGCGTGCCAGCATGCCGTCGACGATCCGGTCGTAATAGCGTTCCATCCCGCCCTTGCGGCGCCAGGCAGCCATCGCCCGCCGCAGCGCGTCGGCTTCCCCCGCCGTGAAGCCGGCGGCCAGCATCGCCACCTGCATGACCTGCTCCTGGAAGATCGG
This sequence comes from Robbsia betulipollinis, assembly GCF_026624755.1. Lineage (NCBI taxonomy): Bacteria > Pseudomonadati > Pseudomonadota > Betaproteobacteria > Burkholderiales > Burkholderiaceae > Robbsia > Robbsia betulipollinis. The sequence goes on from NZ_JAPMXC010000010.1 coordinate 652,499, forward strand.
CACGCCGAGCGTGCGCTCCAGCGCCTGTTTTACCTCGGGACTCGGATAATCGACCGGTTCCAGTTTCTGGCGGCGACGCAGATAGGGATGCACCATGCCGCCCTGGATCGGTCCCGGGCGCACGATGGCGACTTCGATGACCAGATCGTAGAAACACCGGGGCCGCAGCCGCGGCAGCATGCTCATCTGCGCACGCGATTCGATCTGGAAGACGCCGACGGTGTCCGCGCGGCAGATCATGTCGTAGGTGGCATTGTCCTCGGCGGGAATGTCCTGCAATTCGAACGGATGCCCGCGCCGCAGCGACACCCCTTCGAGCGTGCGCCGGATGGCCGAGAGCATGCCCAGCGCGAGGATGTCGACCTTGAGCAGGCCCAGCGCCTCCAGATCGTCCTTGTCCCACTGAATCACGCTGCGCTCCGGCATCGCGGCGTTTTCGATGGGCACCAGCCGGGACAGCTTGCCGCGGCTGATGACGAAGCCGCCGCTGTGCTGCGACAGGTGCCGCGGAAAGCCCAGCAACTGCGCGGCGAAATGGGCCCATTGGCGGATCATCGGCGCGGTGGCGTCGAGTCCGGACTCGGTGAAACGGACGAGCAGATCCGCGCTCGAATCGAACCACTGATGGGCTTTCGCGACGCGGTCGACCAGATCGGGATCGATGCCCAGCGCCTTGCCCGCGTCGCGCAGCGCGCTGCGCGGCCGGTAGGTGGCGATCGCCGCGGCGATCGCGGCCCGGTCGCGGCCATAGGTGCGGTAGACGTACTGAATGACCTCCTCCCGCCGCTGATGCTCGAAGTCGACGTCGATATCGGGCGGCTCGCCGCGCTCCCTGCTGATGAAGCGCTCGAACAGCATGCTGCTGCGCGCCGGGTCGACCTCGGTGATGCCCAGGCAATAGCAGACCGCCGAGTTCGCGGCGGACCCGCGGCCCTGACACAGGATGTGGTTATTGCGCGCGAAACGCACCAGGTCGTAAACCGTCAGGAAATACGGCTCGTAGGCCAGCGCCGCGATCAGTTCGAGCTCGTGCTCGATCTGCCGCTGGACCGCTGGCGGGATGCCTTGCGGGAAACGGCGCCGCGCGCCGATATAGGTTTCCTGGCGCAGGTAGTCGGCCGCGCTGATATCTTGGGGTACCAGTTCGTCCGGGTATTCGTAGCGCAGTTCCCTCAGATCGAAGCGGCACGCCCGCGCGATCCGCACGGTTTCGGCCAGCGCGCCCGCCGGATAGAGGTTGGCCAGACGCAGGCGCGAGCGCAGATGCTGTTCGGCATTGGGCGCGAGGTCGTAACCGCATTGTCCGACCGGGCGTCCCAGGCGCACGGCGCTCAGGACGTCGTGCAGGGGTTTGCGGGAGCGCACGTGCATCGTCACGCCGCCGAGGGCGACCACGCGCAGGCCCGCGCGCGCCGCGACGCGCTCGACCACGCCGCGATGGATATCGTCCATCGCGCGGGCGTGCAGTGTCAGGCCCAGCCAGGCGCGGCCGGGAAAGGTCGCGCCGAACCAGTCGGCCTGGGCGGCGAGCCGCGCCTCGTCGGCGGGAAAATCCGGCGCCTGGATGATCAGGCAATGCGGCAAGCTCCGCAGGTGCGCATGTTCCGGTTCGGGGTGCGTCAGGTCCCGCGACGTGAGCCGGTAGCGGCCCTTGGGCGCGCGCGTACGCCCCAGCGTGATCAGTTCCGACAGGTTGCCGTAGCCTTCGCGGTTCTGCGCCAGCGCGACGAAGCGCATGGCGGGCGAACCATCGGCATTCACCAATTCGAAGGTGGCGCCCACCAGAAACGGCAGTTTCGCCTTTTCCGCTTCCACGTAGGCGCGCACGATTCCCGCCAGCGAGCACTCGTCGGTGATCGCCAGGGCCGAATACCCGAGCGCGGCGGCCCGTTGCGCCATTTCCTCCGCATGCGATGCGCCCCTGAGGAAGGAAAAATTCGAAAAACACTGCAATTCCGCGTAGTCCGGCAGGCCGATGGGCCAGGGCGTGTCATCGACCATAGACGTTCACCCGAAGAAGCCATGCAGATACCAGCGCGGCGGCGCGCCGTCCGGTGCGCCGGCTGGCCCGTCGGCCGGCGTGCCGAGGCGTTCGCGGAATATCCAGTAGCAACTGTGATCCTGGGCTTCGGCGACGAAGTAATCCCGGGTGACGCTGGCCTGGGTATCGTCCCACCAGCCGGCTTCTATCCGCTCGCCGGGCGAGACGATGCGCAGGGGGCTGCCGTAGAACGGCCGGTGCCGGCGTGTGAGCAACGCCAGCGGCCGTTCCAGCAGCCAGGCGGGACGCGGCGGGCTGGCATGCGGCGGAGCCGCGCGTGCCGGGCCGCTCGCCCCCGGCCCGGCGCCGGACGATGGCGGCAAGGTCACCGGCGACCAGCGGTTGGCCATTTCCGGCCGATGATCCGGTTGCGGCGCGCATTGCAGGATATTGTCGGTTCCCAGCCGCGCGCTCAGCAGTTCGACGAGACGGCGATGATCGCTGGCCGAGCCGCCGGGTTCCGGGAACAGGGATGCCGAGAGCGGGCGCGCCGGCGCGACATGGGCAGCCGTCAGGCGTACCGCGATCACCGCCGCGGCCAGTTCGATGCGTGTCAGGCGTTGCGCGAGCAGCCGCAGCAGATGGCTGTCCTGCCAGGTCGGTTCGGCGAGCGCGACGGGAATGTCCGTGGGCGGCATCGCGTCGCGGCCGCGTTCGTGTTCGAGCTGCAGCAGGATCCCCGTCACGGCCATTTGCCGGGTCACCAGCCAGCCGGTCAACTGCGCGACCTGCGCGCCCACGTAGGCGAGCACCGCTTCGCTGCGCTCGATGCGGTCCGGCAACTCATGACGGATGTCGAAGCTTTCCGGCAGGCTGAGCCATTCGAACATTTCGGCGGCGGCGCCGAGCGCCTGATCGAGCCGGTCGAGCACCGTGTCGCCGCAGCGCCGCTTGAGGCCGGCGCGCGGCAGGCGGCGCAGGTCGCCGAGCGTCGCGCATCCCAGGCCGGCGAACCACTCGGCGAAGGGCTGGGCAGCCGGCAAAAGCCTCAGCGGCAAGCCGTTCAGCAGGGTTTCCAGCGAACGCCGGCAGCCATCGGCGCCGTCGTGGCGCGGCGCGTGCGCCGGAACCCGGTCGCGCGCGTGCAGGCGCAGCGCATGGCCGGCGCCGGCGCGCGCCAGCATGCCGGCGCCGGTGCCTGTCGGCGCCAGGCTCAGACGCGCGGTCAGACCGCACGCGCGAATCGTCGTGCGGACGCGGCCGCGCAGCGCGCGGATCCCGCCGAACAGACGCAGGCTCGCCGACACGTCCATCAGGATGGTGGCATCCGGCGTCAGCGCGACCTGCGGCGAATACTGCATCAACGCCGTGGCGAGACCGCGTAGCGCCCTGTTTTCCAGCGCGGTCGCGCGATCCCTGACCGCCGCGGCGGGCAACAGCGCGAGCACGCTGCCGCGCCGCATCCCCGGCCGTACGCCGGCCGCGCGGGCCGCGAGGCTCATGGCCAGCACGCGTTCGTGTTCCAGGACCACCAGACCCGCATGCGGCTCAATCGACCAGGTGGGCCGGAACACTTCGAGGGACAGGTGCGGTAGATGGACGCCGATCCACAGGTGCATGACGGTTCAGGAGAAGAGGGGACGGCCCGAGCGCGACCGCCAGGGGAAGGTCGCGTGCCGGGCCGCGCCGTTTGACGAATTCGACATGGAGGCTGTCCTGCGCGGGCCTGAGCGCGAGCCGCAGGGGGGCCGGCGAGGCGTGATGCAGGGTGCTCAACGGCCTGAACAGGATGAACAGCGTGTCCGACGACTGCGCGGCGAGATGCAAGCGGCGCAGCGCATCGTGACGGATGGGATCCTGCCAGAACAGCAGGGCGCCGCAACTTCCGGCGCGCAGGATCTGCTCGGCGGCCCAGAGCGCGTCCGCGCCGCGGGGCGCGCGAATCAGATGCAGCCGGTCGAGCGGCATGCCCCAGTGCGTGAACGCCGTCTGGTTCGGCATGTGCGGCGGCTCCAGTAGTATCAGCGGCCGCGCGCCGAGCGCTTCGAGGGCGGGGCGCAACAGCCGCAGTTCGCCGATGCCCGGTTGCTGGATCAGCAGCTCGACCAGCACCCCCAGCGGCCAGCCGCCGCCCGGTAATTCATGGGAAAAGGCGGCATCGCCGGTATCGACGCATGGGCCGCGTCCCTGTGCGAGTTGCGTGCCGCGCCAAAGCGACGGATGGATGGACTCTGGCGAGCGGAGGACGGACGAAAGCATGCCGGGTTTCACGTTTACTGTATATATGTACAGTAGTATAGCGTGAGTTCGGAAAAGCCCCCATTTTTATCGAAACGCGCCGCCGCTGCGAGTCGTGACGCGAACCGTGGCGCGGATGACGACGAGGAGGTTTACATGAGGGGAAGCGTGCGTTCGTGCACAAAGGGTTCTTGCCTGCCGCGGGCATACTCTGCACGAAGCGTTCACCATGAAAGGGCACGACGGAAGGCCCAAGGGACGCCAATAATTAGACAGGAATGTCTAATTATTGACTAGACGAATTTGTCTAGTAAAGACATACTTCACTCATACCACCGCCTTGTCGCAGGGTTTTCGGATAGGCGTTCGTTCCGCACTGCCCTGGCTTCCGGAGTCCGCATCATGTATTTGACGACAACGCTTTCGCCTCTTGCCCGCCTGTCGGTCGTTCCGGCGGCGCAGCCCGTGCAGCGCAAGGGACAACTCGCCAATACCCGGCTTTTCGCAATCCAGTGCTATCACAGCGCCACGCGTCTGGTGGGCTTCGACGAGCGCCGGGGCTTGCTGGTCGACAAAAACGTGTAACGGCGCCAGGCGGGCGACATCCCCGCCCTGGTTCAGACGCCGGTCGCCGCTTCGACCGCCGTGAGATAGGCGGTGAGCGCGCGCTGCACTTCGCGCAGGTATTGGCTGGCGCGTGCGACCGGCGCCGCCGCGGCGCCGAATTTCACCGTCATGCATCCCAACGCGAGCGCGTGAAGCATGTCGGCGTAGAGCTGGCGATCCGCTGCCTGCGCCTGCGGCAGCCGGGCATCGATGACTGCCCTGTACCGGTTCACTGCATCATCGTTCGTCAGGGGCGGATAGTTGCGCGACATGAAGGACAGACAGTCGGGGTGGCTTTCCAGATAGCGGATGTACGGCGCGGCCAATCGGTCCACCACCGCTTCCGGAGAGAGCGCCCGCCACGTGTCTACGGATGTCGCAGCGATATCCCGGCCGATCTCCGCGGTGCCGGTCGCGTGCCGTTCCTCCAGCGCATCGAGCAAGGCATCCCGGTCCGGGAAAAAGTGATACATCGAGCCGATCGGCGTGCTGGCCTGCTTGGCGACGCCGTGCATCGTGACGCCGCTCAGTCCCTTTTCCATGATCACCGCGGCAGTGGCATCGAGAATCGTTTCCACGCGCGCCTTGCCCCGTGCCTGACGGGGCGCGCGCGCCGTCCCTTCGGCGCGCTTCGCATCGCCGGCCGCGCCACGGGACACCCTTTCGTCGTCACCCATCGTCACGCTCGCGCTCCTGGTCGTCATCCTGGAATTGTAGACGGAGTCGTCCACTTTTGCGATTCGGAAGCGGTGCCTTCGACCGGGTCATACAGGCTTCAGAGCGCGCGCTTGACGCTACGGGCCGACCCCGAAATGTCGTCGCCGATGCCCGCGACGGTGTTGCAGCCGGCCAACGCAAACAGGGAACCCACGACCAACAACGCTGCGACAAAACGACCAGACATCAGGGAACCTCGTGTGTGTGAAAGGACAACGGATGGGGAGAAGCGTGCGCCGAATGGCGACAACCCGCTCCGAATACTCCGATATATCGCCATCCCGCGTCAACCGGCCTCGCCATCGCATGACGATGTGGGGCGAGCGGGCAACGGCGCACAGTCCCGGAACGCCCGCCGGTAAGCCGAAGGCGACGTCCGGAAGGCCGCCGCGAAATGTTGTCGCAGCGCGACGCTCGACCTGAATGAGGTCGGGGCTGGCGCCCGAGCGCGGGACGATACTCGACTCGAACGGCCGGGCCCGGGCACGGGCCGCCTCGGCGTGACGCTTCGTTGGCCCGGCTGGCAACCGACGTCACGGGCCGTGCGCCAGACCGGACGGCCCTCTGACACGGCACCGCCGTCATGGCGACGTCATGCCGTGCTCACGTCTCGCGAAACCGGCGTCTGCCGAGCCGAGAAACGCCAACAGGATCCGCGCGGCCGTCTGCTGCGTCGATGACGCGCAGAGCGCCGCCGAGAAGGTCGTGACGCACTGTATGTCGGATGGCAGCGTACCGACGATATCGATGCCGGACACATGCAGCAATTCGCTTGACTGCTGAAAACCCAGCGCGACATCGCCGTGCGCCAGCAGCGTGCCGACCGCCACCCCGGGCGGTGCCCGCACGAGACGCGGCGCGATGGCGTCGGCGATGCCCCAGCGCGCGAACAGACGCATCAAATGCGCACCGCTGGGGCCGGTCGAGTAACCGACGGACCGCGCGTCGAGCACGGCGGCGCGCACCGCCTGCTCGCTGCCGATGTCGGGCCGCGCCGCGCCTTCCCGTACCGCCACCGCCACCCCGGACCGGGCGATATCGACGCGGCTATCGGCCACGAGCAGACCGTCGGCGATCAGACGATCGATGGCATCCGCGGCGAGCACGACGAAATCGAAGCGCGCGCCGTCCCGCACGCGCTGCATCGCGGCGACGCCGCCGACGGACTCGATCGCCACCTTTTGTGTCGATGCCCGCGCGTGGGCCTGCGACAACTGCAGCACCATCCCGCGCGTGGCCATCGAGGAAATGCCCGTGATTCCGGGACCGTCCGCAGCCTGGCGGTCGACCATGTTTCCTCCTTCAATCGATGTAACGCAAGCCCGCCTTTTGCAGGGGGTCGCGCATGCCGTACATATCCAGACCGAGCACGCCCGTCGCCAGTTTGATGCGCTTTTCGTTTTCGTTGGCCTCGCGCGCGGCGGCCTTCTCGAGCACGTCGGCGGCCCGGGCGGCCGGCACGACGACCACGCCATCGGCATCCGCGACCACCACATCGCCCGGGTTGACCAGCGCGCCGGCGCACACCACGGGAATGTTGACGGAACCCAGCGTCGCCTTCACCGTCCCCTTCGCCGAGACCGCCTTGCTCCATACGGGAAAATCCATATCGGCCAGCACGCGTACGTCCCGCACGCCGGCGTCGATCACCAGCCCGCGCGCGCCGCGCGCCTGGAAACTGGTCGCCAGCAGATCGCCGAAGAAACCGTCCGTGCAGTCGGCGGTGACGGCGGCGACCACCAGATCGCCGGGCCGGATTTGCTCCGCGGCAACATGCATCATCCAGTTGTCGCCCGGCTGCAGCAGCACCGTCACGGCGGTGCCGCTCGCCTGCGCGGTCTCGTAGATGCCGCGCATGTACGGTTTCATCAGGCCCGTGCGTCCCATGGCCTCGTGAACCGTCGCGGTGCCGAGCGCGCCGAGTTTCTCGGCCACGCCGGCGTCCGCCCGTTGAATGTTGCGATACACCACTCCGAGTTCGTACATGATCATTTTCCCTTGGTTTTCAGCATGGCATCGAGACGCGGATAAACGCGCCGCGCATTGCCTTCGAAGAGTTGCTGGCGCTGTGCCGCGGTGATGTTCGCGGCGTCGATGTAGCGGCGCGTGTCGTCGTAATAGTGGCCGGTCTCCGGATCGATGCCGCGTACCGCACCGATCATTTCGCTGGCGAAAAGGATGTTGTCCACCGGAATCACATGCGTGAGCAGATCGATGCCTGGCTGGTGATACACGCATGTGTCGAAGAAGATGTTCTTGAGAAGGTGCTCGGCGAGCGGCGGTTTCTTCATTTCCTGGGCAAGGCCCCGGAACCGGCCCCAGTGATACGGCACGGCGCCGCCGCCATGGGGAATCACGAAGCGCAACGTGGGAAAATCGCCGAACAGATCGGACGTGAGGCACTGCATGAAGGCGGTCGTGTCCGCGTTCAGATAATGGGCGCCCGTCGTGTGAAAACACGCGTTGCAGCTGGTGCTGACGTGAATCATCGCCGGGATGTCGTATTCCACCATTTTTTCGTAAATCGGGTACCAATGGCGGTCCGAGAGCGGGGGACTCGTCCAGTGCCCGCCCGAGGGATCCGGGTTCAGGTTGATGGCGACATTGCCATACTCCTCGACGCATCGGACCAGCTCCGGAATGCACGTCGCCAGGTCCGCCCCGGGACTCTGCGGCAACATCGCCGCCGGCACGAAATGATCGGGGAACAGCGCGCTGACGCGGTGGCACAGCTCGTTGCAGATGGCGGCCCACGTCTTCGAAATCTCCACGTCGCCGATGTGGTGCGCCATGAAGCTCGCACGCGGACTGAAGATCGTGAGGTCGAGTCCGCGCGCCTGCATCAAACGGAGTTGATTGGCTTCGATCGATTCGCGCAGTTCGTCGTCGCTGATGTGCAGTTCCGAGACTTTCGGCATTTCCGCTGCATTGCCGATGCCCGCGATCTGGCGGTTGCGCCAGGTTTCCAGCGCCTTGGGCGCGGTGGTGTAGTGGCCGTGGATGTCGATGATCATGGTTGCTTTCAGACGTGAAGGATGGGGACGCTACGCGCCCAGGCGCTTGCGCGGGCCCGTGACGGGGCATGCCGCCCCGGGGTGTCCCGGCGTTTGCGTAGTTGAAATAACCTCGGGTATCGATGCCCGTATCATTTCGATCAAAGAGCGCGCCGCGGGCGACTGCACCCCGTGAATTGGGACGGTCAGACCCACGTCGCGACGCGTGCCTTGCAGTGCCAGGTCGAGCACGGCGAGTTGTTCCGATTCGCACTCGTAAAACAGTTGTTGCGCCGACAGCGCCGCGAGCATGTCCGTTCGCAGCAGCACGCCGCGGATGATCGCCAGATCGGCCGTTTCCAGCGAAGGCGCGGGCGCCTTCAACTTTGCGCGGCGAAATTGATTTTCGAACAGGGCGCGCGCGGGCGCATGGCTGCGCGGCAGGATCCACTGCGCGTCCCTGACGTCAGAGATCGTCAAACCGCTGCGTTGCGCGAGCGGGTGCCCGGCGCGTGCGAGCACGACCATTTCCTCGGACATCAGGCACTCGGTCTTCAAGCCGCTGGCGCCGTCGTGGGGCCGCAGTGCCCCGAGGATGAAATCGATATCCCCGGCGCGCAGGCCCGCCACCAGGATTTCGTATGCGCTTTCGTCCGTCACGACGTGAACCCCGGGGTGAATCCGGTTCAATGCCGCGATCGCCGCGGGGAGAATGAGCGTTCGCCCGAGCGGCAGCGCCCCGACGGTGACGGTGCCGCGCACCATGCCCTGCAGTTCCGCCACGACGTCCGGGATGTGCCTGAGTTCATTGAGCACGCGTCTGACATGCAGCAGGAACGTGTCGCCTTCGGCCGTCAACGACGTTCCGCGCGCGTTGCGATGAAACAGCGAGAGGCCCGAGCCGCTTTCCAGGCTGCGGATGGCCCCGCTTACCGCCGGTTGCGTGATGCCGAAAGCAGCGGCGGTGGTGGGCATGTGGCGGTGTCGCGAAAGCGCGGCGAAGAGCTGCAAACGCCGTGAATTCAGCAGATACGCCGGCAGCGTGCCCGCCGCGAGCACGCGCCGCCGCGCGTGCTGCGCCGCGCACCACTGGGCCAGCTCCTCCAGTTCCGCGAAAATGCCGTCGCAACACGCGAGCACGGCGGCGCCGACGGCCGTCGGCAGCATGCCGGAATGCTTGCGTTCGAACAACGCAGCGGCAAGCGCCGTCTCCAGTTCCTGGATCGACCGCGTGATGGCCGACTGCGCGCGAAAGAGCGCTGCCGCCGCGCGTGAGGCGCTTCCCATCCGCGCGACCATCCTGAAGGTGCGCAGGTGCAGAAGACTGAGGGGGGCGGCGGTAACGGTAGTCTTGGTCACGACGTCATCGAAGCATCAGGAACACAACAGGAGGGTGCCACAGGAAAATCGTCGACAAGGTTGCGAACTGGCTTTCTAGCCATCTAATTATCTTATCGGAAGCGCAGACGATGACTGCCGTCCGTGGCCATGATACCGCGCTTTCGACGCGCCAAACCTCCCGCGGCAACAGGTTTCGGCGACGATTCGAGACGCCAAATTCCTTGATTGCGGCCGCGCGCAACGTGGCATGATGAAAACATCTGGTTAACCCGGGCTTTCGGCAGGGGCCCTTTCTTCTATATGTTTGCATCCCAAGGGCGGGTGCCGCGGATATCGATAAGCAATGCGTATCCGTTTCACGTCGTGATGCCGTGGGAAAAAATAAAAGGTAAGAATATGGCAAGAATCATCGGAGGAATCGGTACCTCCCACGTCCCGACCATGGGCCTGGCCCACGACAAGGGCAAGCACAACGACCCGGCATGGGCACCTTTGTTTCAGGGTTACGCACCGGTTGCGCAGTGGCTCGCGGAGCGCAAGCCCGATGTGATGCTGATGATCTACAACGATCACGCGAACAGCTTCTTCTTCGACTGCTATCCCACTTTCGCGCTGGGCGTGTCGGGAACCCACGAATTCGCGGACGAAGGCGCGGGCAAGAGAAACCTGCCGGATATCTCGGGCCATTCCGAACTGGCTGTTCACCTTGCCGAGCAACTCATCGCGGACGAGTTCGACTTGACCATCTTCCAGGATCGCCCCCTGGATCATGGGTGCAATTCGCCGCTCTCGCTGATGAGCGAATATCAGGGGGGATGGCCGTTCGCGCTGGTGCCGTTGCAGGTGAATGTCCTGCAATATCCGCTGCCCACCGCGAATCGCTGTTACCGGCTGGGCCAGGCGTTGCGTCGCGCCATCGAATCGTTCGATGCCGATCTGAACGTGGTGGTGGTGGGCACCGGCGGTTTGTCGCACCAGGTGCACGGGGAGCGGAGCGGGTTCAACAACGAGGATTGGGACAAGACGTTCCTCGAATGGATTGTCACGGACCCCGAGCGGCTCGCCAGGATGAAGCATGTCGACTATATCCGCCTGGGTGGCGCCGAAAGCGTGGAAACCATCATGTGGCTGACGATGCGCGGCGCGCTGGGCGCGAGCGTTCAGGAAGTGCATCGCAATTACTATCTTGCGACCAGTACCGCGATGGCGGTCACCGTATATGAAACCGCCCCTGCGGAGAGCGCGCCATGAATCCGCAATTGCATGACGTCGAAACGTTGACGGGGACCTACCCCTTCGATATCCGGCAAAGCATCAAGACCCTGCGCCTCAACCGTTTCCTGTGGCGAATGCGCGAGCCCGCGACGCGAACGCTGTGGCTGGAAGACCGCACGGCGGCCTACGACGCGGCCGGCCTGACCGATACGGAGCGTGACCTGGTCGATCGTGCGGATTGGCTCGGCTTGATTCAGTATGGCGTGTGTTTTTTCGTGCTCGAAAAATTCGCCCGCGTGGTCAAGGTCACGAATCTGGAAATGTACGCGAGCATGCGGGGCGAAAGCCTGGCGTCCTTTCTCACCACGCGCAGGGTACCCGGCGCCGTGTGAGGAGATGTCGGGCCGCGTAGGTCGGGCCGCGCAGGTCGGGCCGCGCAGGCATGAAAACGCCGAAGTAAAAAAGACAAGAGCGCCGTCGGATGCGGTCAACCGCCCAGTGCGCAGCGCTCAATAGGAGACCTTCATGAAACCCACTGCATCCGTCGACATCAAGGCATTCATCGATGCGCGCAAAATGTCCGCGTATCAATGGCTGGTGCTCGTCCTCTGCTTCGCCATCGTGACACTGGACGGACTGGACACCGCCGTGATGGGATTCGTCGCGCCTGTCGTCATGCACGACTGGAACGTCAGTCGCGCCGCGTTCGGGCCCGTGATGGGCGCGGCGATGATCGGACTGGCCGTGGGCGCGTTGACGGCCGGTCCCGCGTCGGATCGCATAGGGCGTAAAAAAATCCTGATCGGATCGGTATTTTGCTTCGGGTTCTTCAGTCTGCTCTGCGCGCTGGCCCAAACGCCGTTCCAGCTCATGGCGCTGCGCTTCCTGACGGGGTTGGGCCTGGGCGCCGCGATGCCGAATTCGACGACCTTGCTGTCGGAATACGTGCCATCGCGCAGCCGATCCCTGTTGTTGACCATCATGTTCACGGGCTTCAACTTCGGTTCGGGACTGGGCGGTTTCGTGGCGGCGGAATTGCTTCCGACGTTTGGCTGGCGCGGCGTGTTCGTGTTCTGCGGCACGCTGCCCATCCTGGCGATTCCGGTTCTCCTTGCCTTTCTCCCGGAGTCCGCCCGCCTCATGCTGGTCCGTCGCGTCGATTCGCGACGTATCGCGAACACGCTGGGCCGCGTGGCCGGCCACGTATTCCCCGGGGACGTGCGCTTCACCGCGCCGGAACCCGCGCTGTCGGTCAAGGCGCCCGTCAAAATGCTTTTCGCCGACGGTTACGCTTTCAGTACGCTGATGCTGTGGCTGACCTATTTCATGGGACTGCTGATCATCTACCTGCTGACCGGATGGCTCCCGACGCTGATCAGGGACGCCGGATTCTCCGTCGCGCGCGCGGCGACGATCGCCGGGCTGTTTCAACTCGGCGGCACCGTGGGCGCCGTCGTGGTGGGTTTCCTGATGGATCGCATGGATCGCAATATCGTGATCGGCACCGCGTATCTGCTGGGCGGGGTCTTCATTTTCTCCCTGGGATTGGGATCGATGCAATCGGCGTTGCTGCCGGTGCTGGTCACGGCCGCGGGCTTTTGCATGAGCGGCGCGCAGACGGGTCTCAATGCGCTGGCGCCAAGCTGCTATCCGACGCGCTCCCGCGCCACCGGCGTGAGCTGGATGCTCGGTATCGGCAGGCTGGGCGGCATTCTCGGTTCCATTGTCGGCGGCACGCTGCTGTCCCTGGGGTTCGGTTTCGCGACGGTGCTCTCCGTGCTCGCCCTGCCGGCGGTGATCGCTGCCGCCGCGATCGTGACGAACCGCCTCGCGTTGCGTTTCATCACGACGCCGGTCGTGGAGGCATGATGATGAAAAGTCTTGCCCATACCCTACTGAAATCCCTTTGCGTCGGCGCGACGCTGCTCGGCGGTACAGGCGCCTTCGCCCAAAGCAGCGTGACCCTGTGGGGCATGCTCGACAGCGGCATCACGTACGTCAGCAATCAGGGCGGCGGTCACAATGTCAAGCTGGACGACGGCGTGAACGGCCCGAATCTGTGGGGCTTGAAGGGGATCGAAGACCTCGGCGGCGGCACGAAAGCGATATTCGAACTGGTATCTCAATTTCAGGTGGACAACGGCGGTTTCATGCCGAACAAAAGCCTGTTCAGCCGCAACGCCTATGTGGGTCTCACGAATGACCGATATGGAAAGCTCACGCTGGGCAACCAGTACGATTTCATGACGGATGCGCTGTATTTCTCCGGCGACGATCCGGCGGAGATTTCCGGGCATTTTTACGATTTTCGCGCGGGGCCCTTCACGAAACTCGCATTGCCCGGCAACGCCACCGGTGCGTTCGACTGGGATCGGATGGCGGGCGAGGCGGTGGCGAACTCGGTGAAGTACGTGAGCCCGACGCTGGCCGGCTTCAGTGCCGGCGCGATGTACCAGTTCGGCGGCGTGGCGGGCTCCGTCGGCGAGGCGAATGGCGCGAGTTTCGGGCTGAACTACGGCACCCGGGAACTGGGCGCGAATGCCGCCTATACCAATCTCAAATATGCCACCACGGGAACCGCCACGACGAGCGTGCGCAATTGGGGCGCGGGCGCGCATGCGCGCTTCGGCGACTGGTTCACCAATGCCTTGTTCACGACCGTGCGCAACTCGGCCAATGGCGGTGCGTTGTACGAAGCGTCGGTGGGTGCGCGCTACAATTTCACCACTGCGTGGAATACCGGCGTCTCGTACATGTATATGAAGGGTAACGGAGTGGTCAGCGACAACCACGCCCACCAAATGGCAGCGATCCTCGAGTATGGTTTCTCCAAACGCACCAGCGTGTATGCGCTCGCGGTGTATCAACGCGCCAACGATGGCGCCTCGGCGCGGATCAACGGCATGAACGGCAGCAACGACGGCTCCACGACGAACACGCAAACCGTCGCACGGGTGGGCATCCGGACCCGCTTCTGACGATCCCTCTCTGAGGTCCGTCTCCCGGGCGGGTGCCGCGCCCGTCTCAGCGCGATGTTTCGTCGATCCCGCTGGCCACCGACGTCACGGTGACGATCAGCAGACCATAGACGATCGCGCGCAATCCGGCGCCCGCGCCGGTAGCGTTCAGCAGGGCATTGATGAGGAAAAGGAAGCAGGCCGCGCTCCATACGCCTGTCGGGCTTGCGCGGCCACCGGCGACCCGCGTGCCGCCGATGACCACCACCGCGACGGACAGAAGCAGGTAGTCCGCCCCCATGTCCAGCGTGGCGCCGCCGGAGAACGCAGCCAGCAGCAGGCCGGCGAACGCGGCGAGGATCGAGCAGCTCACATAGGTCAGGCACCGCACGGCGTCGACGCGCACGCCGGCCAGATGCGCCGCCCGGAGATTCTGTCCGAGTGCCGAGAGACTGCGACCCGGCACCAGCCGGAACAGGACGAAGGCCACCGCCAGCGTGATCGCCAGCGCGACGAAGGCGAGGCCCGATATGCCCCCGAGGTGACTCAACGCGAAGTTTTCCAGCGCGGGCGGCGGCGCCGCGCCTCCCCGCCCGAGGCTGATCGCCAGCGACTGCATGACGAAGCTCGACGACAGGGTGGCGATGATCGGCGGAATGCGCAGCAGCCGGATCAGGAGGAAATTGAACACTCCGATGGCGGTCCCCGTGGCCAGCACGGCGACGATGCCCAGGACGATGGCGTGATTCGATGCCGCCATCACGCGCATGCCGACACCGCTGGCCAGGGCGATCGTGGCCGGGATGGAAAGATCGATATTGCCCGGCCCGCTGGTGATCACGAGCATCTGCCCCAATCCCACCAGCACCGTGAAGACGACGAATGCCGAAGCGGTCGACAGCATGCTGGCGGCGGTGCCCCAGCCGAACAGCACGCTCGCCGCGATGCCCACCAGCAGGGCACCGAGAAAGGACCAGAGCCAGGCCGGCCGTTCCCTGTGAAGAAAGCGCTTCATTGACGTGCCTCCTGCCGGCGAAACACCAGTCTCAGGGACAACACGGCCATCAGGATGGCACCTTGCAGTCCGATCTGCCATTGCGGCGCGATTTGCAGAAAGGACAGGAACGAGGACGCCAGCGTGAGCGTGATGGCGCCCAGCACCGCGCCGACCGGCGAGACCCGGCCGCCGGTGAATTCGCCCCCGCCCAGAATCACGCCGGCGACCGACAGCAAGGTGTAGCGCAGCGCGATATTGGCGTCGGCGGACGTGGTCAGACCGAGCAGCGTCAGACCGGAGCAGACGCCGAAGCATCCGGCCAGCCCGAACAGGACCGCCTTGGAGCGGATGACGGACCAGCCGAGACGGCGCATGGCGGCGGGATTGCCGCCCATTCCGCGCAGCCCCACGCCGACAGCCGAACGCATGAAGAACAGGTGCGCGGCGAGGGCGATCACGACCGTCCACACCAGCGGGGCGGGCAGGAGGGGCGTCTGGGCGTTCATCAAGGCGGCCAGCCAGTCCGGGCTGCTACCGCCCGGCGTGGGGAGGAGCAGCACGGCGATACCGTTCCACACGAAGGACAGGCCCAGGGTCACCACCACCGAGGAAACGCGCCGGAATTCGATCAATGCACCGACGAAGGCATAGACGAGCACGCAGGCGACGAGCGCGGTCACGCCCAGCGCCGGGTTCGAGTGCAACAGCGTGCCGCCGATGCAGGCCACCAGACTGATGAACGATCCGATCGACAGATCGAGTTCGTTGGCCGCGATCACCGAAAGTTGAGCGAGCGTCGCGAACACGATGGGCACGGCCAGGTTGAGCAACATCACGCCGCCGAAATAGCTGAGCGTGCTGGGCTGGACGATGCTCATCGGAATCAGCACCGCGAACAGCGAGGCGACCGGCAGCAGGATGCGCTGGTCGTGCAGGCGATGCAGGGAAAGGGCCGATTTCATGATGACGCAGGCTCCGCGAAGCTGGCGGCGAGAAGCGCTTCCTCGCTGCATTCGCTGGCCGCCAACTCGCGCGTGACCAGGCCGGAGCGAAATACATAGGTTTTGTCGCAATAAGACAATTCGTCGTTCTCGGTCGTGTACCAAAGAAACGTCCGTCCCTTGGCCGCTTCTTCCTGAAGCAGCGCGTAGATATCGCGTTTGGTGCCGATGTCCACGCCGCGCATGGGATCGTCCATCAGGATCAGGTCGGCGTCGGAGGCGAGCGCGCGTCCGAACAGGACTTTTTGCTGATTGCCGCCGCTCAACGCCTGGATGTTCGCGGTGGCGGGCGCGCCGCGGATATCGAGACGTTTCGCCCACTGCTCGAAGACTTCGCGCTGGCGAGGCGGATTCAACCGCAGCCCGGCGCTGTGATCGAACAACGAACGGATGTCGAAGTTGCGTGCGATGCTCCAGTCCGGAAAAATGCCATCCGCGCGCCGGTCCCCCGCCACATACGCCGCGCGCACGGACGAGCCGCGCGCCCGTGCCCGCCGGTAGACCGCGTTCAGGACATCGGTCTGGCCCTGGCCGGCCAGCCCGGCGAAGCCGACGATGCTGCCGCGCTGCGCCGCGATGCGTACCGGCTGGCTTTTCGGGCCACTGCGCAGGTCCCATTGGTAGGCCGGCGCGCCGGCGGCCGCCATTTTCGGCGCACGCTGGGTTGCCGCCTCGTGCTCCGTGAACTGCCCCATCGCCTGGATGATGCCGTCCTTGTCCAGGCCCGCGGCGGGCAGCGTCGACGTCACCGTGCCGTCGCGCATGACCATGATCCGGTCCGCGCACCGCAACATCTCGTCGAGCATGTGGGTGATCAGCACGGTCGTGACGCCCGCGGCGGCGCTGCGGCGTATGAAGGCGAGCAACTGTTCGGCGGTGTAGCGGTCCAGACTCGACGTCGGTTCGTCCAGGATCACAAGCCGCGCGGCGGTATCCACCTGCGCATAGCCGCGCGCGATTTCCACCATCTGCTGCTGCGTCAACGACAGATCGCCCACGACCTGCGCGCCGCGCAGACCGTGCCCGGGAAAAATCGCATCGAGCTGTTGCGCCATGATGCGGCCCGCCTTGCGGCGCCAGCCCCACCCCCGCAATTGCGGTGCGACGGCCCGCATGTTTTCATCGATGGTCAGGTTCGGACAGAGCGACAGCTCCTGAAAAACGCAACGCACGCCCAGGCTGCGGGCGACGTCGGCTCCATAGCCGTTCTCGTGCCGGATGCCGTCCGCCTCGACGACACCGCGCGTGGCGCGTCGCGCCCCGGACAACACCGACATCAGCGTGGATTTCCCCGCGCCGTTGTGGCCCGCGATGGCCACGCACTCGCCGGGAAGAAACGTGAAGTTCGCTCCCTTCAGCGCGCGCACCACGCCGAACGTGACGTCGACGTCGCGCATGGCCACCAACGCCGCCCCGGGCGCCACCGCGGCGCCGTCCTGTATCGATTCCTGCACGCGTTCCTGCACCATCAGGTTGTCTGTGTCATCCATTCGCGGCACCGGAGAGAAAGCGCGATCCAACGGGAACGGTTACGGCAATGGCAGCGGTCACGGTTTTTTCTGTCGCTCGACCGTTCCCACGACCTGTTCGCGGGTGAAGATATTGCTGGCGACGGTGCCGGGCGCGGTGTGCGCAAGTACCGCGTCGAGACCGTCCGCCATCACCGTCAGCGTGGGCAACGACATGTCGTGCGGCAGCTTGTTGCCGGCCAGCAGCTGTTGCGCCACCCAGAAGGCGAAGGTCGACGAGCCGGGGTCGGCCGCGATCGACATCGTCTTGTAGTTGTCCGCGCCCTGGCTCTTCCACCAGGCGAGCTCCTCCTGCCGGTTGCCGAGGATGATCGTCGGCACGGTGCGTCCGGCCGAGCGGAATGCCTGCGCGACGCCGTACCCGTCGCCGCCCTGCGTCACCACGCCGTCGACCTGGGGCAGCGACGGCAGCACGCCGGCGACTTCCTTCTGCGCGACGGTCTGCGTCCAGGCGCCGTAGACGGAACCGACGAGCTTCATGCCCGGATACTTCTTCATCTCGTCGACGACGCCGCGATGAATCTCGTCGTCGACCGATACGCCGGCCAGGCCACGGATTTCCAGGATGTTGCCTTTGCCGTTCAGCTTTTTCGCGAGAAAGTCGACCTGCACCGCGCCCATCCTGGGAAAGTCGGCGGCGATCCGGTAGGCGCACGGCTCGGTGACCACGCCATCGAAGGACACGACGATGACCCCGGCGTTGCAGGCGCGCTTGACCGAGCCATTCAGGGCGGTGGGGGACGCGGCATTGATGACGATCGCCTTGTATCCTTGCAACACGAGGTTCTGGATCTGCTGCGCCTGCTCGGTGGCTTGATTTTCCGCCGTCGTGAAGGCGGGTGCATCGCCGATCAGCCCGGCCTGCTTCGCCTGCAACGCCACTTGCGCCCAGCTCTTCAATTGCTGTTGCCGGAAGGTGTTGCCGGCGAAGCTGTTCGACAGCGCGATCTTGTCTTTCGACGTGTCCCCGGTCGCCACCGCGCCCATTGCCGCGGTTGTCACGGCCGCCGTCAGCAACAGGCCCAGCGTCGCCGCCATTATTTTCTTTTTCGGTAGCACATTCGTCTCCATGAAGTGGGGCGCCTGCGTATCTCGCGCAAGCGCTCGGGCCCGGTCGTTCTGTCGAATGCGGCACCGATGCTTGCATCATAGATGTTGCCCTACTACCATACAACTAGGGTTCACCATAGATCGGAGCATGCATGAGGGGAATATCGTGATGGGTGCCGATGCCTGGGTTTTCGTGGGCAGCCTGAACACCGCCGTGCCGCATTTCGCCGCGGCCAATGGCCGTGGCATCGTGACGTTGCATCTCGACGAGCGCACCGGCAGGTTGACGAAGCTGGCGGAATGGACCGATGTGGTGAATCCCACCTATCTGGCGCTCAGCCCCGCGCGCCGTCTGTTGTTCGCCACCAGCGAGATGTTCGATCGTCCGGAAGGACGCGTCCACGCCTATCGCGTCGCGGCGCGAACCGGGCAACTCGTGCCGCTGAACGGGCAGGATACCGGCGGGAGCCTTACCGCGCATTGCAGTCTCGATCGCGCTGCCGGTTGCGTTCTGGTGAGCAACTACACGCAGGACGACGCGCCCGCCGGCTGGCCGGGTTGGCAGATGGCGAGTTTCGCGATCGGCGCGGACGGCAGTCTGCACGCCGCCGCGAGCCTGACGCGCCACAGCGGCAGCGGACCCGAACGCGACAGACAACGCGGGCCGCACGCCCATTGCGCGCTGGTCAGCCCGGACAACCGCTACGTGCTCGTCGCCGATCTGGGTACCGACTCCCTGCTGACCTATGGCCTCGACGCGCCCGCGGGTCGACTCACGCCGCAGGCCCTGTCCGTGTTGAAGCTGGCGCCGGGCGCCGGCCCTCGGCATCTCGTGTTTCATCCGAACGGGACGACGGTCTATGGCGTGAACGAACTCGATGCCACGATCAGCCGGCTCGCCTACGCGCCCCTCACCGGCGCCCTGCGGTTACGGGAAACCACGCGCGGCCTGCCGACCAGCGACGCCTCGACGCCGCCGGCCGACATCCATGTCGACGCCGACGGCCGGCACCTGTACGCCTCGTTTCGCGGCGCGCATTGCATCGCCACGTACGCGCTGGATCCCCGCACCGGCGCGATCCGGTCGACCGACGTGCGCAGTAGCGAAGGCAGGACGCCACGCAGCTTCGCGCTGTCGCCATCGGGGAATTTCATGGTGGTGGCGAACCAGGACAGCGATTCGGTCGTGTCCCTGCGCATCGCGCGGGACAGTGGCGTGCCGTGCGAGGTGGTCGACCGCATCGAAACGGGAACGCCGATGTGCGTGAAAGCCTGGGCGGTGGATTGAGCACGGCGGTGGGTTGAACACCGCCACGCGTCACACGCCGTGCACGTGGACGTTCGCGATTGCCTGTCTTGCGCCCGCCTGCAACGTTCGTACCGCGTCGATCAAAGGCCGACGAAAATCCGCACGGGCGGCGAGCGCGGGTGGAAACACGTCCTGGCAACCCAGCAAGGCATCGACGAGCGCCGCCTCGTTGCCCGGTGCCCACGCATCCGGCTGTACCTGCCGCGCCAGCCCTTGCAGCCGCGCCGCCAGCGGATCGCTGATGTCGTAGCGCGTGCCGTCGTCCGCCTGTCCCCGCAGGAACACGAACCAGGCGCCGACCGCCAGCGCCAGGCCCGTGATCGGTGCATGGCGCTGCAGGCGCGCGTCGATCGTCGCCAGCAGGCGCGGCGGAATTTTCTGACTGCCGTCCATCGCGATCTGCGCGCAGCGATGCTTGAGCGCCGGGTTGGCGAAGCGCGTCAGCAAGGCGTCGCGGTAGGCGTGGGGGTCGAATGCCGGGTTGGCCTGCAACGTCGGGATGATCTCGTGCGTCATCAGCGCGTGAATGAAGGCGTGCATCGGCGCGTGGCCGATGGCAACGTCGATCGTTTCGAAACCCGCCAGCATCGATAGATACGCCAGGGTGGAATGCGCGCCGTTGAGCATGCGCAGTTTGGCGATCTCGAAGGGCAGGACATCGTCCACGAGCTGGGCGGACGTGCGATCCCATGCCGGGCGTCCGCTCGGAAAGGTGTCTTCGATCACCCACTGGCGAAACGGTTCGCACGGCACCGGCAGCGCGTCGTGCAACCCCAGCGACTCGGATGCCGTGACACGGTCGGCGTCGGTGGTGGCGGGAACGATGCGATCGACCATCGTCGAAGGAAACGCGACCGCCGCCTCGATCCACTCCGCCAGCGCCGCATCGCGCAGCCGCGCATAGGAACACACCACTTTGCGCAGTGCCGCGCCGTTGTGCGCGAGGTTGTCGCACGACATCACCGTGAAGGGCGCGATGCCCGCCAGCCGGCGTTGCCGTAGCGCGGCGGTCAGGATGCCCGGCACGGTGACGGGCGCGTCCGGATGCGCGAGGTCCGCGATGACTCCGGCATGCTCGCGGTCGATGTCGCCGGTGCGCGTATCGCGGCAATAGCCTTTTTCCGTCACGGTGAGCGACACGATGCGCACGCGCGCGTCGGCGAGCAGAGCGAACAGACGCGCGCGGTCGTGCGGCAGCGCGAGAACTTCCCGCAACGCGCGCGCGACGGTGGTTCGCACGCCGGCGGGGCCGCGTTCCACCACGGTGTACAAACCGTCCTGGGCGACCAGGGCATCGCGCTTTTCGACGCTGCCCTGCAGGGTCACGCCGCAGATGCCCCAGTCGCCGCCTTCGGCGAGCATCGCCTCTTCGGTGTAGAGCGCCTGGTGCGCGCGGTGGAAGCTGCCCAGTCCCAGATGGACGATGCCGATCGCGGGCTCGCGCCACGTGTCGGATAGCAGGTGCGGGGTGAGCCGGGGGAGTGCCGCGCGGCGCAAAGGCGATAGCGGCGGCGTGGAAAGGACGTTCGGCATGACGCTCCAGGAAGGGGAAACCCCACGTTGACGTAGATGCATACTTGTATGGTAGCATCGATTCCGTCGAGAGAATCTCCAGGAAAACGCTATGAAGATCATTGGTGCCGATGTGATCGTGAGCTGCCCCGGTCGCAACTTCGTGACGCTTAAGATCGTGACCGACGAAGGGGTGTACGGCATCGGCGACGCGACGCTGAATGGCCGCGAACTCGCCGTCGCGACCTATCTCACCGAGCACGTCTGTCCGCTCCTCATCGGCCGCGATCCGGGACGCATCGAGGATATCTGGCAATTCCTCTACAAGGGCGCGTACTGGCGCCGCGGACCCGTGACGATGAGCGCGATCGCCGCCGTCGACATGGCGTTGTGGGACATATTGGGCAAAGTGGCGAATCTGCCGCTGTATCGTCTGCTGGGAGGCGCCTCGCGCGAAAGCGTGATGGTGTACGGCCACGCCACCGGGCGCGACATCGGCGAGGCGCTCGACCGCTATCAGGCGCATGTCGAGGAGGGCTATCGCGCAATCCGCATTCAGTGCGGCGTGCCGGAGATGCGCTCGGTCTATGGCGTGTCGAAGGGCACCGGAATGTACGAACCCGCGACCAAGGGCGCGGTCGAGGAACAGATCTGGTCCACGGAGAAATATCTCGATTTCGTGCCCCGCTTGTTCGAGGCGGTACGCGAGCGGTTCGGTTTCGGCACGCATCTGTTGCACGACGTGCACCACCGCCTGACGCCCATCGAAGCCGCGCGGCTGGGGAAATCCATCGAACCCTATCGTTTGTTCTGGATGGAGGACCCCACCCCGGCGGAGAACCAGGAAGGTTTTCGTCTCATTCGCCAGCATACGGTCACGCCGATCGCCGTGGGCGAGGTCTTCAACAGCATCTGGGACTGCAAGCAGCTGATCGAGGAACAACTGATCGATTACATTCGCGCGACCCTGACGCATGCCGGCGGCATCACCCACCTCAAGCGCATCGCCGACTTCGCTTCGCTGTATCAGGTGCGCATGGGCTGTCATGGCCCGTCCGACCTGTCGCCGGTGTGCATGGGCGCGGCGCTGCACTTCGATCTGTGGGTACCGAATTTCGGCGTTCAGGAGTACATGGGATTCCCCGAACAGGCGCTCGACGTGTTTCCGCATGCCTGGACATTCGACCGCGGCGCGATGCATCCCGGCGAGGCACCCGGCCATGGGGTGGATATCGACGAGGCGCTGGCGAAGAAATATCCTTACGATCCCGCCTATCTGCCGGTCGCGCGACTCGAGGACGGCACGCTCTGGAACTGGTAGCCGCGCCGCATCGCCCCTGTATGAACCCGCATTCAACGAAGGAGCCGAATCATGTTCGCAGCCGTATTGCACGAACCCAAGAAAATCGTCATCGATCAGGTAGAGACGCCGCAACCCCTGCCTGGACAGGTGCAAGTCCGGGTGCATACGGGCGGCATCTGCGGTTCCGACCTGTCGTATTACTTCAAGGGCAAGAGCGGGGATTTCGCCGTACGCGAGCCTTTCGTCCTGGGTCATGAAGTCTCCGGCGAAATCGCGATGCTGGGCGAGGGCGTGACCGACCTGCAGGTCGGGCAGCGCGTGGCGGTGAATCCCAGCCTGAACTGCGGCGAGTGCCGCTTCTGCGTCAAGGGCATGACCAATCATTGCCTGAACATGCGGTTCATGGGCAGCGCGTCCACCTTCCCGCACGTGCAGGGCATGTTCCGGCAATTCATCACGGTTGCGGCGCGGCAGTGCGTTCCGGTGCCGGACGCGCTCGATTTCGCGCAGGCGTCGATGGCCGAACCGCTTGCCGTCGCGCTGCATGCACTGCGGCACGCGGGTTCGCTGGTCGGCGCCCGGGTGCTGGTCGTGGGCTGCGGTCCCATCGGCTGCATTCTCGTCGCCGTGGCCAGGCGTGCGGGCGCGCACCAGCTGTTCGCGCTGGATCTTTCCGACAAGGCCCTGCAAAAAGCGCGCGCGATGGGCGCGGACGAGGGAACGCTGGCCAGCGATCAGGAACAGATCACGCGTTGGTCGGAGCGTCGCGGCACGTTCGACGTGGTGATCGAGGCATCGGGCAGCCCGGCAGGGCTGGAGACGGCGTTGCGCGCGGCGCGCGCCGGGGGGCAAGTCATCCAGGTAGGCAATCTGCCGGCGGGTCAGACGCCGGTTGCCGCGAATCTCGTCATGGCGAAGGAGCTGCGGTATCAAGGCTCCTTCCGTTTCACCGACGAATACGCGGTGGCCGCGGACGAGATCGCCACCGGGAAAATCGATCTGCGCCCGTTGATGACGCACGTGTTTCCGATGGCGGAGGCCAACCGCGCATTCGAGGTCGCGCTGGACCGCGATCAGTCGATGAAAGTACACCTCCAGTTCAGCTAGGCGCTCGCGCGGTTCGCCGCCGCTGGGAGGATAAAAACGAACGCGAGGAGACCTGTCCATGTTGCATAGCCAGCGCTGGTTCGTCGTCGGCCTGCTGTTTTTCGCCGGCGTGATCAATTACCTCGATCGCGCCGCGCTGTCGATCACGGCACCCATGATTCAAAAGGACCTGCATTTTTCCCATGCGCAAATGGGCGTGGTGTTCAGCTGCTTCTTTCTGGGTTACGCGCTTTTCAATTTCGTCGGCGGCGTGCTGTCGGACAAAATAGGGGCGAAAAAAGTCTTCGGCGTGTCGTTGGGCGTCTGGTCGCTGTTTTGCGGCGCCACGGCGTTGGCGAACAGCTGGCTGTCCCTGATCGTGTTGCGCGTCCTGTTCGGGATGGGCGAAGGGCCGTTCAGTTCGTCCAACAACAAGATGGTGAGCAACTGGTTTCCGCGTCGCGAAGCGGCCACGGCGGTCGGCATCGTCAGCTCGGGCACGCCGCTCGGCGGCGCGATCGCCGGGCCGGTGGTGGGCTATATGGCGGTGCGTTTCGGCTGGCGCTGGGCATTCGTCGTCATCATGCTGTTCGGTCTGGCCTGGGCGGTCCTGTGGATGTGTTCCACGACGGAATATCCCCAGCAAAACAAGCGCATCACGCCGGCGGAACTCGCGCTGATCGAGCAGGGGCAGGAAGGCGCTCCGTCGAGCCTCGCGGACCGCGATACGGCGGGACCGGGCCTCGGCTTCTATTTGAAACAACCCGTGATCCTCGCCACGGCGTTCGCGTTCTTCTCGTACAACTACGTCCTGTTCTTCTTTCTTTCCTGGTTTCCGACCTATCTCACCGAAGCGCATCATATGTCGTTGCACGACATGAGCATCGCCACGGTCATTCCCTGGCTGTTGGGCAGCGTCGGACTCGCCTCGGGCGGCGTGGTGACGGACCTGCTGCTGCGCCTGACGGGTAAGCCGCTGCTCGCGCGCCGGCTGGTGATCAGCGTGAGCCTGGGCGTGGCGGCCGTCTGCGTCGGCTTTGCCGGGCGTGTGGCGAGCATGTCGGGCGCGGTCGCCCTGATGGCGGTATCGATTTTCTTCCTCTACCTCACCGGCGCGGTGTACTGGGCCATCATCCAGGACACGGTCGCGCGGAAGAACGTCGGCGGTGTGGGCGGTTTCGTGCATCTGTTGTCGAACCTGGCCGGCGTGATCGGCCCGGCGCTCACCGGCTTCATCGTCCAGGCCACGCACGGATCCTATAAAAGCGCGTTTTTGCTCGCCGGCGCGGTGGCCGTGTCGGGCGCGCTCTGCTCGATCATCTGGATCCGCCCGCCTCGCATCGGCGGGCAGGCGAACGGCGTGCAGGCAGTGTGATACATTCGGGGCTATTAGTATGGTAGTTGGCGGGGGACGTCGCGGGTGTCTTCCCTCGTGCCGCTGCCACGTTCGAGCCGACCATGACGACCAAACCCGCCGCACCCGTCACGTCGCGGACCCGTTCAGTACCGCGGCAAAGCGTTGCCGTCGCCGGCGGCGCGGCCCCGGAGACTGCCGTGGAAAGCCGGCGTCGCGGCAACGGCCGGCAGCCATCGCTGCCGGACCTGCTCGCGCAGATTTCCGGGGACGCCTACGAGCCGATCGGCCGGAAGATCTACCGCGCGTTGCGCCAGGCGATTTTCACCGGCGCGCTCGCGCCGGGAACGCCGCTCTCGGAAAAGGAAGTCTCGGAGATGTGCGGTATTTCCCGGCAACCGGTGCGGGAGGCTTTCATCAAACTGGTGGAAGCGGGCGTGCTGCAGGTATTGCCGCAACGCGGCAGCTTCGTTAAAAAGATCTCCGCGCGGCAGGTGCGCGAGGGGCGCTTCATACGGGAGGCGATCGAGGTCGCCGTGGCGCGCAAGGCCGCCGAGGTCATCACGCCCGTCCAGCTTGCGGAACTGGACGACAACCTGCGGAGCCAGGAAGTGGCCGCGAAGGCGCACGACACGACCGCGTTCCTGACGCTCGATGAACGCTTCCATTATCTGATCGCGAAATCGATCGACTGCGTGGCTGCCTGGGACGCCATTCAAGGCATCAAGGCGCAGATGGACCGGGTTCGCTATCTCAGTTTGCCCGATGTCTCGCCGCTGGAATTGATGATCGAGCAGCATGCCAGCATCGCCGCCGCATTGCGCGCCCGCGATGCGGATGGCGTGGAGAAGTCGATGCGGGCGCATCTGAGGGAAATCCTCACGTCATTGCAGCCCGTGGCGGACCGCAATCCGGACTGGTTTGAAATGGAAGCGTCCGACTAGCGGGCGACCGTCCCGGAATGGCCGCGCAGCGATCCAACGGCGCGAAACGCCGCGCGAGTTCCTGTATTCTCGTAGGCTTTCCATCACGCAGGCGTTGGTGAACAACGTTCAAGTCATGCCGGATTTCCAGCAACCCCCGCCGCGCGGCGCCGCGCTCACCGCGACCTATCAGACCCTGGTCCAGCAGTTGCGGTCATTGACGCAGGGCGAACCCGACCGGATCGCCAACGCGGCGAATTTCGCGGCATTGGTGTATCACGGCGTGCCCGACCTGAATTGGGCGGGATTCTATTTCTTCGACGGCACGGAACTGGTGGTAGGCCCTTTCCAGGGCAAACCCGCCTGCGTGCGCATCGCACTGGGAAAAGGCGTGTGCGGTACCGCGGCGCTGACGCGGCAGACGCAACTTGTTCCCGACGTACACCTTTTTCCGGGGCACATCGCATGCGACGCCGCGTCCGAATCGGAAATCGTGGTCCCGCTCGTTTCCGCCCGCGGCGAGCTGATCGGCGTCTGGGATGTGGACAGTCCTTCGCTCGGGCGCTTCGGTCAGGACGACGCCGCGGGCATGGCGGCGCTGTGCGCGGTCTTCGTCTCGGAGGTCTGGGAAAACCCGCCGGGAACGGCGCGGGCGGTTCTGCGCCGGCCGGAAATCTAGGGAAAGCCGATCACCGGCCCGGGTGATCGAGTAGATAAAAGAGGCTGCCCGACAGGAGCATCGTCACCGGGAGCGTCACCAGCCAGGTCGAGGCGATGCGGACCAGCATTGCTTTCTGTACCCCTTGGCCGCCAGCCACCATGGTCCCGGCGATGCCCGAGGTGACGATATGCGTCGTGCTGACCGGCAGACCGGTGAAGCCGGCGCTGCCGATGAGAAGGGAGCCGACCAATTCGGCGCTCGCTCCCTGTCCTGGCGTCATGTGGCGTTTTCCCAATCGCTCGCCCAGCGTCCGTACGACGCGCTGGTAACCGATCATCGTGCCCGCTCCCAGGCACAACGCGCTCAGGACGCGCACCCACAGCGGCGCGTATTCGACCGGCAGGCTCATCTGCTTGCGCAGATCGCCCGCCAGCTTGCGGTCCGCCGGGGGCGTTTTTTCATTCTCGCCCACGTGCTTCATCTGCGATACGACGTCGTAGACGTAGCCACGCAACTGCGCTCGCGTCGCGGTGGCGCTTCGCGGCGCAGCGTTCTTCATGAGGAGCTGGTGGGCTTGCGCGTCCAGCTCGGACTTCGCGTTCCGGAGGGCCGTTGCCGCTTTCAGGGCCTGCGGCGCGACATCGTCTCCATATCGTCTGATCAGCGGGATCGCGGCAGTTGCGTACCGGTCGAGATTCGCCAGTTGATCGACGGCAGCCGGGTTCAATGCGTACGTGCCGGGCAGCAGGCCAATGATCGTCAGCATGATCAGACCGATGCTTTTCTGTCCATCGTTGGTGCCGTGCGAAAAGCTCACCGAAGTGCAGGTCAGAATGAGCAAGGCGCGCAGCCACCAGACCGGCGGCTGCCCGTCCTCGGGAGGTTCGAACATACGCCCGGTTCCAACCACCTTCCGGAGAAGATGGTAAAGCCCGCCGGCGAGCACGAAGCCGAGGACCGGCGAGATGGCCAGCCCTTCGAGAACCGTCTTAATTTGCCGCCAGTCCACCCCGGAGGCGAGGCTCCGGGATTTCAGCAAGGCATCGGCCGCGGCCACTCCGATCAGCGCGCCGATGATGCAATGGGAACTGCTGTTGGGTATGCCGAATGCCCAGGTCAGGATGTTCCAGAACAACGCCACCGCGAAAATGGAGACCAGCATGGGGACCGCGGGCGCCCCGTTGGGGGGCGTCAGCACGTCGGGAGGAAGAATCTCGACCATGGCGTACGCGACGGCGATCCCGCCGACCAGCACGCCGACGAAATTCAATATGCCCGACCAGATAACCGCGGGGACGGGCTTCAACGAATGCGTATAGATGACCGTCGCAACGGCGTTGGATGCATCGTGAAAACCATTCGTCGCCTCGAACGCCAGAACCATGACGAAGCATGCGATCAGCATCGCGATGACGATGCCGGAGGACGGTACGAATTGCGTGAGCATTGGGCGGACCATGGAGAACGCGGGTGGTGCGTGGATGGCCATTGAATTTTCAGTCGCGGCGGGGACGGCGCAACATGAATTCTTCTAATGGCGCGATCCGCGCATCCGGGCCGGCCGGATCGTAATACGTCACGGCGATCGTCGTCATGTGGCGAAAGACAGGGTCATGCTATGCGCGTTTCATGACAAGATCGTGTCAGTCCCGCGTCGGCACGCCCATATCCAGCCAGTTGTCGCACCCTTTCATCTCCCGCAGGAAAACGAAGAACTCGACGTCGCTCGACAGTCCCAGCTTGTGGAAGGCATTGACCTTTTGCCGGCTGATGGTTTTCTTGCTGCGATGCAGTTGCGCGGCGATCTGGTTGCCGGTGAGCCCGGAGGCGAACAGTCGCAGCACCTCCGTTTCGCGTGGCGACAAACGCGTCTTGTCGGGCAGCCGGGCCAGCATGTCGATGCCGATCGACTGGCGGATATGCCGCGACAGAAAGGACCTTTCCTCGGCGACGGACTGCACGGCGGTGATCAGTTCCTCGGCGATGTCGGATTTGCTGACCAGACCCGCGACCTTCAGACGCGCGATGGATCCCAATACGCCGGCGTTGTCGTGCATCGTGATGACGATGATGATCCGGCCCGCACAGCCTTATTTGGCGGGCTTCGTCCAAAAATCGTCCAAAATAAATCAAAAATTTTCACGCGGACGCTTTGATGATCACCCACTCCGAGCCGCGCGAGTCGCGATAAAGGTCTGTCATTCTGCTGGTCTTGTGGCCCATGACGGCCTGGGCGAATTCTTTGCCGTATACCTCTGTGTAAAGCCGAGCCGACAGCGACCGAATTTCATGAAAAACCGTTGCCGTCTTCCCGGCCTCGGGCGCGTACTCGATCCGGATCAGCATTTTCCTGAACGTGTGCGCGAACGTGTTGACGCTCGGCGGCTGGCCGGCTCGCGCGCTGGCGTACGACTTCACCAGGTGGATGAGGTGCTTGCTCAGGACGTTGTCATTGCAATGCCGCACGACGTCCTCAATCGACATGTCGATCGCCGCCATGCGTAGACCGAGTGGAATCTTCAGCCTGGCGGACGTCTTCTGCTGCTCGATCCACAGAAACCCTTCGCGGACATGCGATCGCTGCAGGCCCGCGATGTCGCCGACCCGCTGCCCGGAGATCAGCGCGAGATTCATTGCGTTGACAAACCAGCATAGCTCTGGGACTGCGGCGGCCTGCGCACGCACGGCCAGGAATGTTTCGAGAGACAACCGCTCCCGCGTCACCTTGGCCTTGGGAGCGAATGTGGAGTCGACCGGGTTCTGTCCGGGCTTCAGCAAGCCGTGGTTGATCGCCTCGCGGAAGATCCTCATCGCGTGCGACCGGATCTTCGGCGGCAGGGAAGGGCCTCGCTCCGCCGATTTCTTCACGAGTTGGACGATGTCAAATGGCTCGACCGCGGCAACGAACATTTCGCCGATCTCGGCGACGATGATTCCGATCTCGGTCTCGACGTTCTTCAGGTAGCGCTGCCCGGCGTACTTTTCCCGGATCGGTGCCATGTACTCGTCGACCCACGCCTTTACGGTCTGGTTTTTCGTCTGGATGCGTGCCAACAAGGTTGGCTTCACATCGCGCAGCGCGAGTTCCGCATTGACGCTTTTAACCTGCAGGCTTGCCTCCTTCAAATCCCGGCCGAGTCCGTAGGTCTTGCCAGTGACCGGGTGCCGGAACCAGTAGTAGCCGCTCGTGTTCTGGTACAGATTTTCCGGCCAGTTGCGGCGCCGGGCGTCACGTCGTCTAGCGGCCACTGAGGATCCTTTCGCGGCGTTCTGCCTGCGGATCGATGTAACGCGCGTCCTCGCGCACGAAGAATTTCAGACCCATGCGGACCGGCTGCGGGCTGATTTTCCCGCCGTGCACCCAGTTGCGCAGCGTGTTGGGATGCGGTGAATAATCACCCATCAATTTTTTTGCCCATTCGGCAATGGGAATGAGCTTACACGTCGTCATATTGACCTCGCATATTTGCCATACGTTGGCGGGAAATTTTGAAAATTAACGAGAGGCGTTGCGCTACAATCGGTTTTTGCGCGTTTGGGGTGCTTCAAAGAGGCCTGCGGAGGGAGAAGATGTACCTGGAGTACAAAATCCTGAATTACGGTAGAACTGTGGATGTAGGCGGTCTTTGGTACGATTTCAGGAATTCAGATATGGCTGAATTATTCGTTCGAACTATAAAGGCAGGAGCGACGCCAAACCTTGTATATAAAATACTAACTGACGGAAGAATATTTCCTTCAAAAGATCATTAATTTTAATAAAATGGATTTTAATTATGAAAAATTTATTTAACTTGAAAAATATTCCGATATTTTTGTTTTTTTTGTCTGTTTTTTTTATAGTAAAAATTTTCACTTTGTTTATGCCAAAACAAAGTTCTGATTGGGCGAGTTGGGTTCAAGCATTTGGGTCAATTGGCGCAATTTTTGTTGCTATATATGTGTCGTATGATCAAAATAAAAAGCAGTTAGTTCGAGAAAAAGAAAAAGTAAAGAAAGAAGAATTGTCTTTGCTTACTATCATTAATGATGAGTTGTTTTTATTGCGGAAGTTAGTGGACGAACGATTTGCCGATTTTTTAAGTAAAATTCCAAAAAATATTTCTGATATGGAACTTCATAAGGTGCCAACAAAGCCGTTTCTGGTTTATGAAGGTTCGGTTTCGAAAATTGGAATTATTTCTGATGAAGATATTCGTCGAAAGATTATTTATATCTATAGTGGATACAATAGGCTATTTGATGGAATGAGTCTGTTTAACGAAATAAGTGACAGTTACGATGACGCTAAAAGGTATGATGATTCGGCGGATACTAGTGAAAGTCGTAAGGAGAAAGATGAAAGATATAAGGATCTTGAATATTCTCATTTGCAATTGAGGGAGTTATATAAGAAAATTGATGATCCTTTAAATGCACTGTTGCGTAATTTGGGGGAGGCCATTGGCGGTGGTGCTGTTTGCGAGTAGTGTGTTGCCGAGATCAAATGTTTAAAAATGCAATTATGAAATAGATAATCTGAAATTTAGACGAAATTTCCCTGTAATGCCATATTCACTCATGTTTCCATGAGATTGTGATATAGGGCAAGATGCAACTCTACGTCGCTAGTTATCTCGGTTTGAATTGCATTTTGTGGCAGTCGTGCCATTCAATTCGTCATTCGCATAGTCCATAAATGGAAGTGCAGAGCGGCGAGCCGTCATGTTCGCCCTTGGATCGGAACGTGTCGTACTGACGCCCGCCACGGCTCGTCTTCGTCCATTCGATTGCCTGCTAGACGCCGTGACGCTCGAGCGAGATCGTGGCGCTGTTGGAGGTCTACTGCGGCGTTCACGGCGTGACCCGGCGGAATTCGACGACCCACACCCAGGGATTGACATCCCATCCATAGCCGTGGGCGGCGTTGAGGCTGTCCCAGAGACATTGGTAAAGCTGCGGTGCTGTCAGCGTCTCGTCCGCATCGGGCACGTGTCGAAGGAAATTGACGCCCTCGGCTTCTGCATCCGCCTCGCTGATGCCCTGGAGCCGCTCGACGCACACGCTCGTCACCTCGAGCAGGATCCGCGACGCCCAGCGGCGCATGTGGATCGAGGGACGCTAACGTCCAGGTTTCGATCTTTCCCAGCCTTCGCGAAATATGGCAGCATCATGGTCATCCCCTGGGCGGAGCACTTGGCTCACGCCATCGCTTCTAGCGTAGGCAGTTCGTGGCACGATGGCGTGCGTCTCGCGTACCCATAGCCGGTCGCCGGGCTGGCCGTAGGGCGACATCAGGCTGTCGCCGGTGCGTGTGTGCCAGATCCCACCTTGAAGCGGAAGCGTCTCGCCGGCGGCTGTACGTCCGCCGTCCGGTCCGCCGATCACTATCGGTTCCCACTCGCCAAGCGGATTGTTGTGCGGCAGCTTTACGGCCCGCCGCGTTTGCGTCTTGCGTCCGTCGAGGAGGGCGCGGACCATCGGGCCCGAAAATAGGATAGGCTTTTCTTTCATATTCGTATTTTCAAATACCGGGAGTTTTGATGAGCGCGAGTCCATTGCGTAGGTTTTCAACAGAGCAGATTGAAACCGCAATAGCGGATGCGTTGCAGAAACTGACAGGTAGTGACGTAAAAGTTTCGATCGCGCACCAGAAGTACAAAGCGTCGTCGATGGATGCTCTAACGGGAAAGTCAGAAGTGGCAGATTTATCGTTGACGGTCACAGAAATCCCGCCAGATCTAAACATCAACGTCACTTTCGTTGACCCGCCGGCGAAGGAGTAGTCAAATTTATGGCCCGAAATCACGGTTACGCATGCGATCTCCTCATGCTGTGGTTTCTCTATTGCCGATCGATAAAATGGCGTGCACCATAGCGCCAGAAAATAATATTGGGAGATAAAGCATGGCCGATCCGAAAAATTGGGTTGATGTCACGAGCGCTCTTAGCACGGCCGCAGCTGCAATAATTGCTTTGTGGTTCGGAGTGGCCCAATCGTGGTCAAACAATCGCAAAGCGAAACTTAGAGCTCGCCTAGCTGCTTCCAGCATACTTGCTCCACTTGATTGGGCTACTGGAAATACGTGTGAGGCAAAAGACCGGCTAGACGACTGGGATGAATATAACGAAATGGCCCCCGTTCCCGCCTATAAATTGATTTTTTCCCTTTTAGCGCAAGCAAGTTTCATTGTGGCAAGTGGAGACTTGGAGGCGCTGGCATTCTTGCCTAATAATTGCGCGATAAAACTAGCTCACGCGCTTAGCGTACTTACGGTGGTTAACGCAGACATGGAAAGGTTCTGGAATGAATTCTCTGCAAAAGACAAGGACCTGGCTTTTGACCGGCGAGCTCATTGGTCAAATCTTTTAGGCATTGCATATGAAAATTTCAGGGCAGCACTTTCTGAATGCAATCGCGCAACGGGAACTGTCGCAGGAATGTCCGCTGTCAAACCTGGCGATACGTGAAACCGATCGATTGATTCGGTCACACGCATTTTTATTTAGGCTGCCGTTGCTGTGATCTGTTTCTCGTGGGCGAAATTCGCGGTGATCAACGCAGTCGCGACATCGGGGCAGACGCTGTTGCCGATCATCCGGACCTGCGCCGATTTCGACAGAGGTTTTCCGTTGATGACCGGATCGAGCACATAGCTGTCCGGGAAACCCTGGGCGCGCGCGAGCTCACGCGGGGTAAGCATGCGCATGCCGATGTCGACAATCGCGTAGTCCTCGCCTTGGATCGTCACCAGCGCGAGCCGATCGCGCGTCGGGATGGTGTGCATCGGGTCGTGGCAGTCCTGGTGCTGGCCACCTTCGCCGTAGTACTTCATCAGGAAGGCTCGGACTTCGCCCAGGTGACCACCGCCTGCCGTCAGCGTCGACGCGGGGTCGCGCGCGTCCTGCCCGAACTGGTTGTTCCGCAGCTTGAGCAGGTGTGAAACAGCGATCGCCGTGTCGGCCTTGCTGGTGACTGTAGCGAGCGGCTCGGCGGCGTCGCGCGGCCGGGATTGGCCTGCGCGGCCGCCGCAACCGACCAGTTGGGCGGTGACCAGAGAGTGATGGTCGGAGGTGGTGACCGTTCCTGTGGGCACCTCAACACCGGTGCCGACGACTCCCCCGTAGTGCTTCGCCAGGAATGCGGAGACCAGCGCATGCTTGACGCCGCCCGCGACCGCGGTGCCGAGCGGCTTGTCCAAGCCTGGCGCACGGGGCGCCTGCCCGGGGCGCTCGCCGTATCCGGTCTGGATCAGCGTCGCGGAGACGAGCCCCATCGCATTGCCGGTGCCAGGCCGTGCTTGTTCGCCACCGGCGGTGACTGTGTGCACCGGTTCGCCCAGGTCGCTGCCGACGCTGCCGGTGCGCATCTTGGTGATGTGTGCCGAGATCAGAGCCTGCTCGCCACGGTTCGCTGTGGTGATCGTTGCCAGCGGCACGCCCGCTGCGCGCGTTCTGTCGTCACCCTGGTGGGTGATGTGCATGATTGCTGGCGCAACCCCGCCGTCGGCGGTGGGCACGACAAACGGATCCGCCGCGTCCACCACGAATTTCATGATGCCCTTGGCGATCCGCCGGAGGGTAGCCGGCTTCAGTTCCCGCTTGCGCTCGAAAATCGACGGGCAGGGGATCGACCAGTCGATGCATTCCGCAGCGGTGCGCCAGGGCAGCAGCTTGCCAGCCTTTACCGCTTCGGATTTTGGATTGCCGTGCGTCGGAACCGGCCAGACGATCGGCAGGTGATCGCGGCGCGCGACGAGAAAGAAGCGCTTGCGGATCGTCGGCGCACCGAAGTCGCACGCGCGCAGCTCGCGGTGCTCGACCACATAGCCCTGGCGCCGCAGCGCATTGACGAACGAGCGGAACGTGCGGCCGCGTTGCGCCGGGTCCGGCTTGCCATCGGCGCCCAGCGGGCCCCAGGTCACGAATTCCTCGACGTTCTCCAGCATGACGACGCGCGGCTTGACGGTGGCCGCCCAGCGCAGCGCGATCCAGGCAAGACCGCGGATCTTCTTCGACACCGGTTTTCCGCCTTTGGCCTTGCTGAAGTGCTTGCAGTCCGGCGACAGCCAGACGAGCGCGGCCGGCTGGTTACCGGTGATCTCGACCGGATTGACGTCGAACACGCTTTCGCAATAGTGGGCCGTGTGCGGGTGGTTCACGGTGTGCATGGCGATCGCCTCGGCGTCGTGGTTGATCGCGATGTCGACCGGTCGGCCAAAGGCGCGCTCCAGTCCGGTGCTGGCGCCGCCGCCGCCGGCGAAGTTGTCAATGATCAACTCGGACCCGAGGTCGAGCGGCATCGAGAAGAAATCACGTTTCATGGGGTATCTCCTGCTGGCGCCTTGGTAGCGGCGAGGTGGAAATCGACGTCGCTGACGACGGGGACCGCGGCGCCCCGCGGGCGCTTGAGCATCGCCAGGTCGCCGCGGAGCAGCTTGTTTTCGGCGGCGAGTGAGTTGACCTCGCTGCGGAGCACATCACGGTCGCTGCGGTACTGATCGGAGGATGCCTGGGCGATGTCCAGGGCGGCGAGGAGGGCGCGCAGCTCGTCCAGTTGATCGGAGGGCTCGGCACCGCTGGCGAGCCGCGCGCGGGCGTTTGCAATGTGGTTGGTCACGACATCCACTCCCTGTCTAATTTGTCATGCGAGGCGTTCTGTGCCTGCCGCGACTTTCTCAGGGCGAATGCGATGACAAAAATGCTGATCGGGTAAGTCAGCAGGACGATAAGGCGAGCGAGGAAAGTCAGGACTTGGTAGCCCGCTTCGCCAGCGGTCCGCGCGATTTCTCGGTACAGATCTGCATCGATGAGAACGAACGGGATCACCTTTGCCGTTTCTCGAAGGCAGTCGCGGTATCTCGCGGATTGCTTCATGTCTTCGGTTCCTGGCGGGCGGCATCGACCGCACCATCAAGGAGATTTTTTGCCAATCCCCAGTGGTGATCAAACGCCAATGCGACGTCTTCGTTTTCGACCATTGCTCGATACCGCGCTGCGTCTTCCACATCGTTCGCCTGAGCGGCGGGGCGGGCGGCATCAAGCAGCTCCTGGAATTCGTCGATGAGGATGCTGCGAAGCGCCGCTCGATTGCGGGCGTTGGGGCGATCATGGTAAGTATCGACTGCGGCCATTACCCGAACGCCCCGGGTAACCACATCCCGAATTGCCTTGTCGTCGCTCATTTTTTCTTTTCCTTATCCGGGCCGGGATTCCCTGAAAGAACAGCACGCAGCTCGCCTACGTTCCAACGGGTCGAGCCGCCAAACTTGCGCGGCTTCGGTAGCACGCCGATGCGAGCGCGTCGCCAGATAGTTTGTAGGGCGACGTCGAATAGGCCTGCGACGACATGGACATCGATGTATGCCGAGTCAGGCATCTGGTCGAACGTAGCCAGGGAGTGAATGACGGCTGGCTTCACTTTGGATTTACTGCGTGACTCGCTCTTTTCAGGGACAGCACAAGCATCTGTTTGCTGAGAATTGCCCACATGCATCGCGTACTTGCCCCCGGAATCAGCAACGGCGGGGGCGCAGAGCAATTTGCGCAATGCATCAGCGACCAAATTTGTGTTGTGCTCGCCGACGATCAGGCCCCCTTGCAATAGCGACAGGCGCACGTGCTCATTGGTCAGCCCGGCTGGCGCCTGCACTGCTTCCACGGGCGCTATGCTGGCGCGCGGTACGTACTCGGTGACGTCTATACCCACTGCCTTCCATCCGTCAGCGACTTTCTCGTCATCGGTCGTTTTATGTAGCGTGCCCGACATCGGGCCGCTCATCATTGCCCAGATTGAATCTGGCCGCGCTTCTACGGGCGCTGGTGGGGTTGCTGCGGTAGGCATGCGACTGAGCAACGTTTCCCCGTACCGCTTCGCTGCTGCCACCTGCTCGTCTGTCATGGCGGCGTCCCGGGCGATGTTTAGTACTTTCCGGATGGGTTGGCCGATCGGGCTGTTATAGCCCTGGTGATGCCACAGTTGCCAAAGGAGGGAGCCGATCGTGCGCGACGCCTCGTCCAGCACGCTGCTGTATTCGTTGGTGGTCATGTCAGATCCAGTGAAGCGCTGGCGCTCAGGCGCAGCGGTGAGCCGCGCACGGCGCGCGGGCGTGTTCTGCCTCGTCGAGGGTGGTTTGCAGGGCGAGGAGGAGAATGACGGCGCCGCCGGCGATGGCCAGGCGCAAGAGGAAGCCGGCCGTAGTCAATTGCGCACCTGAACGACGACGATCGCCAGGGCAGCGAGCCCGAATCGGTTGTGGGCGGCGGCGAGCGCGGCCTGCTGACTCACGCAAGCACCGCGGCCACGGTAGACGCCGGCGGCGGTGCGCACGGTCACGCGAAAATTCGACATGTCACTTTTCCTCGGAGTTGCCGGCCGCGCGGCGCGCAGCTCGCCATGCCGGATTGGTGAAGACTCGGTCCAGCCGCTTGAACGACACGACGGCGTCGGGCCGGCCATCGTGGTGTGCTGTGAGCTCGTTGCGTTTGACGTAAATCGCGCCGGTGGCGTCGTGGAATTCGTCGCCGGGCAGTAGCTGGGCGAATACCTTGCCGGTGTTGCGCCGGGCCGGTTTGCGAGGGGCGGCGGGGATGATGCCGCGAGCCGCGCGCTTCACTCGGTCCACGATTCAAGCTCGCGGGTCGATTGCACGCCCCACACCACAGCGAGAACGCTGGGCATGAGGAAGAAGAAAGAGGTGATCGCCATCCACATTTCAGGCTCCAGGAGAAACAGCGGTTGCCAATGCCCCGGCGCGCGAGGCATGAACAACGGTTGTCAGGCAAGTTGGGCGGCGATTTCTGTCGCAGCTTCGGCCGGGGTGTATCCGGCATCGAAGATTTCCAGCGCATCGGTATCTCGGTCCAACTGCACAATCGTCATACCGGCGAGTACTGCCAGACGCGAAAGCCATTGGTCATAACGGACTTCCTCTGCGGAAACGGCGGCTTCGGCGCGCGCCATAGTTGCCATGTTCATGATTTTCTCGGTGATGCCCGCAGAAGCGGGGCTGGTCAGATAAAAACGAACATCAGGACCGCTGCGCCTGTCATGAGCAGGGCGGTGCCGACAGCGACAAGCGCTTGCGGGACGGTGATTTCCACGTCGGACTCCAGTTCGTGCATCAGTTATCTCGGTGACGCCCTGAACAGGGCAATAAACTAAGTAGTACTTACCGATTCACTCACGGGAATGCATTGGGAAATACTTGATCCACCGGCCCGCGCTACACCCTCTGGCGAGGCTCGCGGCACCGTGGATCGGTGATCAATCGAAGTGCGTTCTCTCCCTCACTCCCGAGGGCAGGCGCAGATCGATAGCCGGAGGTCTTGAGGGGGACCGGGTTGCGCCCTATGTGCTGCATCGCTTGCTGGATTGTGAAAGAACGTCCCGGCGGGGCCGGCGTGCCATGCGTCGCTGGCATGAACAAATTATCACGTATGTGTTTTAATGTGTCAAACACAAATGTGATTTTTTGGCGCAGGGAAATTTTGGATTGGGGAAGAAGCAAAGATGCAAGCGGAGATCTAGTTGTGCCCAGGCAACAAATTATTTGTAGGGGCAGAGAAAGAAAAAGCCCCGCTCAGGAGCAGGGCTTTTATACTTTGAAAGTGCTACAGCTGGTAACTGATCAGTCGGCAGTTGCTAATCACTATTTTCTTTTGATTTTGTTAGCTCGCGTAACCTCACTGCTTGTTCCAGCATGTTCTCTCGATAGCTCGAAATAGCAGTTTCAATGCCGTGCATCACAATTTGATCGGTTGTAGTTGCCATATTCGCAACGAGCTCAAATAGTGCCTGCGTTGGAATGACGACTGAAAGGTTTGCGGTTCTTTGTTCGGGAACGTCATTGCCTTCGGATAATGTCGTCATCGAGTGAAACATGATTTTGGTGACAGGTATGCCAACTTGGAGTTGTGAAATCCCATCAACATAGACCTCTCGCAGAGAGTCTGGAATAGTAAGGTCTATGTTTTTCCCCCCAAGATTTTCAATTTTCCGTGGCATTTTCAACGTCCTTTAAATTTTTACTATTTGAAATACTTGATTGAGATGCTTTCGTGCCTGCAACCACCCAAACTGACGCTTGGGTTTCTTGTAGGTCAATCACTTGGGGGGTGTAGTTGAACGTGTTTGTCCGTAGTGAAGAATTTACGGAAAAGTGCGCAATTGAATGAACGTTCTTTTTAAGCGTATTCTGGGAATCCTCTTCTTCGAAGGAACGCACTTGCATTGCCTCTTCGGACATGTTCTGTTTGTTACGGAAAAACTCGCTGTAAGCGACAAATTGCACCGATAGTGCAACGTCGTAATACGCGCCTAACTTGAGAAGAGTAGGGATAGACATCCTTCCATAGCTGGGGTCTTCAAGGCGTGCCACTGCAGATTGACTGCCCAAACCAGCGCCAGTAGCAACTTCCTTCTGCGTCAGCCCCCTGGCGGACCGCAATGCGCGAAGTTGAAATGCCATTCCCTGTTCAACGCTGGCTTTAACGTAGCCGTTTCGATACCCACGCTGGCGGAATTTGGATAATTTTTTCGGGGTCATGTGCATCATTTTCTTCGTTCTCATCCCAGGGAACCGACTGTGAAGCGCCCGAAAGTATGGAATTCATTCGCTTCTCGCAAGTAGCAAGCGCTTCAACCGGGATGAACTGGTTACCTTTTTCCGTCGCCCATATAAGCAAGGTAAAGACTCCTGGCACAGGCCCGAAAAACCCGATAGGGCGCTGCTGCAGTTGACCTTCGAAGAAACGAAATTCGTAGAAGTCGCGAAAACCATTTTTTTTCTCAGGAGTCAACTTTGCTGCTGCATCGCGTACCCACCTTTCTTTCAATCTGACCTCTAGAGCCTCCCAGTGAAAATCGAAGGCTGCCTGAACGTTCCCGGGCTGTCGGTCGTAGTAGCTCCTGACGTCTCTTCGACCTGTTGGGCTCTGGTGGTCATGCAGTCGCCAAATTTTGAGTGTCATTTATTATCACTTATTTGTGATGAGCGTTGCTAGCGTTTTTTGCGTCGAGCCAAGTTGCTGGGGCACAACGTCGCAGGAAGGAAGCTCCCACGCTTAGCCCCATGGTCACAGCGAATTGGTTGGACGTGACTGCCTATAGTCGCTTCGACACGCCTCGAACAGCAACACATCGAAATTTTGGAATGACTTGCTGGAGCAAATATTTTTTACAGCTCCTTTAGAGTTCAACGCAGCCCGACGCACGGTAAGCCTTTAGAGCTGGCGCTTATCTGAAAATTGACCAGATCGTCCGCCAGACCCCAGCCCGCACAGCGGTCCGCACAGCGAGTTTTTCCAGGTCGCCGTACTTCCCCTGTGGCGCAACTGCTCGCGACTTCGCGCCTCCAGCCAGCCCAAGACTGCGCTTAAGCGTTTCCGGCGAGCGGGCGTATTCATCTGCCAGCTTGGCCCGGTGGATCTCGATCAACTCCAAAAACCGTTTGGACTTTGCACCGCCCATCCTTACCGAGTAATCGACCATCTTCGGTTCGAATCCGCCGATTGCGTCGGCTGCTGCATTTTTCTGTCCTTTCGCCGCCAGGGTCAGGAATGTGCGCCAACTATCTTCAACTAAGCCCCTGGCTTCTGCATCCAGGCTTGGCTCATCGAATGATGGGGTTGGGTGAGTGACTGCCGGCGAAATTTCCATCATCAAAGGGGCTATCTTTTGAGGTGGCTCAGACTTTTGCCCGGTCCATATCTCCAGCAGCTTATGCGTTACCGCGTCGCAGGAGTCGTTGATGGCATACATTGACTCAAGATAGGGTGAGTAATGCTTTGCCATCCACGCCATAGCCTCAGTCTCGGACAATCCTTGCGGCACATGCTCGAAGAAGAATGGCGTGATCTTCGCTTTTATTTCGGCTACTAGCCCTTGGTACAAGGCGAGAGACTGCATTTCCCTGGATGATTCTTCAGATTTTTCTTCTTGCACTCTTGTCCCCATGTTGGACGTTGCTGGTGCGTTTCCTCGCGCATGGTTTAAATGCGCCGCACTGTCCACGATCCGGTGACCCGCCCGCAAACCGTGAGATCGGACGTTTCGGCTTGCTCAATGTCAATGGGATCATAGTTTTTGTTGTCGCTCTTGATGCGTATGCCCCCGTGTGCACGCCCCTGCAAACGCTTAATCATCAAGCCGTCCTGCCAGACGATCACATAGACGCCGTCACCCTCGAAGCATCGGACCGTCCTGTCCACAAAGACAATGTCGCCGTGCTCGATCGTTCCAGACATGCTGTCGCCTCGCGCAGGGAGGAGATCCAAGCTTTCCGGATTCGATCCCAGTTCGACAATCAGATAATCACGCAATAAATCGACGTATTG
Source organism: Robbsia betulipollinis (assembly GCF_026624755.1). NCBI lineage: Bacteria > Pseudomonadati > Pseudomonadota > Betaproteobacteria > Burkholderiales > Burkholderiaceae > Robbsia > Robbsia betulipollinis. The sequence goes on from NZ_JAPMXC010000010.1 coordinate 693,588, forward strand.
AATCACTTCGGGAAAGTCTATAGGCGTGCCGGCGCTACCCATAAAGGGTGTCGCGTCCAGCATGCGTAATCTCACATAACCTGGCGGCACTGGGTCTGACTCACGAGCCGTTATCTGGGCTTTTTCGCCCGGATTGCCGGTCCCATTGGCAAGCCAATCAGGGCTCACTCCCAGTGCCTTCGCAATCTCGACAATCTTCCGGCTCGACTTTCTAGCGCCGGATTCTAGATTGCCGATATTAGATTGCGAAATTTTGACCAATTTAGCAAGACCCGCTTGCGATAGTTCGGCCTTTTCTCTCGCCCACACAAGGCGTTGCGCTAGTTCTCTCATATCACGATCGTAATAGGTTTTGCCATCACATTGGTGTTGACTGTTATGAACACGTATGTGATTATCACTTCCATGGACACGCAAAAAACCGTCACCGATCTTCTCGCCACCGGGCTTACCCAACAGGCGCTGGCGAAGCTTGCCGACTGCTCGCAGTCGCTTATTTCGGCTTTGTCCACAGGAAAGCGTGGTCAGCGCCCGTCGAAGTCGATCGGTGATCGGCTCGAAGCGCTCCACAAAAAGCGGTGCCGGAAGCGGGCTATCTCATGAGACACCCGGGCTTGCGTCTATTCCGCTGCATGTGGTCGCAGATGAAGGTCCACGGCGACAAGCGGCTGGCGCGGCTGATCTGGCAGCTTCGGCGGTAGAGGAAAGAGGGCGCGATTGTGCCGCGCGCGCTGGCGCTGGATCTGGTCCCACGGAACACCCCCGGTACTGAATTTTTTATTTGTTGATTCGAATTTTATCCGGGTCAACCCCTAGTTTCCACGTTCGATAGAGCTTGAAATGCACATCGCCGACGCAGCATACGCAGTTGTTCACGATTACCCGGGCGGCGCTGAGTCGCTGGCGCCGCGGCTTGGCATGTCGTCGGCGGTTTTGCGCAACAAGGTCAATCCGAACAACACGACGCACCACGTGACGTTGGCCGAGGCGCTGCGCCTGTCGCAGATCACGGGCAGCCGCGTTTTGATCGATGCCTTTGCCACGGAACTGGGGCTGATCGTAATCGAGCTGCCGGCGCCGGAAAACTGCGCGGACGGCGAGGTCTTGGAATGGATGGCGAAGACGTGGGAGACGAACGGCGACATCGGTAAGGAGGTGAACGCGACGTTTGCCGACAGCCGTGTCGAGGCGCATGAGGTCGCGAAGATCAAGGACCGCGTGTTTTCGCATATCCGCTCGCTGTTTGGCCTGGTGGGCCGGATTGAAGGGATGGCAGAGAAATGACCGCACACACGCACAGCCGCCACTCGCGGACGAAGAGCGCCGCATTCCACGCGCTGACGCTGAATTTCTTCAGCGCGACGCAGCAAGCCGTCATGAACGAGTTTCCGACGTCCCGCGCTGCGATGACGCGCGACGAGATCGCTGAGGCCACGGGCATGCGCCTGTCGTCGGTCTGCGGCCGCGTTCGGGAATTGATGGACAAGGGCCACCTGGTCGACCGTGGCCAGAAGAAGGGTCCGCACGGCGTGCTGCAGCAGCTCGTCGGCCTGCCGACTGGCGGTGCCGCATGAGCGCCTCGCACGTCGAGCAAGCGCTCGCCATGCCGGCGCAAGCGCGCGCCGAAGCCGCCGGCATCGCGCAACCGTCATTGGGCATGGCGTCAGCGCCCGCCCAGGACCTCCCGGCCCGGCAATGCCTGTCCTGCGGCGCCTACACGCGTCCGGACGGCTCATTGCCCTGCGACCACTGAGCACGCCATGAGCAGCAAGATCATGATTATCTGCAATCGATTGATGCAGAATCAGACTTTCTTCGACGAGAGAGCCTATGTTGAATCGCGACCAAATAATAGAGGCCATTCGGATGTTGCGCCGCGTTGGCGTGGAAATCCACTTTCAGTGTCCGAATCCCGCCGGACATCGATCAATGGGCATATCAGAAGCCGACGCAGCGGCATATGCAGTCGGTGCGATCAATCTTCCTGCACGCCTTTCCGGGATGTCACCGGACGAGTTTGCCGACTGGATGCATTCAGGTGGGTATATGTGCTGCCATGCCCTTACGCGGGCCGGACGCCGATGCAAGAACCTCGTGCGCGGGCATCAGGTGACAGATTCAGCGGAGTGGAAGCGCCTGCTCGAGGAAAAGCCCTACTGCGCCAAGCACGGCGGGTAGATGCAGCGTTTGACGCGCTTCCAACCAATGGGGGCGCGCAATGAGCGGCTACGCATACCAGTGGGCGAAGCGTCAACGCGTTGGCGATGGCCCCACGAAATCCCTGCTGAAAACCTACGCGCATTGGGCGTCGGAGGACTACACGTCCTGGGTCACCAACGAGGAGCTGGAAAGCGACCTCGAGATGGACATCAAGACGATCCGGAAGTGCCGGAAGAAGCTGGTCGACCTGGGTTTCCTCATGGAGACCGAAGGGCGCAAGGGCGAGACGCGCAGCATCGTTGTGTACCAGATGCTGGCGCCGGCTGATTCCGTGATCGTTCAGGCGTGGAACCCGCGCACTGAAAAAATGGAGGTGCTTGGCCCTCCGTACCGTCATGAGATTGATGCGAAAGGAGTCCAAAAACGGAGCCCCTCCAAATCTGGTGGGTCTAAGACCCTCCAAATACGGAGCCCCTCCGAAAACGGAGCCCCTCCAGAAACGCCCGGAAGCCCCTCCACATTTACCGGCAAGCCCCTCCAAATACGCCCGGAAGCCCCTCCAAATTTGGAGGGCAAGAAGGGTTTAGAAGAACAAGAGAAAGCAGGAGAAGAGAAAACCCTGCGGCTGGCGCCGCCTGTGTCTGAAGGCGCTGACAAAACGGCAACGGCGAAAGACAAAACCGCCGAGCCGGACACGATTACGCTGCAGGCCCTGGTTGCTGAAGGCGTCAATCGGCAGCACGCGAAGGACTGGTTGACGGCGCGGAAGAAGAAGCAGCGTCCGCTGACGCTGACGGCATGGGACGACGTGAAGGCTGAGGCGGTGAAGGCAGGGATGACGCCGGCGGCGGCTGTCGAGATGGCGGCGAAGAACAGCTGGGCAGGATTCCGCGCTGGCTGGCTGACGGAAGGTAAGCAGGGCAGCGGCGCGGCCGCCGCAGTCGATACGGAATGGCACCTGTCCATGGACGGCATCAAGCGGCGCGGCGTCGAACTGCGTGTCAAACCGCAGCAGGACGGCGAGGACTTCCTCCAGTTCAAAGCCCGCGTGTTCAAGGCAGCCGGCCAGGGCCCGTGGATCGACAAACTGCTGGCGGAATGGCGCGGCACCGAGTCGGTGTTCCTCTCGCTGACCGCATATTTCAACGATTTGCGCCCCGGCTCGGCCGCGGCATAACCAGGACCAGCCATGAAAGTGAGCGGCGAAAAAATTCCCGACGGGTTGATTGACGATGTCGTCGCGTCAATGAAGCGGCAGTTCATGTTCCAGCGCTACCACATCAGGGCGGGAATCAAAAAGCAACTAACCGTAGGCACCGCAACAGCATGCGAAAACCTCGCGGATCAGATTGCAGGCGCCGTCATCAAGCGCGAGCGCAAGGCCGGCAACATCGGCCCGGCAGATCCGTCGCGCAAGCGCTCGACGTACTGGCGCTGGATCGGGGGCAAGGCATGAGCAGCTTCGACATTTTGATGGGAGGGCTGTTCGTGATCGCGCTGCTCGTCGCAGTGAAGTCGGACTACATTGCCGCGGCCGTCCCTCCGGTCGTTTTGTTAATGGTATGGGCGTTGTGCAGATGAGTGCCCGTTGCGCCCCGCCGGCGCTGCGCGACCTTCCCGCCGCGTTGTCGCCTGCCGAGGAATGGTGCGCCGCCTCGCTGGCGCGGCAGGGTGTACCGGACCGCGTGCTGCCGCGCATGGTGGAACGGTCCTACGGCGCCTCGGTGAACCACGAGGCAATCATCAGCGAAGTGAAGCGGAGACGGAAGGCATGAAGGGGTGGCCGAGGGTTCCAGACGGCGCGACGCATGTGGGCACGGCGAGGATCAACGCCGCGCCGACGGTGAGCGCGCCTCGGCCGCACCCGGCAGCGCAGCCTGCGCCGAAGCCTGCGAAGTACGGCAACACAAAGGTGAACGTCGATGGTCATGAATTCGACAGCGCGAAAGAGTCGCGGCGGTACCGGGTGCTGAAGGTGATGGAAGAGGCAGGCGAGATAGGCAAATTGACCATGCAGCACGTGTTCCTGTTGGTGCCGGCGCAGCGCCGCGCCGATGGCCGGGCCGAGCGGAAGGTGGAGTACCGGGCCGATTTCTCGTATGTGGAGGGCGGTGAACTGGTCGTCGAGGACGTGAAGTCGGAAATCACGCGCAAGACGAAGGACTACGTGATCAAGCGAAAGCTGATGCTCCAGGTACACGGCATCAGCATCAGGGAGGTGAACTGATGGGAACGACAAAGCCACGCGGAAAACAGAAAGCGCCCAGCGCTATTGACCGCATCATCGGCCTGCTGGCGGATGGCAAGACATACAGCCAGATCGAAATCTGCCGCGACCTCGCGATGCCTCGTCCAACAGTGTCCCGCGCGATCGTCAGGCATCGCGCCGTCGGCAGTTTGCCCCGGATTAGGTATGCAGGCGATCAGGAAATCCGCGGCACCGGCGTGCCGTCGCCCATATATGAGCTGAGTGACGCGCCTGATGCGGGAAAGGTTGCACGGGAACCGAAAGCGAGGGCGCGGCGAAAGAGTGCCCGCAAGGCGCCGCTCGCAATCGACCTGATTCTCGCGCTGATGTCCGATGGACGTCGGCTCAGTCAGGCCGCGATGGTCGACGTTCTCAAAATTCATTCGTCGACGGTCTGCATGGCGATTCGGAGCCATCGCCGAGACGGCAACGGCGGAAAGCTGCACATCGTCGACTCGGAGCGGCAGAAATTCGGGCAGTTCTCGCCGGTCTGGCAAATCTGCGAGGGTCCTGATGTCCCGATGCCTGACGCCTATGTCGAACACACGGCTAATCGCGTGGCGGGTCGCGGGGTTCTGCGGCAGACGGAGACCTTCCTCGATCGTGATTTCCGGCGAAAGGCGTCTGATGAGGCCGCTGCAGCCATCGAGCAAAACCTCGCGCGCCTGCGCCCACTCGCCGGCAATGTCTGGGGCATCTGCATGGCGCAGGCGGTGGCAGCATGAGTTTCAGTCCCGCATTGAAGGGCATGTTGATCATCACGGCGACGTTGTTCGCGCTGGTGTGCGGCCTGGTGTGGCTGGCGGGTGTAACGGTAGGGATAGCGTTTGCATTGCTGACGCCGAGTGCGGTGACGGTCGCCATTCGCTGGGGTGCGACGCGATGCTGAAGCGCACCGGTTTCAAGCGACCTGACCCGCGCACCCTCGACCCATTCAAGCGATCTACACTTCCGCGCCGCTCGGGCCCCATCAAGAAAAAGGCACCGAAGAAGCGCGCCGGTCACGACAAGGCGATGCTGGCGGCGTGCCGCGGGCAGCCGTGCTATCTGCGCGTCCCAGGCGTCTGCCGCAACGAGATCGCGACCGTGGTGCCGTGCCATGCGAACTGGGCAGAGTACGGCAAGGGCATGGGGCAGAAGGCAGCAGACCGGTTCACGGTGCCCGGGTGCTGGCGCTGCCATTCATGGCTTGACCAGGGGCCGGCACCGGGCGAATTGAAGCGCGCGACATGGGAAGCTGCGTACTCGCCTTGGTCGGCATATCGCGACGGCGTGCCGCGCGAGGCAGCATAAATGACCCGCCTCAGCGAATTCAGCGACCCAGCGAAAATCCTGGAAGACCATCAGGCGGGCACATGCAAGGGTTGCCCGCACGAACGATCAGAGCGCTTCTTCGGCGCGGACCACAAAACCTGTGCATTGGGCGCGCCGCACGGCAGCAGATGCGAAAACTACGGCAAGAGGCAATCCATGAATATTCTCGATCTGTGCGGCGTCATTCCGAAAGACGACATCGACGCCGTGCTGCTTGACTGGTACGAGTGGAGCGAAACGTACACCCCGGCCGTCGGATACCGGACTGCGGATGCGTCCTGCCGCGAGTACCGGTCCAGCCGGCAATGGATGACGTACGACGAGCTGGGCGAGCAGGTCGACGCGAATCTGCGCGCGGAAGTGGGCAAGGTTGTCGAGCCGCTCGTGCTGGCGCTGGGCGTGCGGCACCGGATCGCTGTCAGCACGGCGATGCGCAACATGGTGACCGGCTCGACCGTGTGGAAGAATCCGCGGTATCCGGAAACCCAAGACGGCGACTATGCGGCCGCGAAAGATTTGATGCGCCCGCAACTCTATGCGAAAGGTCTGATAAAAGCGCTTGTAAACCCGGCGCGCATCCTCTAGAATCACCTTCGTCGGCGTAGTCACGTCCGTAGCAAACGAATTCAGAAGCCCGCATAGCGATAGCCGTGCGGGCTTTTTGCATTGGCCCATCGAGATCGCAATGACCATCACATCCGTGCTTCAGAGGATCGCTTCCTGGTTCAAGAGCAAGGAAGCTGCGGTCGTCGCGACTGTTGAGGCTGATGTCACGAAGATCGTGGGCGCCCATGCTGCCGCCGTTCCTACCGTCATTCTCAAGGAGATCGCAATGCCCGATGCAACCATCCCCGCAACCGTCGACAAGGTCGGCGCCGCAGTGCAGATCGCGCTGCTGCTCAAGTCGGTCGACGCATCGCTGACCACCGAGCAGGTCCAGGCCGCCACGGCTGCCGCGCTGTCCGCCGCATACCCGGCCGCCTAAGTGGTTACCCCGCGGCTGCAGACGCTGAAGCTCAGGCTTCCGACGTCGTCTGTCAGCCGCGTTGCAGTTCTTCAGCCAGGATCATGGCGGACCGATAAGCAGAGCAGTACGGCCCGCGGCTATGGCTATGCATGGCAGAAGGCGCGGGCCGGGCATCTACGCAATCACCCGTTCTGTGTCTTCTGCATGCGCGATGCGGGCATCGTCGCAACGACGATTGAAGGCGTCATCATCGAGTGCGCGACGCGCGGCATTGCAGCCCCCTACGGCTCAGTGGTTGACCACATGGACCCGCACCGCGGCGACATGAAGGTGTTCTGGGATACAACGCGGTGGCAATCGCTGTGCTTCCACCACCACAGTGCCGAGAAGCAGAGGCAAGAGGGCGCTTTGTAATTAGTACACACAGGGGAGGGTGGGTCGAGAGTTGGCAGGTAAAAACTTTCTAGACCGCCAGTTCCCGCATTCGCAGAATTTTTCCCCGTTTTGAGGTTTTGTTAATGGCTTTAACAGCAAAGAAAAGGCGTTTCGCCGACGCTGTTTTAGCCGGCAAGTCCAATAAAGACGGGGCTGTTGCTGCTGGATACAGCGCCAAAACGGCATCGGCTGCCGGGTCGCGACTTGTTAAAGACAAGGACGTCGTCCTGTACCTGGAGGCGGCCCGGATTCAGCGCGAGGCAAAAGCGAAGCCGGCCGAGAAAGAGGCTGGCGCGCCGCGGGTGCCGGCCGATTTCAACATAGACGCGCTGTCGACCTTCACGGATCCGAAGGCGTTCCTGATTGCTGCAATGAACGACGGCCGGACCGAGCAGAAGCTGCGTGTGGACGCGGCGAAGGCGCTCATGCCGTTCATGCACGCGAAGGTCGGCGAGGCCGGAAAGAAGGACGCGAAGGCAGACGCCGCCAAAAAGGCGGGTGCAGGAAAATTCGCCGCGACGGCGCCGCCGAAGCTGGTCGTGAACAACCGGAAGTAGGCGATGGAATGGAAGACAAGCTGCGTCGATTGGGCGGAACGGCTCAAGCGCGGCGACTCCATTATTCCGCCTCCGATCTTCCCGGGGCAGTCTGAGCAAGCGCTCGAAGTTTTCAAGGCGCTCAAGATCGTAGACGCGCCCGGCAGCCCGACGTTCGGCGAGTCGTGTGCGGAATGGGTGTTCGACCTGGTCGCCTCGATCTTCGGTGCGTATGACCCGGAGAGCGGGCGCCGTCTGATTACCGAGTGGTTCATCTGCCTGCCGAAGAAAAATTCGAAGTCGACCATCGCCGCCGGGATCATGATGACCGCGGTCATTTTGAACTGGCGGCAGTCGGCTGAATTCGCGATTCTGGCCCCGACGATCGAGGTCGCGCAGAACAGTTTCAGCCCGAGCCGGGACATGGTGAAGCATGACGAGGAGCTTGAGGAGCTTCTCCAGGTTCAAACGCACATCAAGACGATAACGCACCGTAACACTGGCGCGACGCTGAAGGTCGTCGCGGCCGACTCGAATACGGTAGGCGGGAAAAAGTCTGTGGGGACGCTGGTCGACGAGTTGTGGCTGTTCGGCAAGCAAGCCGGTGCAGAGAACATGCTGCGGGAGGCAATCGGCGGCTTGGCGTCACGCCCGGAAGGCTTCGTTATTTACCTGACGACGCAATCGGACGATCCGCCGGCGGGCGTGTTCCGCCAAAAGCTGCAGTACGCGCGCGACGTTCGCGACGGTAAGGTCATCGACCCATGTTTCGTGCCGGTGATTTTCGAGCACCCGCCCGAAATGGTGGCGAGCAAAGAGCATCTGCTCGCTGAAAACCTTGCCATGGTGAATCCGAATCTCGGCTATTCGGTAGATCGCGCTTTCCTACTGCGCGAATTCACTAAGGCGAAAACTGAGGGTGAAGCATCGTTCCGCGGCTTCTTGGCGAAGCACGGCAACGTGGAAATCGGCCTCGCTCTGCGCAGCGACCGGTGGGCTGGCGCCGACTTTTGGGAGGCTGCCGCGCTGGCGCCGTGCCTCTCGCTGGACGATCTGATTGCCCGCTCGGAGGTCATCGACGTGGGCATAGATGGCGGCGGGCTCGACGACTTGCTGGGGTTGGCCGTAATAGGTCGCGAGCGTGAAACGCGGCGCTGGCTTCTGTGGACGCATGCCTGGGCGCACCCATCCGTGTTTGATCGCCGCAAGGAAATCGCGCCGGCGCTGCGCGACTTCGAGAAGGCGGGCGACCTGACGGTCGTCGATCAAATGGGTGACGACGTGATGCAAGTTGCGGAAATCGTCTCGATGATCGAGGTTGCCGGTCTGCTTGACCGTGTTGGCGCCGACCCAGCTGGCATCGGCGCGGTACTCGATGCACTCGTCGAGGCAGACGTCCCGCAGGACAAGGTGATCGGCATTTCGCAGGGCTGGAAACTGTCGGGCGCAATCAAGACTGCCGAGCGGAAGCTGGCAGAAGGCGTGTTGATCCACGGCGGCCAGTCGTTGATGGCTTGGAGCGTCGGAAACGCTCGGGTCGTTCCAGTAGGAAACGCGGTGAATATTACGAAACAAGCAAGCGGGACGTCAAAAATCGACCCGCTTATGGCCAGTTTCGACGCTATTTCGCTGATGGCTTTGAATCCTGAGTCGCGCTACAGCGCGGACGGATTTTTCGACGACCCGATCATGGTGGGGGTGTGATGGCAGGCAGCAAAAAGCCGGGCCGGGTGAAGTCGGCGCTGTTGAACTGGATGGGCGTCCCAATCGGACTTACCGATGGCACTTTCTGGCAAGAATGGTTCGGTTCGAAGAGCGCGAGCGGGAAAAACGTATCTGTCGACACGGCAATGCAGCTGTCGGCAGTTTGGGCGTGCATTCGCCTCCTCTCCGAGACGGTGTCGACGCTGCCGCTCAAGGTATACCGGAAGCAGGCCGACGGATCGCGGGCGATCGCCACTGATCACCCGCTGTACCGGCTGCTGAGTCAATCTCCAAACTTGGAAATGACGCCGGGGCGTTTCATGCTGTTCATCGTGGCAAGCATTTGCTTGCGCGGTAACGCGTTCGTCGAAAAAATCATGATCGGTGCGCGTGTGGTAGCGCTGAATCCGCTTCTGCCGCAAAACGTCGTCGTCAAGCGGCTCGACAATGGGCAACTGCAGTACACCTACACCGACTCGTCCGGAGAGCGGACGATACCGGTAAAAAACATGATGCACATCAGAGGTTTCGGCCTGGATGGAATCTGCGGTATGCATCCCATTCGAGAGGGTCGGGAGCTGTTTGGTTCGGCAATGGCGGCGGAAGAGGCGGCCGCGAAGATATTCGCGCAGGGCATGCAATCGTCAGGTTTTCTCAGCAGCGAAAACACGCTCCGGCCTGACCAGCGAGACCAGATCCGCAAGAACCTTGCGACGTTTATGGGCTCCACCAATGCCGGAAAGTTGATGGTGCTCGAAAGCGGGCTGAAGTACCAGGGCATCACGATGGATCCGGAGGCCGCGCAGATGCTGGAAACGCGGGCCATGAATGTTGAACGTAAGCGTCCAGCCAGTACATCTTCTCCATCCGATCTAAAAGCGCGAGGATTGCCGATTTCATAACGGGATCGGAAGCGATGAGAGAAGAGCCGGATGTAATCGAGGTCAAGCCGTCGACAGCACGTCGACGCTTTAGCACGACGTTCAAGCGGGAACTGGTGGAACAGACGTTGCGCCCCGACGTCTCGATGGCCGCGGTGGCGTTAGCCAACGGCCTCAACACGAACCAGCTTGCCCGATGGCGGCGCGAGTATTTATTGGGTACGGGTGCCAGTCCGATGCCATTGCCCGCACGCGGCTCTTGATCTGCGGGATCGCGTCGGGCGCGGGCGCCTCGATCCAGTCCACCTGGTTCGACTCTATCTACCGAACGTTCGATGCCAAACAGGCAACAGGGCATGTCTGCATATGCCAAAGCTGAACTTCAACCAAACTGCCAGGGCCAGTTGTGCGGCTATATAGCGAGTTTAACTACACGAAATCTGGATCGAAAAAATTATCCGTAAAGACGATGATTGAGAGGGTTTTCATGAGGTTTTGTGGTTGAAGTTCAGCTTTGGCATATGCAGACATGCCCTGTTGCCTGTTTGGCATCGAACGTTCGGTAGATAGAAAAACCGCCATTGTCAGCTTGGCCCGTTAGCTCGTATTCTTTCGAAAGAACAGCGAGTTCTGTTCGAAAGGAAACGGGTCAGTCAGTGGTCCCCTGCTACGCATCATGGATGCGACCGCCACGACTGGATTTGGCATATGCAGACATGCCCTGTTGCCTGTTTGGCATCGAACGTTCGGTAGATAGAAAAACCGCCATTGTCAGCTTGGCCCGTTAGCTCGTATTCTTTCGAAAGAACAGCGAGTTCTGTTCGAAAGGAAACGGGTCAGTCAGTGGTCCCCTGCTACGCATCATGGATGCGACCGCCACGACTGGATCTTTCTACGTA